>JBCAYL010000002.1:300000-436938 GCA_038533575.1 Pseudomonadota bacterium | reverse complement strand
CGCCGCACACGAAGTTCGAGGCCGAGGCCTACATCCTGACGAAGGAAGAGGGCGGCCGCCACACGCCGTTCTTCGCCAACTACCGGCCCCAGTTCTACTTCCGCACGACGGATGTGACCGGGACGGTGACGCTGGCCGAGGGCACGGAGATGGTGATGCCGGGCGACAACGTGAGCTTCTCCGTTGAGCTGATCGCGCCGATCGCGATGGAAAACGGCCTCCGCTTCGCCATCCGCGAAGGCGGCCGCACCGTCGGCGCAGGCGTCGTCAGCTCGATCATCGAGTAAGGACGGACACGCCCCGGGCCTGACCCGGGGCCTCCGCCGCCAGAAAGACCGGAAAAGCCGTCCCCGTTCGGGGGCGGCTTTTTTCATGCGCGCGGGGCAAGTGAGGGTTGCGTGTAACAGCGCGCGCGCATCGCGCCCGCCCCGTCTGGCGCGAGACGGGCAAGCCTGAGACACTGCACGCAAGGAGGGCCGTCCCGGCCACGAGAGACGAAGGGCAAGGACCACCCCATGGCACGGACACCGAACCGCACCGCGCGCCGCAAGGCCAAGGCACTCGAGCGCAAGGCCCCCCAGCCTGCCGCACCCACGCTCGCGACCGGAACGCCAACCCCGGCACAGACGCAAGGCATGGTCTTCAGCGCGCTCCCCGACAACTACACCATCAAGCTCAAACTCGGGTCGGACGGCGCCCCGCTCATGGTCATGCCTGGGCGCATCGTCCTCCCGCGGCAGATGAAGGACCGCCTCGCCGAGCAGAGCCGCGAGACCTGGTATCCCGAGCCCGACGAGACGGCGCTGAAAGACGCCCAGTGGATGATCAACATGCTCGCCGATCCCGACCGATATCGCCGCGCCCTGACCTATCTGGACCGGGCCCTGCGCGGCACCTCCATGCCCGTTTTCAACACGCCCCGGGAGATCCTCGAGACCAGCCGCGATGTCATCTGGCGCAAGCTCGCCGACGTGCCGCACCTGACCGCGCCCAAGTGCATTCGGTTCTCCCCGAAGAGCCCCCAGGACTTCACGAACGCCTTCAAGAAGGGCAACTTCGATTACCCGGTCATGATCCGGCCCGCGGGCACCCATACGGGGCGGGAACTGCTGCTCATCTCGTCCGAGAAGGACTGGCGCTCCATCTTCGGGATGGCCTGGGGCGGACGCGAAATTTACATGACGCAGTGGACGGATTTCCAGAACGCCGCCGGCGAATGGGCCAAGATCCGGCTCGTGATCACCCCGGACAGGATCATGATGCGGCATATCCTCTACGGCGAAGGGTGGCTGATCCACTCCGTGGACCGGGGCCCCGAGGAGGCCGAGCGAGAGCTCGATGTTCTGGGCCGCTTCGACAGCTGGACACGGCTCCATGAACTCGGCGCGGCGGTGCGCGAGCGGGTGGGCCTCGACTATTTCGGCATCGACATCGGCTGGAAATCCGACGACGAATTTGTGCTCTTCGAGGCCAACGCCTCCATGTCGATCATCTCGCGGAACAACATGCCGACGCATCGCCGCGACGAATTCGAAGCCATCGTTACCGGGATCGAAGACGTGGTCTGGAAGGCGATGATGAAAAAGCTCGCGCTCTGAGGCGGCAGGGTTTCCTGCGCCGGGCCTTCAGGCGTTTTCCTTGTCCGAATGCCCGCCATCCGGCACGGTGGACCCACCATAGAGGAGGGTCGCCCCATGTCGCTGAAGGAAATCGCCGAGGATTGGCAGGTCTTTGCCCGCGAGGGGACGGTGGGCGTGGGCGCGGTGCGCAAGGTCCATCCCGCACGCCTTGTTGTCTATATCGAAGGGTATGGCGAGATCGATGTGACCGCCGCGCAGATCGCCGCGGCCCATGACGGCAAGGTCATCCTCGCCTTGGACGAGATGGAGCCTGCAGTGCAGAACGCGATCCTGCACGCCCATGACCGAGAAACACGCTAGCTGCTCGCGACCATGCCCTTTCCATCGCCCGACACGACGCATCCGGTCGTCTTCCCCGACGGGACGCGCTTCCAGGGGACCGTCTTCCTGAACGCCGTGCTCGACGAGCCGGGGCTCTCCATCGGGGATTATACCTACTATTCCGATGACGAGATGCCCGCGCCCGATCTCATGCGGCGCAGGCTCTTTCCCTATCTCTACGGCGCGCAGCGCATCGAGATCGGCAAGTTCTGCAGCCTCGCGATGGGCGTGAGCTTCGTCACCGACAGCGCCAATCACCGCTATGACGGGTTCAGCGCCTTCCCCTTTGCGATCTTCGACGGCATGTCGCCGGAGCGTGCCTCGATGCCGCCCAGGCCGCCACGGCCCACGCGGGTGGGCCATGATTGCTGGTTGGGCCGGGGGGCGATGCTCCTGCCGGGCGCGGTGCTGGGCAACGGGGTCATCGTGGGGGCCGGCGCGGTGGTGGGCGGCGTGGCCCCGGATTACAGCATCGTGGCGGGCAATCCCGGGCGCGTGGTGCGCCGCCGCTTCCCGGAGGCCGTGATCGCGAGGCTCAACGCGCTCGCCTGGTGGGACTGGCCGATCGACCATATCCTCGCCCACGAGGCCGCGATCTGCGGGGCGGATCTCGACGCGCTGGAGGCCGCGGCGGCGGCCCTGCCCAAAGCCTGATTCTACCGCGCAGCGGCCGGGATCCGCGCCGCGCGGAAACGTGGACCGAAGTATACCAATTTCTGCAGCTGCGAAGGTGGGGCCGATTTTCCCTGCAATATCCGCATGCCGCGCCTGCACCCGCCGCTTCGGTATACAATTGCATCCCGCTAACCCATTCAAATCATTTGCTTTTTATTTTGATCCGTGCAGCTTGATGCAAAAGCAACGCTGCGGGAGGGCGCATCATGGACATGCTCAACACCCATGCCTGGGTCGGCCGGACACGGGACACCGTGGGGACGATCTCCGAGGCCGAGGCGGCGCGTATCGCGGCCACGCTCGGGGTTGCCGCGCCTCGGGCGGGCGACGCGCTCCCGCCACTCTGGCACTGGTTCGCTTTCCCGGAGGTCGTGCCCGAGGCCGAGCTCGCCGAGGACGGGCATCCGCGCCGTGGCGACTTCCTGCCGCCGCTGCCACTCCGCCGCCGGATGTGGGCGGCGGGCAGCTTTGAATTCCGCGCCCCGCCACGGGTGGGAGATCCGCTCACCTGCCGCTCGACGATCCTGAGCGTCGAGGAAAAGGGCAACCCGAAGCGGCCCATGGCTTTCGTGACCGTGGAGCATGAGATCCGCGGGCCCCAGGGCCTCACCGCGCGGGAGCGCCAGACCCTCGTCTACCTCGATATACCCGAGACATTCACACCGCCCGCCAAGCGCCCGATGCCCGCAGCCCCTGATGCCGCGCGCACCGCGCCGGTGACGGCGGCCACGCTCTTCCGCTTCTCGGCGGTGACGTTCAACGGCCACAGGATCCATTACGACGCCGATTACACCCGCGACGTGGAGCATTACCCGGCGCTCGTGATCCATGGGCCGCTGCAAGCGATCAAGCTCATGGAGCTGGCGTGCGACAAGCGCGGCCGCGCGCCCAGCCTCTTCGAATTCCGCGGCGTGCATCCGATGTTTCTCGGCGCGCCCCTCGATCTCGCAGCGTGCGAAGACGGCGATGGCGGCCTGCGTCTCGTCTCCGGGCAGGACGGCCACCAGGGCATGACCGCCACCGCCATCTGGGAGAGCACCCTGTGACGACCCCGCTCCTCACCGGGATGCGCGTCGTGGAGAGCTCGGCCTTCGTGGCGGTGCCCTATGCAGGCCTGTCGCTGGCGCAGATGGGGGCGGAGGTGATCCGGATCGACAGACCCACGGGTGGGCTTGATGCCGGGCGCTGGCCGCTCGCCCCGTCGGGGCGAAGCCTCTTCTGGGCCGGCCTAAACAAGGGCAAGAAAAGCGTGGCCGTGGACATCGCCACGCCGGAGGGGCGCGAGCTCGCGTTCCGCATCGCCACGGCGCCGGGGCCCGATGCCGGGCTCCTCCTGACCAACCTGCCGGCCAAGGGCTGGCTCGACCACGCGACGCTGAGCGCCGCGCGTCCCGACATGATCAGCGTGACGCTGAAGGGCGACCGCGCCGGGCGGCCCGCGGTGGACTACACCGTCAACCCGGCCCTCGGCGTGCCGGAGATGACGGGGCCCGAGGGCTCCGAGGCGCCCGTGGCCCACGCCGTCCCCGCCTGGGATCTCCTCGCGGGGCAGATGGTGACGACGGCGCTCCTCGCCGCCGAGCGACACAGGCTGCGCACCGGCGCGGGGCAGGCCGTGGAGATCGCCCTCAAGGACGTGGCCGCCGCGGCGCTCGGGCATCTCGGCCTCATCGGCGACGCCGCCGTGAACCGGCGCGACCGGCAAAAGGCCGGCAATGCGCTCTACGGGGCCTACGGGCAGGATTTCGTCTGCGCCTGCGGCGGGCGCGTCATGGTGATCGGCCTCACCGGCCGCCAGTGGAAGCTCCTCGTGGACGCCACCGAAAGCGCGGCTGCCATGGCCGAGCTCGCCACGCAGAGCGGGCGCGACCTCCGCGACGAGGGGGCACGCTGGGAGCTCCGCCACCAGATCACCGCGATCCTCGCGCCGTGGTTCGCGGCCCGCCGGATCGATGATTTCGCCGAGTTCTTCGATGCCAAGGGCCTCACCTGGTCACGCTTCCAGAGCCTGCGGGAGGCGCTCGAGCGCGATCCCGATCTCGGTCCGGAGAACCCCGTCTTCACCACGATGACGCAACCCGGCCTGGGGACGTTCCCTGTCCCCGGATGCCCGGCGCGCTTTGACGGCGCTGCCCGTGGCGCGCCCGCCCCCGCCCCGGAGCTCGGCGCCCATACCGAGGAGGTGCTCGCGGATGTCGCGCGCCTTGACGGGGGCGAGATTGCACGGCTCTTCGACGCGGGCATCATTTCCGAACCGGGCCACGGAGCTAGAACAGCAGCCTAGGGGCCATGCGCCCTCCCTGTTTGTTCTGACGCCCGGAGACCCTCCCATGACGACTTGGCTCATCGCCGGCATTGCCGTGCACTATCTCGCCGTCTTCCTGCCCTCGCTCTTCCTGATCCCGCAGATCGGCTATGGCGGCTACCTCGGCTCCCGCGATGACGAGCCCCCGGCCGAGGGCATGTATGGCCGGGCCCGTCGGATCCTCAGGAATTCCAACGAGAACCTCGCCGCCTTCGTGGGTCTCGGCTGTGCCGCGCTGGCGCTCAACGCGTTCACGGGCGAGGCCGTGGTGCTGCCGGTGGGCAGCGCGGGCGACGTGGACATGGAGCTCGCCACCTTCGGCGCGATGGTCTTCGTGATCGCGCGGGCGCTCTTTATTCCGCTCTATCTCTTCGCTGTGCCGCTCATCCGCTCGGGCGCGTGGATCGCCGGGTTCGCCGGGCTCCTTATGATGGCATATGCCCTGATCTGAGTGCTTGCACGGGACGGCCTGCCGGGGTAACTCCCGCCACGGCCTTAGGGGTATAGCTCAGTTGGTAGAGCGACGGTCTCCAAAACCGTAGGTCGCGGGTTCGAACCCTGCTGCCCCTGCCAGGCCTTCCGCTGCAATTTTCAGCAAAGCCATCACGCCGCCAGAATTGCGCCCGGCGCGGCCGTGAGAATCCCACTGCAAAGTCCTGATCCGGTCTCTTTCGTGCCGCAATGGAGGGTGAATTTTTCGGTAACGGATCATTTCACACCTGGACCGACTGCCATGACCTTCTCCTCCCTCACCTCCTCGGTGTCCGACCTGTTTTCCGGCCTCGGTGGCCAGCGCGACGCGGCTGGCGACGCCTCTGAGGCCGCGCCCGCAAAGCGGCTCTCCTTCAAGGAAAAGCTGCAGCGCGATCCCTTCGAGAAGCTGGCGCGCGAAGAGGGCCGCTGACGCCCCTGCATCGGCGCCGCAGCGCCTCCTCATCCCGGGCTTCATGCCTTGAAACCGGGGGCGCGCCCGCGTATCTGAGCCGGGTCAGACGGAGAGAACGCCGATGAACCCGCTCAAGTTTATCCAAGAGACCCGCGCCGAGGTGGCCAAGATCGTGTGGCCCACGCGCCGGGAAGTCGTGGTGACGACGATCATGGTCTTCATCATGGCTGCGCTCACGGCTGTCTTCTTCTCCCTCGTCGATCTCGGCATCCGCTCGGCGCTCTCCGGCGTGATCGGGCTCATGAGCTGAGGCGCTCCGAGCGGGGCTTGAACTGCCCCCAACGGCACGGTAATGGCTTCGCAACGCGGCGCGCTTGTCTGAGGACGGCGCGCCCCATTTGTTTCTGGGACCCGCGCATCTGGCGCGCGGGGCAAGACGAGGACCAAGGCCCATGGCGAAGCGCTGGTATTCCGTGAGCGTTCTGTCGAACTTCGAGAAGAAGATCGCCGAGCAGATCCGCCAATCCATCGAGGAGCAAGGCATGGAGGACCAGATCGACGAGGTCCTCGTGCCCACCGAGGAGGTCATCGAGGTCCGCCGCGGCAAGAAGGTCACCACCGAGCGCCGCTTCATGCCGGGCTACGTGCTCGTGCACATGGAGATGTCGGACGAGGGCTATCACCTGATCAACTCGATCAACCGTGTCACCGGCTTCCTCGGGCCCCAGGGCCGCCCCATGCCCATGCGCGACGCCGAGGTGCAAGGGATCCTGGGCCGTGTGGAGGAAGGTGCCGAGGCACCGAAGCTCATGATCCACTTCGAGGTGGGCGAGAAGGTGAAGGTCAACGACGGCCCGTTCGAGGATTTCGACGGCACCGTGGAAGAGGTCGACGACGACAACCAGCGTCTCAAGGTCACCGTCTCGATCTTCGGCCGCGCCACGCCGGTGGAGCTCGAATACACCCAGGTCACCAAGCAGAGCTGAGGCGCGGGGCGCGCCGCCGCGCCTCGTAGCGTCTCACAGGGTATGCGGGGGCGCATCGCGCCCCGCGCGCCCTCAGCGCTCCGTTGCCCCCTTGCCCGCGAAAATGCGCGGACGGCATCTCTCGATACGTGCGACGCGAGTCTCGGGTTTCTTGGCTCCGCCGAGGTAGATCTCGTAGCTCTTCTGCCGTCCGGGAGTGAGGGCGTGGAAAGCCTCTGCAAGCTCGGGATCCGCATCAAGCACCTCGATAAGCTCTTCCGGCAGGTTGATCTCGCGGCGCTCCCTTGGCGGGCGACGTCCTGCCCGCGCATGGTCCATGGCCTCGGCGAGATAGGCGCGGATTGTCGGCGCGAGCCTGCTGACATCGGCCAACTTCGAGATGCGGATCATGTCGGGATGGGCGGTGTTCGGGCCCTGCCGCTCCAGAATGCCAGCCGGATCGGCGAGAAGCGCGGCGTCGAAGAAGCTGAGGCGGACGTTGTCGCGAAACGCGCCGAGGATGGCGACGTTGCGCCCCGCATGCATGTAGCAGGGATGGCCCCATTTGAGATGTTCGGAGAGACCCGCCGCCAGGCAGAGGGCGCGAAGCTCACCCAGGGCTCCGGCCCAGATCCGCGTGGCGCAGTCTGGTGTGTCAAAGCGCGGGCAGCGCCCGCAGCCGCGGGTGAAATAGTCCTCGATCTCCGTGATCATGGCCCAGCTTGCCACGACCCCGGCGCGCGGCAAAGCGCGCTCGTTGATGAGGAAAGACCGGCGGTCAGCGGTATTGGGCGGCGGCGATGAATTCCGAGAAGGCCTCGCACCAGACGAGGACGGTCGTGTAGGCCTCGATGTCCACGCCCTCGGGGATGTCGAGCGAGAAGCCCTGGAACGTCCTCACCGACCCGATGATCTGGCTCTGAGCCTTCAGCGGCGCGAATTCGTCTTCGTGGGCCACGAAGCTCGGCACGAGGTAGACCCTGAAGTCGGGGCCGGGCGCGAGCTCCCCGGTATGCACGATCTGCGAGGGCGTGAGGCTCACCGTGCCGGTGCCCCAATGCAGCAGGTCGTTGCCGCGGAGGTCCTCTTGGAACGCGGCGGTGAAGACGGCGTCCTCCGCCATGGCCTCGAGCGTCGCCGCATCGGGCGAGGGCGGTGCAGTGAGGATGGGCAGGAAGTAGACCCCAAGCCCGAAGCCCAAACCAAGCGCCGCGCCATGGGTGACCAAGCCTATGATGAACCGCCGCATGAAACCCTCCACTGATGAATGCCGGCCGCCGTTTGGCTAGCCTAGCACGAAAGAGCTTTGATCGCTCGGCCGGTCAATTCACGCCTCGGTAGGACTTTCTTTCAGTCCCGGGGACAGGGGGCACGCGCGTCTCACGCTTGCATGCGCGGCGCCCTTCCACTAAGAGCGCGCTGTTCGCAAGAACGCCTCGTGGGAGGCCGCGCGCACGCGTGCGCAACGCCGGACCACATCGACAAAAAGCCCCACCGTCGCGACGGGCGGGCGTTGAGAAAAGGAGACGCGCCATGGCGAAAAAAGTCGCTGGCACGATGAAGCTGCAGGTTCCTGCAGGACAAGCCAACCCCTCCCCGCCGGTGGGCCCAGCGCTCGGTCAGCGCGGGATCAACATCATGGAATTCTGCAAGGCGTTCAACGCCAAGACGCAGGAGATGGACCCGGGCGCGCCCTGTCCGACCGTGATCACCTATTACCAGGACAAGTCCTTCACGATGGACATCAAGACGCCCCCGGCGTCCTACTTCCTCAAGAAGGCGGCAAAGCTGAAATCCGGCGCCAACAACCCGTCCCGCGAGACGGTGGGCTCGGTCTCGGTGGCGCAGGTCCGCGAGATCGCCGAGGCGAAGATGAAAGATCTCTCCGCCAACGACGTCGAGGCCGCGATGAAGATCATCCTCGGCTCCGCGAAATCCATGGGCATCGAGGTGAAGTAAGATGGGCAAGGTTGGAAAGCGCATGAAGGCGGCCAAGGAAGCCTTCGCAGAGAAGCTCGACGTGACCGTCGAGGAGGCCGTGAAGCTCGTGAAGGGCAACGCGACAGCGAAATTCGACGAGACTGTCGAGATCGCAATGAACCTCGGCGTCGATCCCCGCCACGCGGACCAGATGGTGCGCGGGACGGTGACGCTCCCGAATGGCACCGGCAAGACGGTGCGCGTAGCGGTCTTCGCCCGCGGCCCGAAGGCCGACGAGGCCAAGGAGGCCGGCGCCGACATCGTAGGCGCGGAGGACCTCATGGAGACGGTGCAGGGCGGCACGATCGAGTTCGACCGCTGCATCGCCACGCCGGACATGATGCCCATCGTGGGCCGTCTCGGTAAGGTGCTCGGCCCCCGCAACCTGATGCCGAACCCGAAGGTCGGCACGGTGACGATGGACGTCAAGGAAGCCGTGGAAGCAGCCAAGGGCGGACAGGTGCAGTTCAAGGCCGAGAAGGCAGGAGTCGTCCATGCCGGCGTCGGCAAGGCGTCCTTCGACGAGGCAAAGCTCGTCGAGAACGTGCGCGCCTTCGTGGATGCCGTGGCCCGCGCGAAGCCCGCGGGCGCCAAGGGCACCTACATGAAGAAGGTCGCGCTGAGCTCCACCATGGGGCCGGGCGTGTCCATCGACGTGGCCAGCGCCAACGAACAATAGGTAAGCTACAGAATGCAAGGCAGGGGCGGCCCATCAGGCCGCCCTTTGTCGTTTCAGGACCACGAATTCTTGCAAAAATTCGTGGTGACCCGTGGAAGATTAGGCGCCGAGCCCCAGCGTATGCGCCCTGAGCCAAGCCATGAAGTCCCGGGGATTGCGGCTTTTCTCGGCAATGATCTTCTGAGAGACGGGCTCCCCGATGACGGGGCGCTGCGGCTTGCCGAAGCTGTGGGCCACCTCGTGGATCAGGAGACCCTGGCGGAGCGTGGCGCTGAGCTGGTTTGCGATCTGGTACCATCGGCTGTTCTGGCCGGGGAAGTGCACCGGAACGACGGCGGCACCGGAGCGCTGGATCATCTTGGCGGTGAACGGGTTCCATTCGCCTTCGATCGCGGGGCCCCACCAGCTCTCGGAGACGGCGACGGAGCCCGAGGGGAAGATCACCACGCAGCCGCCATTGGCGAGATGGGCCATGGCCTGCTTGCGCATGTCGAGGCTTTTTTCGAGCGCGTCGGCCTCGTGCGCGAAGGGCACGGGGATCATGTATTCGGCGACCTCTTCCACGCCCGTGAGGAGCGAGCGGGTCAGGATCTTGTAATCGTTGCGCACCTCGCCCACGAGCTCGGCAATCATCATCCCGTCCACCAGCCCGTGGGGATGATTGGCCACGATGATGCAAGGCCCCTCGGCGGGGATCCGCGCGATCTCCTCGGCGGGGGTCTGGAGGTCGATCTCCATGAAGCCGCGGGCCTGCTTCCAGAAGTTCTGGCCCGTGGCCGGACCCATGCGCTCGAATTGGCGGATGCGGCGCAAAAGCGTGATCTTGCCCGTGCACCATTCCATGGTGCGGATGATCCCCGCCTGCCAGGGGTTCGTGAAGGTGCCGGCGTAGCTCAGCTTGCGCTTGTCATAGGGGGTGGGCGCGGGCTCCACGAGGTCGCCCGCCGGGCGGCGCGCCAGGAGCGATGGCGGCGTTTGGGAATGATCAACCAAGGGTCACATCCATCCACTTGTCATGCGCTAGGGTCAGCGCGGTTACATCTCTTCGCCGAACTTGTCGGCCACGAGCGCTTCCAGCGCGTCTGCGAGGGCCTCAGCCTGCGGGCCCGACGTGGCGATTTCAATAGTGGAGCCATGGGAAGCTGCCAACATCAAAAGGCCCATGATGCTGTCACCGGCGGCGCTCATCCCTTCCTTGGCGACGTCGCAGACCGCGTCGAAATCCTCGACAACTTCGACGAATTTCGCCGAAGCACGGGCATGGAGCCCCTTGGTGTTGACGATCTCGAGCTGACGGGTCGTGGACATTGGCTAGTGTGTAGCCTGCGGCTCCGCCTGGTAACAATCGATATATTTCTTGCCGGCCTCGCGGGCCGCGGCCACGGCCTCGTCGATGGGCCTGTGGCGCTTCTTGGCCAGCTTCACGAGCATCGGCAGGTTGGCCCCGTAGAGGATCCGCCGCCCGTTCGGCTCGCAGGCGCGGAGCGCGAGATTGGAGGGCGAGGAGCCGAACATGTCGATGACGAGCACGACGCCGTCGCCCTCATCCACGGCATCGGCCGCGCGACAGATTTCCTGCTGCTTGAAGCCGCGGTCATGGCTGGCCTCGATGGACACAGGCATGATACCCGCCTGCTTGCCCACGACATGCTCCATCGCCGACTTGTACTCGGCGGCGAGCCCCCCATGGGCGACAATTACGATCCCGATCACGGGCCGTCCCCTTGTCTCACTGCGTGGGGCGTCCCCTGCCCTGCGCGCTCTAACTCCCGATGACGAATAGACACCTGCCAGCCGCTTTCCGCAAGGGATGACGCCACGTGCTCTGCCATGGTCACGGAACGGTGTTTGCCGCCCGTACAGCCGAACGCGATGCTCAAATGCGCTTTCCCTTCCTCGCGGTATGCAGGCAACAACAGCTCTGCCAGATCGCGGACCATGGTGAAGAACGGCGCGTATCGCGCATCCTGTTTCACGTGGTCCTGTACGTCACCCGACATCCCATTTAGGGCGCGAAGCGACGGCTCCCAGTACGGGTTCCTGAGAAATCGGCAGTCGAAGACCATGTCGATGCCGCGCGGCAGGCCGCGCTTGTAGCTGAAGGAATGCAGCGACACGGCGAGCTTGGTCCCGCCCTCGCTGGAAAAGAGGCGCTCGAGCTCGGCCTTGAGATCGTGGGGGCTGAGCTCGGAGGTGTCGATGAGGGTATCCGCGCGGGCCTTGATCGGGACGAGGAGGTCCATCTCGCGCTCGATGCCCACGCCGGGCGTTTCCTCGGGGGCCGCGGGATGCCGCCGCCGGGTCTCCGAATAGCGGCGCAACAGGACCTCGGGCGCGCATTCGAGATAAACGACCTCGGGCGCGTGATCCCCGCGGTGGAGCTTGTCGATCACCTCGATGAAGGCATTGGCCGAGAAATCCCGCGCGCCGGGCGCGATGCCGAGCGCGAGCGGCTTTTCCATGGGCGGCCCGGCCAGGAGCCGCGGGATCATCGTCAGCGGCAGCGCGTCGATGGCCTCGTAGCCCATATCCTCGAGGGCATTGATGGCTGTCGATCGCCCGCCGCCGGAGGGCCCGGTCACGAGCACGATGCGCTGCGGCGCAGAAGATACAGGCTCCGACATGGGTGTCCTATAGCGGCTTGTGCTTAAGATATTGCACGAGCTTTGCACTCAAAGGACCACTCTCGGTGTTTTGAAGCAAGGGCTTAGCATGGCCGAGGAGCGAGATTCCTTGCACCTGCGGCATGCGCTCTGCAGTGCAGCGGGTGAGGTCGAGCGCGGCCATCACCGGCGCCGGCGGCGCGAGCGGCGCGTTCAGGAGTCCGATGCCCCGCGCCTCGATGGCTGCGGGCAGGCCCTCGGGCGCCCGCGCCCAGAGCGCGCCATCCTCCTCGAAAAGCTCGGTGACATCGTCGGCGATGAGCCCCGCGCCCAGCGCCATCATCTCGAGCGCCAGCGAGGATTTTCCCGCGCCCGCGGGCCCCGCGATCAGGAGCGCACGACCCGCGAGGACCACTGTCGTTGCGTGGAGATGCACGGCCGCGCCGCCGGGGGCCGGCCTCAGCGCGAAGGGATCAGACAGGGAGGCCCACCACGAAGCGCGCACCGAGCGGATCGGAGGTCAGATCCGCCTCCGTGGGGCGGATGTTCTCGGCCCAGATGACGCCGCCATGGGCTTCCACGATCTGCTTGGAGATCGCGAGCCCGAGGCCCGAATTGTTGCCGAACTGGCCCGCTGGCCGCTCGGAATAGAAGCGCTTGAAGATCTTCTGGAGGGCGCCGTCGGGGATGCCGGGGCCTGTATCCTCCACCACGACGAGGACCCTGTTCTCGCGCTTCCGCGCCCACACGCGGATCGCGTCGCCGTCGCCACAGAAGCTCGTGGCGTTGGTGATGAGATTGACGAAGACCTGCGCCAGCCGCGCCTCTAGACCCTGCGTGACGAGCGGGCCTTCGGGGAGGTCGGTGATGAAGTCGATCCCCTTCGCCTCGGCTTCCTGCCCCAGATACTGCGCCAGGTTCGAGAGCATGTTGATCAGGTCGAAGGGCTCCTCCTCCTCCTTCACCAGCTCGCTGTCGAGGCGGGAGGCGTTGGAGATATCGCTGACAAGGCGGTCGAGGCGACGCACGTCGTGGTCGATCACGTCGAAGAGCTTCTCGCGCTGGTCATCGCGCTTGGCCACGCGGAGCGTGCCCACGGCGGAGCGCAGCGAGGCGAGCGGGTTCTTGATCTCGTGGGCGACGTCGGCGGCGAATTGTTCGTTGTTGTCGATCCGGTCGTAGAGCGCCGAGACCATGCCGCGCAGCGCCCCGCTGAGGCGGCCGATCTCGTCGGGTCGTGCGGTCAGGTCGGGGATGCGGATGCGAGAGGGCGACATCTTGCGGGCGTTCTTGTCGCGCCCGAGCTCTGCCGCGGCGGCGAGGTCCGAGAGCGGGTTGGCAATGGTGGACGCGAGGACGAGGCCGAGGCCGATGGAGACGAGCAGCGCGATGACAAACATCTGTAGCACCTGCTCGCGCTCCTGGCGCACGAGCTGGTCGATCTCGCCCGCAGCGCTCACGAGGGCCACGGCGCCCACGACCGTACCGTTCTGCTCGATCGGGGTGGCCACGGAGAAGATGCTGGAGCCCTCGGCGTTTTGCCCCGTGCTGGCCTGGGCGCTGCCCGCGAGCGCGGTGGGCAGGAGCGCGCGCACCTGCTCTTCGGGAGAGATGCGCATGGGCTCGAGATCGGCCGGTGCCAGAAGGCTCGAAATGCCGTCCCAGACGGAATTGAGGAACTCCGTGATGAGGGTGGAGCGCACGTCCCGCGCGAGGCCGCGCACGGCAATGGGATCGCCGCGGTCCATGTCCACCGTCGTGGCGACGAGCGCCTCGCTGGTGTCGAAGACGAAGACCTCGATCCCGCCGCGCAGGTCGAGCCCTGCCAGAACCTCGCCCACCTCGATCCCGTCGCCGGTGGCGAGGTTCGCAGGGGCTGTGGCGGGCAGGCCCGCCTCGAAAACATCGGCGATGAGCTCGGCCTCGGTAACGAGGCCCGTGGCGCGCTGGAAGGCGAGGCTTTCGCGGGAGGGATTGAGATAGAGCACGCCCGCCACGAGGATGACGAGGGCCAGCAGGTTGAACGTGATGATCTTGCGCGCCAGCGGCGAGCGATTGAGCGCGATGATGGAGCGGCGCTTGCGCCGGTTCTGCAGCTCTTTCTCGACGGTGGCGTCGGGCGCAATCCAATCGTCGCCCAGCAGGATATCAGCCTGCCGGACGCTGTTCAGATCGCGCACGTCGATCTCTCGGTTGCTCATCGGGGCGTCATCCCCCCGCCCAGGTTTCTTTATTCTTCGTTGTAACGGTAGCCGATGCCGTAGAGAGTTTCGATAGCGGAAAACTCATCGTCGGCGGTCCGCATTTTCTTGCGCAAACGCTTGATGTGGCTGTCGATGGTGCGGTCGTCCACATAGACCTGATCGTCGTAGGCCACGTCCATCAGCTGGTCGCGCGACTTCACGAAGCCGGGCCGCTGAGCCAGTGCCTGAAGCAGGAGAAATTCGGTGACCGTGAGGCTCACGTCGTTGCCTTTCCACGACACGGCGTGGCGCAGCGGATCCATGGTCAGGTGCCCGCGGGTCATGACCTTGGTCTCTTCGGTCTCGGCCACCACGTCGCCCGAGATCGCCTCCTGCCGGCGCAGGAGCGCGCGGATGCGCTCCACGAGAAGGCGCTGGGAGAAGGGCTTCTTGACGTAGTCGTCCGCGCCCATCCGAAGCCCGAGGACCTCGTCGATCTCGTCATCCTTGGAGGTGAGGAAGATCACCGGCATCGTCGTTTTCTGACGCAGTCGCTGGAGGAGATCCATGCCGTCCATGCGCGGCATCTTGATGTCGAGCACGGCCATGTCGGGCATCGACTTGTTGAACGCGTCGAGCGCGGACTGGCCGTCATTATAGGTTTCCACGTCGAAGCCCTCGGCCTCGAGGGTGATGGACACGGACGTCAGGATATTTCTGTCGTCGTCCACAAGGGCGATCTTGGACATGTTTTATGCCTCTCGTACTGCTCTGTTTTTGCCTGCCGTTTTCTATCTTCGTTGCGGAAGCGGGGCGAAAAATCAACGGAAAAGCGAATCACTCATGAGTTCTCTCTGCCAGTGAGCTCTGAAAACGATGAAAGGCGGCTTAATTGCCTCACTTTTTGCCCGCCGCCGCCCTACCCTGCCCCGCTCCGCCGCACCGGTGCCCAGCAGACAGGGGTGGCGCGTGCGCCCTGAGAGCGCCCTGAGAGCGCCCTAGGCGGGCCCGGCCCGCGTGTTTGCGCAAACGTAAGATTGGTATCGCTAACATGCTGCGCGCGCACTATTATTGCGCGCCACCGCCTTATATCGTGGCCCTCACTGGAGATCAAAGGAGCCGCGAGATCCATGGCACAAGGCCGCGTAAACCCGTCATTCACCCTCGAAACGCAAGGGATCACGGGCCTCGGCGCGGTCTATTACAACCTGTCGGAGCCCGCGCTCGTCGAAACCGCGCTCAAGCGCGGCGAGGGTGAGCTCGGCCAGGGCGGGACCCTCCTCGTCTCCACCGGAAAGTTCACGGGTCGCTCGCCCAAGGACAAGCATATCGTGCGCACCGCGAACGTGGCCGATCATATCTGGTGGGAGCAGAACGCGGAGATGAGCCCCGAAGGCTTCGACGCCCTCTATGAAGACATCCTCGCGCACATGGCGGGCCGCGAGTACTTCGTGCAGGATCTCTTCGGCGGCGCGGATCCCGCGCATCGCCTCGACGTGCGCATGGTCACCGAGCTCGCCTGGCACTCGCTTTTCATCCGCCACATGCTGCGCCGCCCGGATGCCGAGGAGCTCGCCGAGTTCGAGGCGGACTGGACGGTCATCAACTGCCCCTCTTTCAAGGCCGACCCCGCCCGGCACGATTGCCGCAGCGAGACCGTCGTGACGATGAATTTCGAACGCAAGATCATCCTGATCGCGGGGACGGAATACGCGGGCGAGAACAAGAAGAGCGTTTTCACGCTGCTCAACTACCTCCTGCCCGAGCGCGGCATCATGCCGATGCATTGCTCCGCCAACCACGCGCCGGGCAATCCGGTCGACACGGCCATCTTCTTTGGCCTCTCGGGCACCGGCAAGACGACGCTCTCCGCAGATCCCGACCGCGTGCTCATCGGCGATGACGAGCACGGCTGGTCCGAGCGCGGCACGTTCAACTTCGAGGGCGGCTGCTACGCCAAGACGATCAAGCTCAGCGCGGAAGCCGAGCCCGAGATCTATGCCACAACGCGCAAATTCGGCACCGTCATCGAGAACATGGTCTTCGACCCCGAGACGAAGGCGCTCGATTTCGAGGATGACAGCCTGACCGCCAACATGCGCTGCGCCTACCCGCTCGATTACATCTCCAATGCCTCGGCCACGGCGCTCGGCGGGCACCCGAAGAACATCATCATGCTCACCTGCGACGCCTTCGGCGTGCTGCCTCCCATCGCGCGGCTCACGCCCGCGCAGGCGATGTATCACTTCCTGTCGGGCTTCACAGCGAAGGTCGCCGGAACCGAGCGCGGTGTGACAGAGCCCGAGCCCACCTTCTCCACTTGCTTCGGCGCGCCCTTCATGCCGCGCCGCCCCGAAGAATATGGCCGCCTCCTGCGCGAGAAGATCGCCAAGCACGGCGCGACCTGCTGGCTCGTGAACACTGGCTGGACCGGTGGTGCCTATGGCGAAGGCTCGCGGATGCCCATTCGCGCCACCCGCGCGCTGTTGTCGGCGGCGCTCGACGGGACGCTGAACAACGGTCAATTCCGCAAGGACGAGAATTTCGGCTTCGAGGTGCCGGTGAGCGTGCCCGGCGTCGCCGACCTCCTCCTTACCCCCCGCCGCACCTGGGACGACGGCACGGCCTACGATAAGCAGGCCGAAAAGCTCGTGCAGATGTTCTCCGACAACTTCGAGCAATACCTGCCCCATATCGACGACGACGTGAAAGCGGTGGCGATCGGGTGAGCCCTTAAACGGGTCGACGCGGCGTCGGCCCATTGCACCACGACGCCTTACCACCCGCGCACACGCCACATTTTAGGGCGCTTGGCAGAATATACAGCAGTGTTTGCGGGGGTTTCACGCCTAGATTGAGCGCCGGAACACGGCAAGGTTGCGCGCGCCGTCATTTTCGACGACCATTTCTGCATTTCAGAATGTCATTTGCAGGTGCCGCCATGAATAATGAGGACATCCTCAAAGACCGGGTGAGCCTTATTCTCTTGCTCATTGTCGGTCTTCTCTACTTCTCGATCGGGCAATCATATTATCTCGAGGTGTACTACCGATCCCTCTGGAACTCTTTCAGCGGCCTCGATCTGTTGTTGATATACGGACTTCCCGCCATCTGGGTGTTAGGGAGCATCGCCTTTTCATATTCAGCGCTACGCAGGATCGAAAATGCCGCCGGCTCCGGCAAGTTCAACTTCCGCCGGATGGATGCTTTCAACTACCTCGGCATTGCACGCGGAACGTTCGAACATGCCTTCAGTCATGACAGTGACATCAGCAGCAGACTTGTCGACGCCATCGGCAACGCGATGCAGGCGAAAGGACTTGGCTCCAATACCAACACGCTTGTCATAACCGACCGCGACCGAAACCTCAGGGTAAACGATCCCCGCGCGTTTAATCTCATCAGCGTCTCGTCCACCACACGCGTGTCAGAACCCAGCCTGATCATCAGAACTCAACAGATCGGAGACATGCACTCCGTCCGCTGGTGGCTGTTCGAAAAAGGACCGATCACAAAGAACCGAAAACTTGTCTTTCTTGCGGTGGCGCCCGTCGCCGTATTTCTCTGGCCGATTTACTGGCTCCGCAACAAATCCTTCCCAGCGCGATTTCTCTTCACCCCTTATCGCAGCGACTACCAGGAAATGGACGTCTATACGCGCCTACGATGGGCGCATGAAACCGTGTTTGACACAGTGGCTGACGAATTGGACGCAGCCGGGATCGATACAAGCACCCTGCGAGAGCAGAAAGCGCAGATCATGAACATCAACATCTCTGGTGGAAAAGTCAGCATGGGCAGCGTGGTTCAGGGTGCAATGAACCGTGTACGCGGCCAAGCGAGTGGAGCAGCCTGATGACCAAGAAAACTGAGATGAACATCAACGTCACTTCGGGTTCGGTCGCCGTAGGCTCAGCGACGCAAGGCGACAGAAACAAGATCGTATCTGACGCTTCAACAAAGGTGACAGAGTCAGACGCTGCGTGGGTCAGCTTTGTGCAGCATCTCGAAGAGTCTGCGAAGGACGCAAAGGTTTCCGAAGCGGAGATTGAAGAGCTTAAGGCGAAGGTGAAAAAGCTGCACGATGAGAGCCAGAAACCGGGGTTCATTGAGAAGAGCGGCGAAATCCTTGAGCTGATCTTCAAGGCCTATGGATGGGCTTCCGCGCCGCTTCGTTCATTGTTTGCGAAGTAGCTTTTCGGCAAGGCTTGGGCCCTCGACAAGGCGACAATCCTACTGTGGCGACACCAACCCATCGTCGCGCGTGGCGACATAGGCGCGGGTTGACGGTGTTCGGCCAACTCAAGTGCTCTGTCAGCGGCGTAGGAGGACTACGCCCAACCAGAGAAACCAGACGAGCTGGGTGATCCCGAAGAGGGCTGCCATGTCGTGCAGTCCGGGAACGACCGAGATCGTCCCCGCTACCCCGACCACGATCCCGAGATAGTTCAGGATCTTCGGGAAGATGCCGCCGCGCAGGGCCGCGATCGAGAAGATCAGGGTCATCAAGCCGCCGAGGATCTCTCCTTGGCCGAGGCCGATCCCGTCCGCGACCGTCTCGATACCGGACCAATAGAGCGCCGCCGCGCCGGGGTCGGTTTCAAAGAGCTCAAGCGCGGGGGCGATCCCCGCGATCGTGACCATCCCGCTGGCGATCAGGAGCCCGGCCCAGATGAACCCGAGCACGGCCGCGACGCGAACGGAGGCCGGGGCCGCGCTCTTCAGGGTCTCCTGCAAAGCAAGAACAAACGCCGTAAGGGCGACGCCGAAGACAACGTAGATCGCCAGATGCATGAGGTGGTAGAGGCGTGCGTTGGCGGCGATGAGCTCGAGCTTCCCTTCGGTCGTGGTGATGCTCGGCAGATCGAGAACCACGAGGAAGATCCCGATCCCGGCCGCGTAGGCCAGCCCGAGGTAAAGGGCGGCCAAGCCGCCGATCTTTCCAAGTTGCGGCATCGCAAAGCCCCCTCGACTCGTTCGTATGGAACCAAAGGCACCTGTCGCTCACAGGACGCCTTTAATTACGCCAGACCGCGCCATCAGTAAGACGGCGCGGCACGGCCTTGTCCACTGACCATTTCAAAAAGGCGGAACGCCCCGGCCTCGTCCCTCATTTGCGTGAGGCCCGCGACAGAGCAGCCACACGGGAAATTCCGCACAAATAAGCCCTCTGCCACTAGCTCGTAAGCCCGCCTCGCGGATGCAGCAGTCCGCGCCGCGGCGTCGCTCAGCCGAGAAGGCCGCGGCGAATGAGGTTGAGCCCCGCCACCGTCAAAACCAGCAGCGTGGCCTGCTTGAAGCGGCGCTGGTCCATCCGGTCCTGGATCGCGAAGCCCACGGCAAGACCCGCCACGGCGGGCACCACGAGGAGCGCGGAGAATTGCGCGCTTTGCGCGTTGAAGACACCCGAGGCCGTGTGCGCCCCCACAAGCAGCACTGCCCCGAGGCCGTAGATCACCCCTTGCACGCGCATCTGCTCTGCCTTGGGGAGGTCGTAGGCTGTTAGGTAGGCCACGGTCATGGGCCCCCAGACGCCGGAGAGCCCGCCCACGGCGCCCGCGAAGGCGCCCATGCCCACCGACACTGCCTTGCTTCGCGCGCTCAGCGTCATCGGCACGCCCGCGAGCGTGGCAAGGGCATACAGCGTCACGGGGATGCCGAGGCCGAGGAGGAACACCTTCTGGGGAATGACGAGCACGAGCTGCGAGGCCGCGATGAGGGCCACGGCGCCGACCGCGAGAAAGAGCCGGAAGCGCCGGATCGAGGCCCAGGCGGCGCGCGGGCCCTGCCGCAGCGCCTGGAGCCCGTTCGTCACCAGCGTGGGCAGGATGAGCCCGGCCAGCGCCTGTTCGGGCGGCATGAAGGTCGAGAGGCCCGAGATCAGCACCATGGGCATGGCAAAGCCCACGATGCCCTTGATGACGCCCGCGGCGAAGGCGACCGTGAAGGCCGCGAGAAGAAGCGGTAGGATCGTGACGGTATCCAGCATAGAAAGGGGTCTACGCCGCCCGGCGCGCCGCCGCAGCCGAAATCGGCCGCGACACTTTCATGCGCTTGTAAATAAACTGGCGAATTATTGTTGCGCTGCACCTGCAAACACACTAGCTCACGGCAGAGCTGAAACGGAGGATCCCATGGCCCATGACGGACAAATCCAGATCGAGACGCCCATCCTGGCGGACCTGCTGGGACTGACGCGCGATGCCATGGGCCCGGTCCAGGCCGTGACCTCCGCCGCCAAGGACGCGCTGCGCAGCATGGTGACAGAAGAGGGCCGCGTCTCCGGCGCGCTCGTCGATGCGCACCAGACCGCCGCCCATGGCCTTGCATGGCTGGCCACCTACGCCGAAAGCCTCGCGCAGATGCAGGCCTGGGCCGAGAAGCTCGACGCTGAGGGCCAGTTCGGCGAGATGGAGCAGCTCATACACCAGATCGCCTTCGGGGAATACCTCTGGCAGATCTACGGCGGCATCCAGATGAACCAAGGCGAGGTCGTGCGCCTGCAAGACATCGGCCTCAGCCAGGAAGACCAGCGCGCGCTCATGGCGCCGGCGGTCATGACGCTCTGCAATGCGGGCAACACGCAGGCCGCGCGCCTTCGCCTCGTGGCGCTCATGCAGGAGCAGCAGAATACGATCGTGGGCCGCTCCGGCCTCGATGAAGAGCTCGAAATGATCCGCGAGCAGTTCCGCCGCTACTCCATCGACCGCGTGGAGCCCTTCGCCCATGAATGGCACCTGAAGGACGAACTCATCCCGATGGAGACGATCGAGGAGCTCGCGGAAATGGGCGTCTTCGGCCTCACCATCCCGGAGGAGCACGGCGGGCTCGGTCTTTCCAAGGCCTCCATGTGCGTCGTCTCCGAGGAGCTCTCCCGCGGCTATATCGGCGTGGGCTCGCTCGCGACGCGCTCCGAGATCGCCGCCGAGCTGATCCTCTGCGGCGGCACGGAAGAGCAGAAGGAAAAGTGGCTGCCGGGCCTCGCCTCGGCGGAAATCCTGCCCACGGCCGTCTTCACCGAGCCCAATACCGGCTCCGACCTCGGCGCGCTCAAGACCCGCGCCAAGAAGGACGACAACGGCGACTGGATCCTCAACGGCAACAAGACGTGGATCACCCACGCCTCGCGCACGCACGTGATGACCGTGCTCGCGCGCACCGTGCCCGACACGACCGACTATCGCGGCCTCTCCATGTTCCTCGCTGAAAAGACGCCCGGCACGGACGCAGAGCCCTGGCAGGATCCCGGCATCTCCGGCGGAGAGATCGAGGTGCTGGGTTACCGCGGCATGAAGGAATACACGCTCAACTTCGATGATTTCAAAGTGAAGGGCGAGAACCTCCTCGGCGGCGAGGAGGGCAAGGGCTTCAAGCAGCTCATGGAGACCTTCGAGAGCGCCCGCATCCAGACCGCCGCCCGCGCGGTGGGCGTGGCGCAATCGGCGCTCGACGAAGGGATGAAATACGCCCTCGACCGGCAGGCCTTCGGGAAGTCGATCATCGAATTCCCGCGCGTGGCCTCGAAGCTCGCCATGATGGCGGTGGAGATCATGGTCGCGCGGCAGCTCACCTATTTCTCCGCCGTGGAGAAGGACGAAGGCCGCCGCTGTGACCTCGAGGCTGGCATGGCCAAGCTGCTCGGTGCCCGCGTGGCCTGGGCGGCCTCCGACAATGCGCTGCAGATCCATGGCGGCAACGGCTTTGCGCTGGAATACAAGATCAGCCGCATCCTCTGCGACGCGCGGATCCTCAACATCTTTGAAGGTGCGGCAGAGATCCAGGCACAGGTCATTGCCCGCCGCCTGCTCGCCTGAGCGGGTCGACGAGGATTGCGTCGGGTTCTGAAGGGGCCTTGCGTTCAGCAGCGCGGACGGTGAGGGCCTGACAAGGCCTCAGCCGTGCCGCCTTCAGAGGGCTCTCACCGTCACTCGCGCGCCGTACGAGGCCTCCGTGGCCCATGGGGCCCATGGGGCCCATGGGGCCCATGACGTTGCGCCACTTCGAGCGAAAATGAGGCTTTCTCAACATGTTTTGAGGAATTCTCACCAAATCATACTTTCCGCCCCGCCCTCCTATCTCTTAGGTTGAGTCGGGGTGGAGGCGCATGGGTGGCCTCTGCAAAGGGAACGCGCAGGGGTGACGTCGCATGATCCTTCTGACTGGCATTACCGGTTTCATTGCCAAGCGAATCGCGCATGATCTTCTCGCAGCCGGGCACACCGTACGCGGGTCTCTCCGCAGCCCCGGCAGGCAGGCCGAGGTGCGGGCCGCCGTGGGCGGCGATGACGTGCAGGACAGGCTGAGCTTCGTCACGCTGGACCTCTCCGCCGATGACGGCTGGCCCGAGGCCATGGTGGGCGTCGATGCTGTGATCCACACGGCCTCGCCCTTTCCCATGGCGCAGCCCAAGAACGAGCATGATCTCATCCGCCCGGCCGTGCACGGCACGCTACGCGCACTGAAAGCCGCGCAGGCCGCCGGCGTGACGCGCTTCATCCTCACCTCCTCCACCGCCGCCGTCGTCTATGCCAAGCGCCCGAGCGGCCATCGCTACAACGCCGCAGACTGGACGGAGATCGATCATCCCGCGGCCTCGGCCTACGTGAAGTCAAAGACCCTCGCCGAACGCGCAGCCTGGGAGTTCGTGGGAAAGCATCCGGAGATGCGGATGACGGTCATCAATCCCGGCCTCGTGGCGGGCCGCCCGATGGACAGCGCCTACGGGACTTCGCTCCAGCTCGTGGAGCGCATTCTCGCGGGCAAGGATCCGGCCGTGCCCGACATCTCCTTCCCGGTGGTCGATGTCGCCGATGTGAGCCGCTATCACGTCGATGCGCTGACCAAGGACGCCACCATCGGCAAGCGCATCATCGCCGCCGAGAGCACGTGGTCGATGCCGGAGATGGCGCAGCTCCTCAAGGAGACCTACCCGCAGAAGAAGATCGCCACCACCGTCGCGCCGAAATGGCTGCTGCGCCTCATTGCGCTCTTTGACCCGGCGGTGCGGGGCGTGTTGCCCTCCATGGGAGTTCGGACCCCGACGGATGACAGTGAGGCGCGCGCGCTCTACGGGGCCACGCCGATCTCGGGGCGGGAGGCCCTTCTCGCCTCCGCGCGGTTCGTGGTGGACGCCAAGGGATGAGCCTCACGCGGGCCCTATTGCCGCTCCTGACCCTGCCGATCCTCGCAGCATGCGGGCCCGATGAGACGATCTCGGGATTTCTCGACCCGTCCGAGACATGGCATCTGGTGGAGCTCGACGGCGCGCCGTGGACGGCCGAGGCCACGCTCTCCTTCCCGGATGCCGGCCGGGTCACCGGGCGCGGCCCCTGCAACGCCTTCAACGCGACGCAAAGCGCGCCCTATCCCTGGATCGAGATCGGCCCCCCTCGCCGCCACGCGCCGCGCCTGCCCGGAGCTTGCCGCGGAAACGCGGTTCTTCGAGGCGCTGAGCGCCATGGCCATCGCGGAGGTGAGCGGCGACGTTCTCCTTCTCTCCGGCGAGGACGGGCGCGAGATGGTCTTTCGTGCCGCGGGCAGAGCGGCGGGCGGCTCAGCCTCCTGATCGCTCAAGCGCCGCGCGCAGGCGTTGCCGCGCCGCCGGCAGTTCCCCCTGCCCCAACGCCTTGTCGAGAAAGAAACCGGTCGTGCCCAGAGCCTCGGCGATCTCCGCATCAGAGCCGTCGCCGCCCGGCTTCAAGGGCGCGGGCAGCGGCAGGAGCCGGGGAGCCCAGTCCCCCGCGGCCCCGGCCGCCACGGCGCGGCCAGTCTTAGGCGAGACATGGGCGAGGCCCTCCGTGGCGCCCGAGACGGCGCAACGGGCGAGATCGAGGCCGTAGCCCATGAGCTCGAGCAGACCGAGCTCCCAGCGCAGGTACGCGAGTGGCCAGGCGTCCGTCACCGCCATGAGATCGAGGAGCTCCGTCGTCCGCGCATAGGCCTCGGGCGCGGCTTCCCGTTCCGGCAGCAGGAGCGCCGCGAGCGCCGTGGCCGATTGGAGCCCCGCGAGCGCCATCGCGTCGCCCATGAGACCCGCGGCGCGGGACCGGATGGGCTCCACGCTGTAGGCGCCCAGATGGTCTTCGAGGCGCGCCTTCCATGTCACGTCGAGCTGCGCGCCGGGCTGGAGGAGGGGCGCCATCTTGCGGCTCGCGCCGCCGCGCACGACGCCGGGCGTGCGGCCATGCTGGGCGGTGAGGACATGGATGATCGCGGAGCCCTCGCCATGGGGGCGCACGGTGAGGAGCAGGCCCTCATCGCGCCACTCGATCATTCCGAGAGCCCCGGTTCGTCGAGGAGGTGCCGGCCCGCGCGATCCTCGACCTCGATCACCCAGAGATCGGGGTCGTAGCGCCGCTGGCCCGCGATGGCCGCGTCCACCTCGGCCTCCGCGCCGCGCGCGAGTTCCATCCAGCGGCGTTCTCCCGTCATCAGGTCGAACGTGCGCTGGTAGCAGGTGGCCGCGCCATCGAGGGTGGATTGCTTCACGAGCACGGCCCCCGCGGTCGCGTCGCCCTTCTGGACGACGAAGGCCGCAATGTCGCTCAGGCGCAGCCGCTGCAGATAGGCCGCGACCCAGATGTCGGCGGCGAGCCTCACGCGTCCCCATCGCGGAACTCGAGGCCCATCTCGGCGTAGCGCGCGCGCTCCTCGAGCCAGCCGGGCCGGACCTTCACCTGCACGAAGAGGTGGACCTTGCGGCCGAGGAATTCCTCAAGCTCGCCCCGCGCCGCCTGGCTGATCGCCTTCACCGTCTCGCCCTTCTTGCCGAGCACGATCCCCTTGTGGCCGTCCCGCATGACGTAAATGACCTGGTCAATGCGGGCGGTACCGTCCTCGCGCTCCTCCCAAGCCTCGGTTTCCACGGTGAGCTGGTAAGGGAGCTCCTGGTGGAGGCGCAGCGTGAGCTTCTCGCGGGTCATCTCCGCGGCGATCATGCGGAGCGGGAGATCGGCGATCTGATCCTCCGGGTAGAGCCAGGGGCCCTTGGGCACCTCGCGCGCGAGCCAGGCCTTGAGATCGGCGCAGCCATGGCCGCGCTCGGCGGAGATCATGAAGGTCTCTTCGAAGGTCCGGAGCGCGTTGAGCTCCTCCGCGAGCGCCAGGAGCTTCGGCGCTTCCACCCGGTCGATCTTGTTGATGGCCAGCACAAGGCGCCCGGGCCGGTCCTCGAGTGCCTCGACGATCTGGCGAACGCCGGGTGTCAGCCCGCGATGGGCCTCGACGAGGAGCACGGTGACATCGGCATCGGCCATCCCGCCCCAGGCGGCGGTGACCATGGCGCGATCGAGCCTGCGGCGCGGCTTGAAGATGCCGGGCGTGTCCACGAAGACGATCTGGCTCGATCCTTCGAGCGCCACGCCACGGATCCGCGTCCGCGTCGTCTGCACCTTGTGGGTGACGATTGAGACCTTGGCGCCCACCATCCAGTTGAGCAGCGTGGACTTACCGGCATTGGGCTCCCCGATGAGGGCCACGAAGCCCGCGCGCGTGTTCTCTGTCTCGGTCATGCCGGTCCCGTTTCAAATAGACCCGCGCTCTTACCCCAGCGCCCTGCCGCTTTCAATCGCGCGCGTGGGCCCGTTCGTGGGGGCCAGCCCCCACACCCCCGAGGTACGCAGCACAAAGAAACAGGGCGACGTGCCAAGCTGCCGGAGATGCGATGCCAGAGGCGGGACAGGCCCCAAGCTTCTTTGTGCCCCGTACCTCCGCCGGAGGCATCCGCAGGGGCAGCCCGCGCCTCAGCCTGCCTCTTGGAGTGCGGGGGCGAAGGTGATCTCACCGGTGGCGGGCGGGCCGTGGAGGACGAGGCGCAGGCAATATTGCGGGGGCGTCTCGAGGTAGCTCACGAAGCCGCTCTCGAAGCCGAAGCGGGGATAATATGCATCGCTCCCGGTGAGCACGAGGCCCGCAGCTCCCTGGCCCAGTGCCCAGCCGGTGGCCCCGTGCATGAGCGCGCTTCCGATGCCCTGCCTGTGGTGGTCGGGGAGGACGGCGATGGGCCCGATCCCGTACCAGCCGGCAGCGCCGCCCACGCGGGCCGGCGAAACGCAGACCTGGCCCACCAGCACGCCGTCGATCTCCGCCACGAGGGAGAGGGCGAGGTCGCCGGCGGCGCGCAGCTTTTCCGGGATCGCGCCCTCGGTCCCGTCGGACCAGGCCGTCGTGGCGAAAGCGGCATAGGTAAGCTCGCGGATGGCTGCGATGTCGTCCCGCGTCTCCAGCCGGAGCTTCACGCCCCGACCTTCTCGAGAAGCGCCCGGGCGGCGGCCTGCTCTGCCTGGCGCTTGTTGCCTGCCTTGGCCTTGGCGGTCGTGCCGTCTTCGAGCCGCGCCTCGATGGTGAATTCCGGCGCGTGATCGGGGCCCGAGCGGGCGAGCTCGGTATAGGCCGGCGGCGGCATCTTCCGGGCCTGCGCCCATTCCTGCAGCGTGGTCTTGGCATCCCGGGCGTCGGTTTCGACCTCGGTGATGCGATCTCCCCAGAGCCGCAGCACGAGCGCCTGCGCGGCATCCATCCCGCCGTCGCGATAGACGGCGGCGATCACCGCCTCCATCCCGTCCCCCAGGAGCGCATCCTTCTTGCGCCCGCCGGACAGCATCTCGGAACGGCCCAGCTTGAGCACTTCGCCCAGCCCGCATGCGCGGGCCACCTCTGCGCAGGTCTCCTTCCTGACGAGGGCGTTGTAGCGCGGGGCGAGCTGTCCCTCGGAGGCCGCGCCATCGGCGTCGAGCAGCGCCTCTGCCATCACAAGGCCGAGCACGCGATCCCCGAGGAATTCGAGGCGTTCATTGTCCGAGCGGGTCTCGGAGCTGAGCGAGGCATGGGTGAGCGCGGTCACCAGAAGCTCGGGCCGTGCGAAGGCATGACCGATGCGGTCCTCGAAGGCGCGGACCTCGGCGGAGAGCTTCACTCGATTGCCTTGAAGTACCGGTCGCTCCGCCACGTCCAGAAGAACAGGATGGAGCGGCCCGCCGAGGAGAACATGATCCGGTCCGCGCGGCCCACGATATCCTCCAGCGGGACCTGGCCCACCCCGCCCACGGCCTGGGCAAAGCGGCTGTCGGTGGAATTGTCGCGGTTGTCCCCGAGGAAGAAGAAGTGACCGGGGCGCACGGTGTAGACGGGGGTGTTGTCGGCCGCGCGCGCGCCGATATTGAGCACCCGGTAGCTGGCGCCGCCGGGGAGCGTCTCGCGGACGGCCTCCTTGATGCATTCCCCGCCCTCGCCCACGGCGCCATTGGCGCAGAAGGGCGTCTGCCCCTGGGGGCCTTGGGGCGCGAAAGTCTCGATAAAGGGCGCGGCTTCCACGCGCTCCACCGCCGTGCCGTTCAGAAAGAGCATGCCGTCGCGCAGCTGCACCTCGTCGCCGGGCAGACCGATCAGGCGCTTAATGAAATCGCGGCCCGTGACGGGGTGGCGAAAGACCACCACGTCGCCACGCTCGGGCGCGCCGCCGAAGAGGCGGTTTTCGGAGCCCTTGAAGACGCCGCAGAAGTCTTCGGCGTCCACGTCGATCCCGAGCTGGGGGATGATGATGGTGGGGCAGGAGGCGTAGCTGTAGCCGTAGGCCATCTTGTTGACGAAGAGGAAATCCCCGATGAGCAACGTGTCCTTCATGGAGCCCGAGGGGATCCAGAACGGCTGGAAAAAGAACGTCCGAAAGATACCCGCGATGAGCAGCGCGTAGACGATCGTCTTGACCGTCTCGATAATCGGATTCTGCTTTTCCTTGGCGGCCTCGGCCATCGCGCGGCTCTCCTCGTGATGCGTGCGCTCTACTGGGGTTTGCGCGGCACCAAGTCAAGCGGACGCGGGGCCGCTCCGAGGGGGCGTGCTTCAATGAGAACGAAGGCCTGCGCCCAGGGGTGATCATCGGTGAGCGTGACGTGGATGATGGCCTCGTGACCCTCGGGCGTCATCTCGTCGAGGCGCGCGGCGGCCCAGCCGGTGACGTGCATGACGGGCTGGCCCGAGCGCAGGTTGGTGACGGCCATGTCCTTCCAGGCGATGCCCATGCGCAGCCCCGTGCCCAGCGCCTTGGAACACGCCTCCTTGGCTGCCCAGCGCTTGGCGTAGGTGCCCGGCGTATCGGCGCGCCGCTCGGCCTTGGCCTGCTCGATATCGGTGAAGACACGGTTGCGGAAGCGGTCGCCGAAGCGCGCCAGCGTGCGCTCGATGCGCTCGATATTGGCGAGGTCGGTGCCGATGCCCAGAATCATGCCGCGACTATGGGTCAGGCTTCGAAGAGAGGGAAGGTGACGCCGAGCGACCAGGCGAGGATGAGCCCCAGCGCCACGCCCGGAGCGAGCGGGCCCGCGCGATCGGCGGTCCAGCGGCCCATCATCCCGAATATGAGGAAGAAGAGCAGGATCACCGGCGCGATCAGAAAGAGGAAGAAGAGCCGCTCGAAATCGAGCGCGATGGCCAGACCGAGAGAGGCGAAGAAGGCCGTGCGCAGAATGAGGCGGTGCCAAAGCTTGCCGCGCCCGCCCTGGGTGGCCACGGCATCGGCGACCATGTAGGGCACCGCGCCCAGCGCGAGGGCCGCGAGGATGAGCGCGCGCTCGGCGTTGGGGTGGAAGTTGGCCAGATACGTGTCGATGGCGAGCCCGAAGACGCCGAGCCCCCAGGCGAGGAGAGAAGCGGCCGGGAGGTAGGCAAGGCGGCCGAAGCGGACGCCGAAATGGCGCAGGATCAGGAGCTGCATGAGGCCCGCAAAGCCCAAGTGCAGCGCGAGGTAATCGGCGACGAGGACGGGCAGCACACCGAGCTCGATCCAGTAGACGGCGATGGGCGTGAAGAGCTGGAAGACCGCGCACCAGAGGAGCGCCTTGCGGGGCACGGCTGCCGCCGCCTCACGGTCAGCGGGGCCTGCCGGTAAGAGCGTGGTGATGGGGCGCCAGAGCACCATCAGTGCCCCCAGCAGCACGAGCACGGGATAGCCGATGGTGGCGAGCGCGGGTGCTGGGCGCGCCACGCCGTAGAAGTCATCGAGCCAGTCGAGCGTCTCGCGCAGCGTGAACGGGGCGAAGAGAATGCCCACATGCTCCACGTTCGGGGCGATGAGGGCCATGCGCCCTCCGACGACCTCGCCCTCTGTGGCCTCGGCATCGACCTGCTGGATCGCCTCGCGACCGAAGTCGATCAGGCGGCCCTCCCATTCGCCCGCGATGAGCAGCATGTTGGGCGGATGGGTGGGCGTGACGGCGCCCGAGAAAGCCGAGATGGCCACGACCGGCCCGGTCTCGCGGCCCTCGGCCGCGCGAATGAGGACGTCGGTGGCCATGGAATGGCCCAGCAGCGCGGGCGCGGGGCCCGCCGCATCCATCACCGCGCGCGTTTCGGCCACGAGGCGCGCGGTGACGCCCTCGATCTCGTTCACGTCCCCCTGCATCGGTACGGGGTTCGTCCCGTGCCCTTCGAAATCGAACGCAGTGACGTTGTAGCCTGCGCCCGCGAGGGTCCAGGAAAAGGCATTCATGAGCGGGCGGGAGCCGGCAAAGCCGTGGGCCACGACGACGGTGGCGATTGGGTCCTCGACGCGCCACTCGGTGACCGGTGTCGTGCCCACGCCGCCGCGGGTGACCTCTGCGTCTGGCCTGTGGCCTTCAAGCTGCCAGAGCGCCCACGCGGCAAGGACGAGGCCCACGAAAAGCAGGACCCAGCGCAGGTTCGCCTGCCAGCCTGCGAGATATGCGAGGCGCCCTGTCAGGAGCTGCCGCGGTCTTGGCTGGCCCATTCATTGCGGGCGCCCATGCTCAGGAAGAGGCGATTGGAGACGAGCCAGAACGCCGCATAGATCCCCAGCACCATGACGAGCGCCGTGAGATCGAAGGCGTCGGTGCCCATGGTGGGCAGGGCCGTTGTGACGATGAGAAGCGCCGTCAGCGCGATCGAAAGGCCCGTCATCGCACCTGCGGCCTTCCAGGGGTCGGGGATCGGGGTGCGGGTCGACTTGGCGTATTTCGACCCCTCCACCATGGCCGCCACGATCGCGGGCAGGATCGGCATGAACGCCATGCCGAGCCCGATCCCGAAGGCCTGCTGGAAGAGGATCACAAAAAGCGTCAGCACGAAGCCCGTGCCGAGAAACCACAGCGAATAGCGCAGGAGATTGACAGTGGGCTCCGGCATGGATCAGGCAGCGGCCCCGGTGCGGGCAGCCTCCATGAGGCGGCGCATCTCGAGGATGGCGGGCTTGAGCCCGCGGAAGATCGCCTCTCCAATGAGGTAATGCCCGATATTCAGCTCGCGTACCTCGGGCAGTGCCGCGATCGGGCTCACGCTCTCGTAGCTCAGCCCGTGCCCGGCATGGACCTCGAGCCCGAGAGAATGGGCGAACGTGGACATCTCGGTCAGCGCCTTCAATTCCCGGTCGCGCGTGGTGTCATCGCCCTCGGCGATGGCGTCGCAATAGGCGCCGGTGTGGAGCTCGATCACCTGCGCGCCGATGCGGTGCGCGGCCTCGATCTGGCGCATGTCGGCTGCGATGAAGATCGATACGCGGCAGCCCGCGTCGCGGAGAGGCGCGATGTAATGCGCGAGGCGGTTCTCCTCCCGCGCGACTTCGAGGCCGCCCTCCGTCGTCCGCTCCTCGCGCTTTTCGGGCACGATGCAGACGGCGTGCGGCTTGTGGCGGAGCGCGATCTTCTGCATCTCGTCGGTGGCGGCCATCTCGAAATTGAGCGGCACCGAAAGGACGTCCATGAGCCCCTCGATATCGGCGTCGCTGATATGGCGGCGGTCTTCGCGCAGATGGGCGGTGATGCCGTCGGCGCCGGCCTCTTCGGCGATCTTGGCGGCGCGCAGCGGATCCGGATAGTCGCCCCCGCGCGCGTTCCGCACGGTGGCCACGTGATCGATGTTCACGCCGAGGCGCTGGTAGGGGAGCGTCGTCATCCCGAGCCTTCCTGGTCTTTCAGCTTCTTGTGTACGGCCTTGGATTTGGCCTTCTCTTTGATCTCGGCAAGCTTGGCGCGCATCATGCCCTTGCGCCGGTTCTGGTAGGCGCGGATCACCGGCACAGAGAGATAGTAGCAGACCGTGGCGCAGACCACGCCCGGGACGATCCCGCCGACGAGATAGGGAAAGAAGACGTCGTCCCAGAATTTCAGGAGCCCGTCCCAACGCGCGATCTCGCTCGTGAAGAGCGCCATGAAATTGTGCCAGAGGTCGCCAAAGGCATCGGAGAACTGTCCTCCGAGAGAGCGGTCGATGTCCTCGCGCGGGCGGATGCCCAGCATGAAGTAACCGGTCTGGAGCGCGATGACCCCGATGGGGACGTAGGTCAGCGGATTGCCGAAGAAGGTCGCGAGGAGCGCAGCGATGATATTGGCGCGCATGGCATAGGCCAGCATCACCGAAAAGATGAAGTGGAGGCCGTAGAACGGTGTGAAGGCGGTGAAGACCCCGGCCCAGATGCCGCGCGCGATCTTCTCTGGCGGGTCCGGCAGGCGTCGCAGGCGGAGCTTCACGTATTCAAAGGCGCGCATCCAGCCGCCCTTCGGATAAAGGAAATCCTTCACCCGGCGCCAAAAGCTGAGCTTGTCGCGTCTTTTGAAGACCAAAAGGTCCTCCCCTCCTACGTCAGGACGCTTGTGCCCTATCGGCTCCGGAGGTCAAGCGGGCCGGGTTCCGATATCGGGCAACCTCGGCAACGTTGGCGTCCGCCTCGAGCACGGTCATGACCGTATGCAAATGCACCTGATCACGTAGGTCGATATCGATCACGAGACGATAAAAATCTGGTTTCTTATCGAGAAACGTCAGGTCGCTGATATTGGCGTTCTGCTCGCCGATGAGCGTGCAAATGCGGCCGAGGACGCCGGCATCGTTGGAGATGGTGACCTCGACGCTCACCGTGTTGGAAACCCCGTGCCGCCCTTCCTGCCAGCGGAGGTCTACCCAGCGCTCCGGTTCGTCCTCGTAGAGCTGCATGTTTTCGCAGTCGATCGCATGCACGACCACGCCCTTGCCGCGGTAGGTGATGCCCACGATGCGCTCGCCCGGGACGGGCTGGCAGCAGGGCGCGCGATGGAAGCTCTGGTCGGCATCGAGGCCGAGGACGGCGCGCTTGGGATCGATCTCGGCGCGGGGCTTGGGCGCGAGATCGGGATAGACCGCCTGCACCACCTCGCGGGAGGCGAGCTCGGAGGCGCCCACGCGGGCAAGCATCTCGTCGGCGCTTTCGATGCCGAGCGATTTGGCCGCCGTGCGCAGGGCCTTGAGCGTGGCCGAGCGGCCCACGGCCTCGAAGCTCGTGCGGGTAAGTTCGCGGCCGAGCTTGATGAAGCGCTGCCGGTCCTCCTCGCGCAGTGACCGGCGGATGGCGGATTTGGCGCGACCGGTGGAGGCGATGTCGATCCAGGTGGCCTGCGGGCGCTGGCCTTCGGCGGTGATGATCTCCACGCTCTGCCCGTTCCTGAGCCGGGTCCAGAGCGGGACACGGATTCCGTCGACCTTGGCCGACACTGTCTGGTTGCCGATGCGAGTGTGGACCGCGTAGGCGAAATCGAGCGGTGTGGCGCCCTTGGGAAGGCGGATCACGTCGCCCTTGGGCGTGAAGGCGAAGACCTGGTCGGAGTACATTTCGAGCTTGACCGCTTCGAGGAAATCTTCGTCATCGGCGTCCACATCGAAATGCTCGGAGATGCGCTCCATCCACTGGGTGGGGTCCACGGCAAAGCGGTTTTCCACGCGCTCGCCGTCCCGGTAAGACCACGTCGCCGCCACACCCGACTCGGCCACTTCGTGCATCTCCTGCGTGCGGATCTGCACCTCCACCTTCCGGCCATTGCGGCCTGAAACGGTGGTGTGCACCGACCGGTAGCCGTTCGTCTTCGGTTGGGAGATGTAATCCTTGAAGCGACCGGGCACCGCGCGCCAACGCTGGTGGATGGCGCCCAGCGCACGGTAGCAATCGGCCTCGGACCGCACGATGACGCGGAAGCCGTAGATGTCGGAAAGGCGCGAGAAGCTGAGCTGCTTGGTCTGCATCTTGCGCCAGATCGAATAGGGCTTTTTCGCGCGCCCCGCGACCTCGGCTTCGATCCCCTCCTTCTGCATCTCCGCGCGGATGTCGGCGATGATCTTCGTCATCACGTCGCCTGTCTCTTTCTGGAGCGAGATGAAGCGGCGGATGATGGAATGGCGTCCGTCGGGGTTGAGCACGATGAAGGAGAGATCCTCGAGCTCCTCGCGCATGGACTGCATGCCCATCCGGCCCGCGAGCGGCGCGTAGATATCCATCGTCTCCCGCGCCTTCTGCTGCTGCTTCTCGGGCGGCATGGACTTCATGGTGCGCATGTTGTGGAGACGGTCGGCGAGCTTCACGAGCACCACGCGGATATCTCGGGAAGTCGCCATGAAGAGCTTGCGGAAATTCTCCGCCTGCTTCGTTTCCGTAGAGGAGAGCTGCAGCTGGGTCAGCTTGGTGACACCGTCGACGAGCTCAGCGATCCCGGTGCCGAATTGCTCGGCCACCTGCGTGTAGCTCGCCCGGGTGTCTTCGACGGTGTCATGGAGGAGCGCCGTGACGATGGTCGTGTCGTCGAGCTTCTGCTCGGCGAGGATCTCGGCCACCGCCACGGGATGCGTGAAATAGGGCTCGCCCGAGCGGCGCATCTGCCCCTCGTGCATCTCCTTGCCAAAGGCATAGGCCTTCGCGATGAGCGCCCCGTCGGCGCGGGGGTTGTAGGCGTGGACGCGGTCGAGAAGGGCCTCGGGCCCGGCGAGGTCCAGCGCCATGGCGCTCTTACTTCTGGCCTTGCGCTTCCATCAGCGCGCGCAGGAGCTTCTCGTCGTTGAGGTCATCGTCGGCAGGCTTGTCCTGCTCGGCACCCATGAGGAGCGACATGCTGTCGTCCTCGGGCTCGTCGATCTCGATCTGGGTCTGGTTGGACTCGATCAGGCGTTCGCGGAGCTCTTCGGCGGATTGGGTCTCCTCCGCGATCTCGCGCAGCGACACGACCGGGTTCTTGTCGTTGTCACGGTCCAGCGTCAGCGGCGCGCCAGAGCTGATTTCCCGCGCACGGTGGGCGGCGAGCATGACGAGCTCGAAGCGGTTCGGGACTTTATCGACGCAATCTTCAACGGTGACGCGGGCCATGGGTACTCCAATGCCTGTGAGGTGAGCGGCTGCAATAGGCTGTCAAGTGAAAAAGTGCAAGGGCAAACACCCTAGTCGCCAAGCGGCGTCACGGCCTCGAGATCAGCCGCAGGCAAGGCGTCGCGCATCTCGCGCACACTCTGCCCAAGCACCGGATGCCGCCAGTCGGGCGCGATCTCGGCGAGCGGCACCAGCACGAAAGCGCGGTCCTGCAGTCGGGGGTGGGGGAGAATGAGCCTGTCGGGCGTGCGCGCGATCTGCTCCGACAGCGGCAGCTCACGCCAGGCGGCATGGCTTTCCGGATCGGGCAGGACCGCCACGCCCGCGGCCAGCAGATCAAGATCGAGCACGCGCTGGCCCCAGCGCTCTTCCCGCGCCCTGCCGAACTCCGCCTCGATCGCATGCAGACGCGCCAGCATATCCGCCGTATCGCCCGGTCCGTCTATTTCCGCGGCAGCATTCACGTAATCTGGGCCGTTCCCCGCCGGAAAGGCTGGCGTCGCGAAAAACCTGCTCAATTTCACGAGATCGCAATCATATTGGGCAAAAAAGTTCACCGCTTTGCGCAGCGAAATTTCCGGTGCGCCATAAGAAGATGGGAGGTTTGCGCCCAAGGCCACGAGATAGCGCCGACGTCGGGGCACGTGATTCTTGGCTTGTGACACTTAGAATAATCCTAAATTATGGTTCAGCGCTGCGGACGGACCCCCACTCACCGTCCTCTCACAGGCGCGATAGGAAGGACACATCATGTTTTATCGGGACGAACGGCTCGCGCTGTTCATCGATGGGTCGAACCTTTACGCGGCCGCCAAGGCACTTGGTTTTGACATCGACTACAAACTTCTGCGGCAGGAATTCATGCGCCGCGGCAAACTCCTGCGCGCCTTTTATTACACGGCGCTGCTGGAAAACGACGAATACTCTCCCATTCGACCGCTGGTGGATTGGCTGCATTACAATGGCTTTTCCATGGTCACCAAACCGGCCAAGGAATACACCGACAGCCAAGGCCGCCGGAAGGTCAAGGGCAACATGGATATCGAGCTCACGGTCGATGCCATGGAGCTTGCGCCGCACATCGATCACATCGTGCTCTTCTCCGGGGACGGGGATTTCCGTCCGCTGATCGAGGCGCTGCAGCGGCGGGGCGTGCGGGTGAGCGTGGTCTCCACCATCCGCTCCTCTCCCCCCATGATCGCCGATGAACTGCGCCGGCAGGCGGACAACTTCATCGAGCTCGACGAGCTGAAGGATGTCATCGGGCGCCCGCCGCGTGAGCCGCGGGACGAGCCGCGTGTCGAACGCCGCGTGGAAGCGAATTCCGAAGAAGAGTGATCAGGCGGCGAGGCCTGCCAGCATCAGGCCCGCCATCGCCACCATGGAGAGATCCTCCGTCAGCGTGACGGTGGAGAGCGGCACCGACAGGATCGATCCCATGCAGGGACAATCGATGTCGAGCCCCCGGCGAAGTGCCGAGATGACCCCGAGGGTCCCGAAACCGAAGACCACAACGGTCGCCCATTGAACCGCAGTGGGCGACACGCCGCTCAGGTAAGCGAGCCCCAGCCCAAGCTCGATGAACGGATAGACGAGCGCGTAGTTCGGCACCCGCCGCGCGAGCAGGTCATACATCTTGAAGCCGCGGCGGAAGCCCTTCAGGTCAAAGATCTTGAGCAGTGCGAAGATGATGAGGAAGACGCCCATGAATGCGGGCATCCACGCCATCCCCTGCGCCGCGAGAGCAGCGCCCGCGAGTACCGAGACCCCCACCAGCGCGATGAGCGGCCAGTAATCAGCGATGCTTTTCCCGCGCCCGTCCTGGCGCACGTGGTAGGTTGCCATGGTGACCTCATCTGGATACTATATACCCCTATAGGGTATACGAGTGAGAGGCACAAGGATGCAGGGCAACAAGGACGCGGCGCTCGGGCGCCTCAAGCGGATCGAAGGGCAGGTCCGCGGCATTTCCAAGATGATCGAGGAGGAGCGCTATTGCGTGGACGTGCTGCTGCAGACGGCCGCCATCCGCGCAGCCATGAAGGGCGTCGAGAAGCTGATCCTCGAGGATCACGCCGCCCATTGCGTGGAAGACGCCATCCAGAGCGGCGATCCGGGCGAACAACGGGCGAAGTTCTCCGAGCTCATCGAGATCCTGCAAACGCAACGCTGAACCTAAGCATCAACGCTATTCATTGGCGCGCTGCTGCGCGCTGTGCTTGAGTGCGGGCAAAGGAGCCTCCCCATGTCCGTGCAATTCCTCATCACCGCCTTCGTCGTCGTCATCGCCCCGGGCACGGGCGTGATCTACACGCTAGCGGTGGGGCTTGGGCGCGGCGCCCGGTCGGCGAGCTGGGCTGCGCTGGGCTGCACCTTCGGGATCGTCCCGCATCTCCTCGCCGCGGCGCTCGGGCTGGCAGCCCTCCTGCACGCGTCTGCGCTGGCCTTCCAGATCGTGAAGTTCGCAGGCGTGGCCTACCTCCTCTACCTCGCCTGGCAGGCGCTGAGGGCAGGCGGCGCGCTCTCCATCGAGGCCGATCCCCGCCCCGAGCATCCCTGGCGCATCGCGCGCCGCGGCGCGCTCATCAACATCCTCAATCCCAAGCTCTCGATCTTCTTTCTCGCGCTGCTGCCGCCGTTCCTGTCGGGCAATCCGGCCACGGCGACGCTCGAGATGGCCACGTTGGGCGGGGTCTTCATGGCCATGACCTACGCGGTCTTCCTGCTCTATGGCGCCTTTGCCGCGCGAGTGCGGACCTTCATCCTCGGCTCCGAGCGTGTCCTGACCTGGCTCAACCGCTCCTTTGCCGGTGTCTTCGCGCTCCTCGCGGGGCGACTGGCCATGGAACGCGCCTGAGGCTGCGCTATACCCCGGCCCATGACTGTACCACGTTCTGCCCTCCTGCTCGGCCTGGCCGGGGTGTTGCCCTTCCTCTGGGGCGCACTGACGACGCTTCTCCCGGAGCTCGGGGCCGCGGTGCTGCCCTATCTCAACCCGCGCCTGATCGGCCCGTTCGTACAGCTCTGGTATGGCACGATCATCCTGAGCTTCATGTCTGGCGTGCTCTGGGGCTTTGCGACGAAAGCCGAGGACTGGCAGGGCTGGGGCTACGCGCTCTCCACGCTGCCCGCGCTCTTCTGCTTCTTCTTCGTGGGGCGCGGGGCTGACAATTCGGCGGACATGCTCATCGTGGGGTTTTCGGGGCTGCTCGCGCTCGACTACCTCTTTTATCGCCGGGGGCTCACGCCCGACTGGTGGATGCAGCTGCGCCTGCTTCTGACGGCGCTTGTCATCGCTTCGCTCACGGCGGGATTGCTGGCCGGGGTCCTGGGATGAGCGACGACGAGACCCTCGCCGCCTACGCGACCCGCGTGGCTGAATACGAAGCGCTGGTGAAGCCCGAACCCGCCGCCTCGCTCATCGCCTTCGCCGACGCGCTGCCCGAAGGCGGGCGCGTGCTCGATCTCGGCTGCGGGCCGGGGCACGCGGCGCGCTATCTGGCCGGGCGCGGATTCGAGACCCACGCCTGGGACGCGAGCCCGGAGATGATCGCCGCCGCCGAGGCACCGGGCGTCGCCGCCCGCGTGGCCACGTTCGACGCCCTGAAAGAAGCCAGCGGCTTCGACGGTGTCTTCGCTTCCTTCTCCCTCCTCCACGCGCCTCGAGCAGAATTCGCCGGACATATCGCGGCCATCGCCGCGGCGCTGACGGCCAGAGGCGTGCTCCATCTCGGCATGAAACTCGGCACTGGCGAGAAGCGGGACGGGATTGGCCGCTTCTACAGCTATTTCAGCCGCGAAGAGCTGCTCACTGCTCTTGAAGACGCGGGCTTCGAGGCGGTGTGGGAGCACGAGGGCGAGGAGGCAGGTCTCGCCGGCGACGTCTCCCCCTTCATCCTGATCCGGGCGGTGAAGCGTGGCTGAGCTCTTCGCGTACACGGACGGCGCCTGCAGCGGAAACCCGGGGCCCGGCGGCTGGGGCGTGCTACTCATCGCGCGCGACGGCGAGAGAGAGGTGAAGCGCCGCGAGCTTTCGGGCGGGGAGGCAGAGACCACCAACAACCGCATGGAGCTCATGGCCGCGATCACCGCGCTCGAGACGCTGGAGCGCGCCACCAAGCTGACGCTCGTGACGGATTCCTCCTACGTGAAAGACGGCATCAATTCCTGGATTCACGGCTGGAAGGCGCGGGGCTGGAAGACCGCCGCGAAAAAGCCGGTGAAGAACGTGGAGCTTTGGCAGCGGCTCGATGCCGCCCGCGCGCGCCACGACGTGACCTGGGAATGGGTGAAGGGCCATGCAGGCCACCCGGAGAATGAACGCGCCGACGAGCTGGCCCGCGCAGGCATGGCGCCCTTCAAGCCATGATCGGGAAGGTCGCCCCCCTCGTCCTGCATCCGGCGGGCGATCCCCTGCGCCTCCTGGCCTTCACCCATCCCGTGACGGGCGCGCAGATCGTGAAAGGCACAATCGAGGACGGCGAGCACCCGACGCGGGCGGCGGCGCGCGAGCTCTGGGAGGAAAGCGGGCTGCAGGCGATCTGGGCCCTCGAACTGACCGTGCGGGACGACATCTGGCCCGGCGAGCGCTGGCATTTCATCCTCACCCGCGTCCGCGGGCCGGTGCCGGAGCTTTTCCAGCACGTCTGCGCGGACGATGGCGGGCATCTCTTCAAGTTCTGGTGGCACGACCTCGCGGAGCCCGGGCCCTTCGAGCCTCCCTTCGATGCCGTGCTGACGGCCGCCCGCGACGCGCTCAGCGGGTGAGTTTGAAGAAATAGGGCTGCGCCATGCCCTTGAAATCCATCCAGCCGAGACGCTCGTCCTCGCCGATCTTGGCGAAGACGTCGTTGATGGGCTGCGCGTCATAACACATGGCCGCGTGATCGCGCCCCCGAAAGCGCAGCGTGCGGAGCCGTGCGCGCGGCTTCGACGTAAAGAAAAGCGGCGCGAGGAGCGGGAAGGTGAGCCTGAGCAGCGCGTCGCGGGCGGGGAGGCCCGTGATGAGCCGGAGTGGCAGAAAGCGCGGGTTGAGCGAGCGCGCGCCCCAGAGCGGGACGGCGTGGATCAAGGGATGCACGGCATCGGGACCGTCAAAGCGCTTCCCCTGCCAGTATGACGCGGCGAGGAGACCGTCCATGGGATGCCCGGTGGGCACCTCCTCCCCACGCCAGCTCCCGTGCATCTCGCCCTCGGTGGCGGGCGGGAGGCTGTCGAACCAGGCGATGGCCTCTTCGGGTGTCATGTCAGGCGATCAGGCAACGCCGCGCCGCGCAGGAAATCCTCCGCACTCGTCGCGCGCTTCCCCGCCTTTTGCAGCTCCAGGATCTGGATAGCGCCGTCACCACAAGCCACTGTCAAGCCATCGAGCAACTGCCCTGGTGCCCCCTGCCCCGCGGCGAGCCGCGAGCGAAGGAGCTTCACCCGCGCCCCATCCAGCTCGCACCACGCGCCCGGGAAAGGCGAGAGGCCCCGGATATGCGCGTCCACCTCCGCGGCGGGGCGGGTCCAGTCCACGCGGGCTTCGTTCTTGGCGATCTTCTCGGCGTAGGTGACACCGTCCTCCGGCTGCGCTTCCGGCTCCAGTGGGAGCTGGGCAAGCCCCTCGATGATGAGCCGCGCGCCAATGGCCGAGAGCCGGTCGTGGAGGTCGCCCGTCGTCTCCTCCGCGCCGATGGGCGTGGTCTCGCGCAGGAGCACGGGGCCGGTATCGAGCCCCGCCTCCATCTGCATGATGCAGATGCCCGTCTCCGCGTCGCCCGCCATCACGGCCCGGTGAATAGGCGCGGCCCCGCGCCAGCGCGGCAGAAGCGAGGCGTGGATGTTGAGGCAGCCGAGGCGCGGCGCGTCGAGCACCGCCTGCGGCAGGATGAGCCCGTAGGCCACCACGACGGCGATATCGGCCTCGAGCGCAGAGAACTCCGCCTGCGCATCTTCGCTGCGCAGCGAAACAGGGTGCCGGACGGGGAGGCCCAAAGCCTCCGCCCGGGTCTGGACAGGCGTGGGGCGGTCCTTCTTGCCCCGCCCTGCTGGCCGCGGCGGCTGGCAATAGACGCAGGCGATCTCGTGATCCGCCGCCAGCGCCTCGAGCACCGGGACAGAGAAATCGGGCGAGCCCATGAAGACCACGCGCATCAGCGGCGCCCCGCCTTGCGCAGCAGCATGTCGCGCTTCACGCGGCTCAGATTGTCGAAATACATGCGCCCGTTGAGGTGGTCGATCTGGTGCTGCGCGGAGCGGCCCCATTGCAGCACGAGCTCCTGCCTGTCCCAGACGCCCTGCTCGTTCAGATACCGCACGGTGACGGCGCGGGGGCGCTTCACCTTGGCCGAGACGCCGGGGAGGTTGGGCGAGGCTTCCTCGCCCATGACCTCCTCCACGGAGGCATGCAGCACCTCCGGGTTGGCCATCCGGATCGCCTTGCCCCGCTCCCGGCTGGCATCGACGACGGCGAGGCGGAGGCCCACGCCGATCTGCGGCGCGGCGAGGCCGATCCCGGGCATCGCCTCCATCGTGTCGATCATGTCCGCCCAGATCGCTTGGATCTCCTCGGTGATCTCCTCCACTGGCGCGGCGGGCGTGCGCAGGCTCTTGTGCGGCCAGGGCAGGCAGGGGCGGACGCTCACGCGGGCGCCTCGGGATGATCGAGGATCGTCTTGCCCTCGAGATGGTCCAATTCATGCTGCACGCAGGCCGCCTCGAAGCCCGTAAAGGTACCCTCGTGGGGTATCCCGTGCTCGTCCTGCCAGGCCAAGGTGACCTCCGCCGGGCGCGAAACGCGGCGGGGCGTGTCGGGGATGGAGAGGCAGCCCTCCTCGTGGGTGGCAAGCGCGGTGGTGTGATCGGTGATGACGGGATTGACGAAGACCCGGGGCGCAGGCGCGCCCTCCTTCCAGCCCGCATCCATCACGAAGACACGCCGCGTCTGCCCGATCTGCACGGCTGCGAGGCCCCGGCCCGGCGCATCGTACATCGTGTCGAAGAGATCCCGCACGAGGCCGGCCAGATCCTCGTCGAAGGCGCGCACGAGCGCGGATGCCTCCGCGAGCAGCGGATCGGGGTGCAACACCAGCGGCCGGATCACGAGGCGCGGGCCTTCTCGCGCTTCAGCTTCTGCATCTTGCGCGTGATCATCTGGCGCTTGAGCGGGCCGAGATAGTCGATGAAGAGCTTGCCATCGAGGTGGTCGATCTCGTGCTGGACGCAGGTGGCCCAGAGCCCGTCGAAGTGTTCTGTATGGGTCTCCCCATCGAGGCCCAGCCATCGGACATCCACCTCCGCCGGGCGCTCGACATCGGCGTATTGCTCGGGGATGGAGAGGCAGCCCTCTTCGTAGGTCGTCATCTCCTCGGACGTGGCAATGACCTCCGGGTTCAGGAGCACCATGGGGCGCGGATCGGCGCCCTCCTCCTTGACGCAATCCATCGTTATCATACGCACGCTCACCCCCACCTGCGGCGCGGCGAGCCCGATGCCGGGTGCGTCGTACATCGTCTCGAGCATGTCCTCGGCGAGCACACGCAGCTTGTCCGTGATCTCGCTCACGGGCTCGGCCACTTTCTTCAGTCGCGGGTCGGGATGGATCAGGATCGGACGGATGCTCATGGGCTGCACATAGTTGATGGCTCCGTCCCCCGCAAACCCCTTGCAGCCCCCCGCACGGCAGTTACGTATCGCTCCAAAGGAGATGCCGATGAGCTTTGACTCGCCCTTCGATCAGATGATCGAGCGCCGCGACACCGACTGTATGAAATGGGACCTCATGGAGCAGGTCTACGGCGTCTCGAAAGAGGACGGTCTGGCGATGTGGGTGGCCGACATGGACTTCCGCCCGCCGGAGGTCGTGCAGGACGCGCTGAGCGCCATGCTCCAGCATGGTATCTATGGCTATTACGGCGACATGACGCGCTACCATGAAGCGGTGAAATGGTGGTCTGAGACCCGCCACGACACGGAGATCGACCCGAGCTGGATCCTTTCGACGAACGGGCTGGTCAACGCCATCGGCCTCTGCGTGGATACCTATACAAAGCCGCAAGAGGGCGTCGTCGTCTTTTCTCCGGTCTACCATGCCTTCGGCCGCGTCATCCGCGCCGCCGAGCGGGACATGGTCGAGCTCGAGCTCGTGAACGCGGGCGGCCGCTACGAGATGGATTTCGAGGCCTATGACGCGCAGATGAAGGGGCACGAACGGCTCCTCATCCTTTGTTCCCCGCACAATCCCGGCGGGCGCGTCTGGACGCGGGAAGAGCTGGAAGGCGTGGCAGCGTTTGCGCGGCGTCACGATCTCATCATCGTCGCCGACGAGATCCATCGCGACCTGACCTTCGCCGCGACGCATGTACCTATGGCCCATATCAGCGGGATCGAGGACCGCCTTGTGATGCTGTCGGCGACGACGAAGACCTTCAACATCGCCGGCGCCCATGTGGGCAATGTCATCATCCCGAATGCGGACCTGCGCGGGGCCTTTTCCAAGCGCATGATGGCGCTCGGCACGTCGGCCAATGCCTTCGGGCTCGCGATGGCGACGGCGGCCTATTCCCCGGAAGGCGCCACCTGGGTTGATGATCTGTGCGCCTATCTCGATGGCAACCGACAGATATTCGACGAGGCGGTGAACGCGATCCCAGGACTCGCGTCGATGCCGCTGGAATCGACCTACCTGAGCTGGGTGGATTTTTCAGGCACCGGGATGGAGCGCAAGGAATTCACTGATCGCGTCGAGAAATCAGCAAAAATCGCCATCAATCATGGACCGACGTTCGGAAAGGGCGGTGACAGCTTCCTGCGCTTCAACATCGCGACGCCGCGCGCACGGGTCATCGAGGCGACCGAACGCCTCGCGGCGGCGTTCTCGGACCTTCAGTAGGAGCGTTTATCGCTGCGTTTCGCTGCGCAGCAAAGCGATCGGCTGCGGTGCCTCGCGCGCGTAATCCAGCGGCGCGGCATCCGCTGCGGACGTATTGCGCTTGAACTCGAACACGCGCTCTCCGCCCAACTCTGAGGTCGTGACGATCAGCGCCTGGTAGAGATGCCGCGGTCCATCGTAGAGGTCCACGAGACCACGCAGGCCCTGCGCATCGTCCCGATCCACTGCGAAGCCGTCATCCCAAAGCCGCAACACGGGAAAATACGCATTGCCCGCTTCCACACGCAGCCGCGAGCGCCGCTTCGCCTTCTTGGCGCGCGCCGCCTCAAGGCCCGCCCTCACCTCGTCAGAAAGATACGTCATCTCGCATACTCCAGTCACCCCGCGCCAAACCTAAGCCGCGGGCGGCACGAGTCATGGGCAATGATGCACTTTCACGCTTTTTCCCGCGTGTGAGCGGAGTTATGCGCCCTTTTTCACACGCAGAATGTGCTCTTCCTTGGGATCATAGAGCGCACTGTCCTTGAAATCGGTGACCTCGCCGAGGGCCGGCCCCACGAGAATCAGGGCGGTTCGCGTGATTTTCGCTGCGCGGACCTTTTCGCGGATATCGCCGAGCGTGCCACGCAAAATCAGCTCATCGGGCCAGCTCGCGCGGTAAATGACGGCCACCGGACAATCCGCGCCGTATTCCGGAATGAGCTGTCGCTCGATCTCCCGAAGATTACGAATGGCGAGATGTATGGCGATTGTCGATCGCGATTTGGCGAAATTTGTTAAAGTTTCGTGCTGCGGCATGCCGGTCGACTTCATGGACATGCGCGTAAGCACGATTGACTGTGCGACCTCGGGGATGGTGAGTTCCTGACCCAGCGCCGCCGCTGCCGCGGTGTAGGCCGGGACGCCGGGGATGATCTCGTAGTCAATCCCGTCCTTGCGCAGGAGCCGGATCTGCTCTGCAATCGCGCCGTAAAGGGAGGGATCCCCGGAATGCACCCGCGCCACGTCCTGCCCCTTTCGCTGCGCAGCGAGGATCTCACCATGAGTCTCCTCGAGCGTCATGGGCGCGGTGTCGAGGACGCGGGCACCCTCCGGCGCGCCGGCCACCACCGCCTCGGGCACGAGCGAACCGGCATAGAGGCAGACGGGGCAGGCCGCGATCCGCTTGGCTGCCTTGAGTGTGAGCAGCTCCGGGTCGCCCGGACCCGCGCCTATGAAGTATACCTTCATTTTTCGCCGCCTATCACGCTTAAATCGCCATCTATCTTCCGCGCGTACCCGCGCGGCGTATACATCCTTGGCCCCTCGCCCAGCGAAGCGAGCCTCGACTGGGACGATCCCACGAGCACGGTCGTCAGCATGTCGACCTCGTCGACGTCGAGCGCGGCCAGTTGCCGGTAGCGGACGCTCTCCTCTGGCCGGCCCAGCGACGCGGCCAGCATCACGGGCGTTTCCGGCGGGCGGTTGGCGAGGAGAATGTCCCGCGCCTCCGCAAGAAGAGTCCGCCGCCGCTGCGACACGGGGTTGTAGAACGCGATCACGAAATCCCCCTCCGCCGCCGCCTTGATGCGGCGCAGGATGTCCTCGCGTGGCGTCAGCAGGTCACTGAGCGAGATGGCGCAGAAATCGTGGCCCAGTGGCGCCCCGGCCCGGGCCGCCGCGCCCTGAAGGGCGGAGACACCCGGAGAGCAGATCACCTCTACGCGCCGTGCGGCGTCGCTCACCCCGTGGTCGGTGCGGTCCAGCAGTTCGAAGACGAGGGCGCCCATGGCGTAGATCCCGGCATCGCCGGAGCAGACGAGCGCCACACCGCGCCCCTCCCCGGCCCGTTCCAGCGCGTAGCGGCAGCGCGCCTCCTCCCCGCCCAACGGGAAATCGGCGCGCGCCTTGCCCTGCGCGAGCGGGCCCAGCAGATCGATATAGAGGCCGTATCCCACGAGCTCTTCCGCATCTGCGACGAGGCGGCTCACCTCCGGCGTCCGCCAGGAGGCCTGCCCCGGGCCGATGCCCACGATGGAGAGGCGGCCCCGCGGGCGGCCTTTCAGAGCTGTCAGCGGCTCCGGCGCGCGAGAGATTGCACAGGTGGCGTTCCGCGTCTTGGATTTGGGCCGCAGGAGCAACGATGTCTCCGACTGGCAGAGCGAGGCAGCCTCAGAGACGGAATGCGTGCCCACTTCCGCGAAAACGATGTCGGATGGGGTCTCGATGCGAGCGCGCTGCGCTTCGAGCTCCTCCGCGGAGAAAAGGCGCAGGGGCGCGTCCAGCGTCTTTGCCAGCGCGAGGATGGCGGGCTCGTCGGCCTTGAGCGCGATGGTGTTCACCGAATGAACCGCCGCGGGATCGATCCCGGCGGCAGCCAGTTCACTGAGGACGAGCTCCTCCAGTTCGGCGGGGTCGCAATTCCGCGCGCAGCCCACGCCCACCGTGACCCGCAGCGGCGCAAAATGAAGCGTCGCCCCGGGCGCGGGCGCGTCCGTGGCCGCGATCGTCACGGCATCCCCCTCCGGCAGATCGAGCCACGGCGCAGCCCCCTCGATCCGCGCCCCGCCGCCGCTCAGAAGCGCGGCCATCGCCCCCTGTGCGGCCTCCGGATTGGCCAGCCGCCACCCGGCGGGCGGCTCGTCGAGCGCAACACCGAGGGAGACATCTCCCGCGGTCGTCACCGCCGCTGCCCCGCCTAGGGCCTCCGCGATATCGCGCGCCAGACGGTTGGCACCGCGATGCCCGCCAAGGAGCGGCACCACGACGCGCCCATCGTCGGAGACGCTGATCACTGGGGGTTCGGTGCGCTTGTCCGCCAAGAGCGGCGCCACGGCGCGAATGAGGATGCCGGACGCGCAGACCCCGATAATGGGCCGCCCGGCGGCAAAGAGATCACGCGCGTGATCGAGGGCATTGTCGAAGAAGGCATCCGCCTTTTCCACACGCCCGGCGCGGCCATGGACTGGGGCCGCGAGGGCCTCTGCGATACGCTGTGCCACCGGCGCGCCGGACGCAGACAGCGCGAGGATGACGGGGGTCAGAGCCATGGATCGGCCCCTTTCGTGAGAAGGATCATGGAAAAGTATGGCGCGGGATCGGGGGCCTCCGCCAGGGGCAGAACGCGCTCCTCGGGCAGCGTGGCGCGCTCCACGTACACGGCGTCGTCGAGCACGCCCAGTCGCTCCATGACGCCGCGGATCTTGGCGAGATGGCGGCCGATCTTCATGATGACGACGCTTTCGGCCCCGGCGATGCGCGACTCGAGCTCCGCCTCCGGGAGTGGACCTGGCAGCACCGTCACGCGCTCGTTGCGCGCTGCGATCGGCATCCCCGCACGGGCCGCGCAGGCCGTCACGCTGGTGATGCCGGGAATGACGATTGTGTCGAATTCCGATGCAAGGCGGGCGAAAATATACATGAACGAACCGTAGAAGAAGGGATCGCCCTCGCAGAGGCAGGCCACGTCCTGCCCGCGCCGCAGGGCGCCGGCGATCCTCTCCGCGCCTTCGTCATAGGCCGCCTGGGCCGGCGCGCGCTCCGGCGTCATGGGCACGTCCATGGTGATCTCCGCATGCTCTTCGGTGATGAGGTCCCGGGCGATGCGGCGGGCGAAGCTCTCCGCGCCCGCGAGCGTCGGGTAGGCGATGACAGGGCAGGCCGAGATGAGGCGCGCGGCCTTGAGGGTCATGAGCTCGGGGTCGCCGGGCCCCACGCCCACGCCATAGAGCGTGCCGGGCGCCGTCACGGCTTCACCAAGGTGAGCTGGGTCACGGGCATGGCGGGCTTCCAGCCGGTCAGGCGGCCCACCGGCTCGGCGCGCTGGATCGAGATCCGCGTGAGCGCGCCGCCATGTTCCCCGTGCAGCGCCGCGAGGGTCGCCTCGGTTTCGAGAGTGACCGCGTTGGCCACGAGGCGGCCATGGGGCTTCAGCGCGTTCCAGGCGCGGGCGAATGCTGGCGCGGACAGGCCGCCGCCGAAGAAGATGGCGTCCGGGGCGGGAAGACTCTCGAGCGCCGCCGGGGCGTCTCCCGCGACGATCTCAAGCCCCGGCACGCCGAGGGCCGTGGCATTGGCGGCGGCGAGGGCGCGCCGCTCCGCGCGGGGCTCGATGCCGATGGCCCGCGCGCCCCGCGCCGCGCGCATCCATTCGATGGCCACGGAGCCCGCGCCCGTGCCGACATCCCAGAGAAGCGCGCCCGGCGCCGGGGCCAGGGCCGCGAGCGTGAGCGCGCGGACCTCGCGCTTCGTCATGGTCCCGTCGCTGTCAAAGGCCTCGTCAGGCAGACCGAAACTCGGCGGCAAAACCTGCGCACCCGCTCCGGCGACGAGGTCGACGGCAAGCGTGTGAAAGCTGGGCACTGGGTCCTTCCAGTTCTCGGCGGCGCACGCGATGCGGTGTTCGTCCGCCCCGAGATCGGAGAGCACGGTCAGCATCGAGCGGCCAAAGCCACGATTGACCAGGAGCTCTGCCACGTGGCCCGGGCAATCGGACCCGCCCGTGAGGAGGAGGAGCCGCCCCCCGGGGCGCAGGAAGGGCAGGATCACTTCCGCGGGCCGCCCGTGGATGCTGAGCGTCTCTACCGCGTCCATCGGCCAGCACATGCGCGCGGCGGCGAGCTGAAAGGCCGAAAGCTGCGGGTGGAAGACCGCGCTCGGAAACGCCTCCGCGAGCTTCTCACCCACGGAGAACCAGAGCGGATCGCCCGTGGCGAGGACGGCCACGCGCCGCGCGGCAAGCTCTTCGAGCCGCGAGACCAACGCGTCGAAGGGCGAGGGCCATGAGATCCTCTCAGCCTCGACCACGGCCGTGAGCGCATGGTGGCGCGCACCACCTACGATGATTTCCGCCGCATCGAGCGCAGCACGGGCCGAGGGCGCGAGGCTCTCCAGCCCGTTCGCGCCGATCCCGATGACATGGAGGCTCATGCGACGCCTCCGCCGAGACCCGCCGCGAGCGCGTTGACCGCCGCCGAGGCCATGGCCGAGCCGCCGCGGCGCCCGCGCAGAGTAACGAAGGCGCATCCACGCGGATTGGCGGCGAGCTCGGCCTTGCTTTCAGCCGCGCCGACAAAGCCCACGGGGAAGCCGAGGATCACGGCGGGGCGCGGTGCGCCGGCCTCAAGCATCTCGAGCAGGTGAAAGAGCGCGGTGGGTGCGTTGCCGATGGCCACAACCGCGCCCTCGAGATGCGGGCGCCAGAGCTCCACGGCGGCCGCGCTCCGCGTCGTCCCGCGAGCCTTGGCGTCAGCCGGGACGCCTGCCTCGTTGAGCATCACGATGACATCGTTGCCCTTGAGCGTGCGGCGGATGATGCCCGCCCCGACCATCTCGCAATCGCAGAGAATGGGCGCGCCCTGCGCAATCGCGGCCTGCCCCGCCCCTGCTGCATCCGGCGAGAAAGCAAGGCGATCGGCGATGTCGACCATCCCACAGGCATGGATCAGACGGATCACGAGGGGCTCCATATCGGGCGGGAAGCGCTCGAGGCGGGCCTCGCTCCGCACGGTCGCAAAGCTCTGGGCATAGATCGCTGCCGGGTCGCGCTCGTATGGCCTCATCATCCGTCCCATCTGCCCGCGCGGCGCGTCTGACGCGGCCCTCTGCGCCCCCGTTTTGGGTCGGCGCGCGGGGCCCTCCGTGCTGGGTGGTTCACCTCGTCGCGTGGGGTGTACGGCACGGGCGGGTTCCCAGCAATCGCAAAGGGCGGCGGGGTGTTGTCAGCGCCCACTTGTCCCATAAGTATGGAGCATGCGAACGACGCTCGCCCTTTTGCTTTCCACGGCCCTGCCTGCTTCGGCGGCAGACCTGACGCTTCTCGTCGACCGAACGAAGCGCAGCGTGGAGATGTTTATCAAGTTCGAGACGCTGGAGACGGAGGCGCTGCTCGCGCCGCTCCCGGCGGACTTTCTCGATGCAGAGGGTCTCGTGGACATCGCGCCCTTCCGCGAGGGGACCTACATCTATGGCGACGAGCTTTGGTCGGATATCGAAACGGTGATCGGCGGGGAGAACGCGCTGGTGGAGGCCATGTCGCTCATGGTGCATCCCGACAGCCTGCCCGTGGATTTCGATGACCCGATCGACGGCTGGATCGCCATGGCGGTCTGCAATGTCACCGATCCCAATGCGCGCTTCGAATTGGGAGAGCTGTCGACCTACGCGGGCTTCATCGCGTGGGACGTGCAGGGGCACGCGCCGCTCTCGCTCACCTTCCCGCGGGAGATGGAGGTCGAGATGACCGAATTCCTCGAAGGCCGGGAGATCAGCGCGCGCACGGTATCCGTGGGCCCCGACGCGCCGCTCACGCTCGACGCCGTGACGACGTGGGAGCGGTTGCGCTTCTGGTGATCGGTCGCCCAGGCGATGTGGCGCCTCGCCTCAACACATCCGCGACATGAGCGACGTCCAAACGAAAACGGGGGCCCCTGAGGGCCCCCGCTTCCAGGATATCTGGCGCGGTTACGCGGATTCTTCCGCGAGGATGGCGTCCGCCTCCTCGAAGTACTGCTCCGCGCGCTGGCGGGCCCGGCCACGGAAGCGCTCACCCTTGAGATCTTCGTAGTTGCCGGAGACATCGCCGACGAGCAGGAGACCGATCATGCCCGCGGACGCGTGCGGCTGGCACTCGTACATGTAGGCACCCTCGACATCGATCGTCACCTCGAAGTCCTCGTTGATGGCAGACGCCCATTCGGTGCCGCCCTCTGGCGAATAATCTTCGTTGGACTGGGCGTTGTGGCCCCGATCAACGGAGACGAAGCGCACGGTGTCGCCCGGCTGCATCCGCACGACGGCAGGCGAATAGATCTGGCGCTCGCGCGGGTTGTCTGGATCCTGGTTCAGCATCTCGACGACATGGGTCGTCGGCTCGGCAGCCGCGTGACTGTCCGCGGAAAGGGAGGCCGGGAGGGCCGTTGCGGTCAGTGCGCCGCCCATGAGGGCAAGCTGTTCACGACGTGTGAGTTTCATAGTGTACTCCTTTGCATTCCGTGGTGGCACCTAGCCGCGCGAAGGCTGGGGTAAAGGCCGCCCGTCCACATTCTGGGTAAATTTTACGCGGCTTCCTATGCTACAGCGCGTGCGAGCGCACATTGTTCCCAAAGCGTGCTGAGCGCACCGGCCAAACGCTCGATTTCCGCGTCGGAATGTAGCGGCGAGGGCGTGAAGCGGAGCCGTTCCGTCCCCTTGGGCACGGTGGGGTAGTTGATCGGCTGTACGTAGATGCCGAACGTCTCCATCAGGTAGTCGGAGATCATCCGGGTCTTCTTCGGATCACCGATCATGACGGGCACGATATGGCTCTCGTTCTTCATGTAGGGGATGCCCGCGCGCTCGAGAGCGGCACGGAGCTTGGCCACCTGCCGACGCTGCCCGGCCCGCTCGATCTGGCTCTCCTTGAGATGCGCGATGGAGGTACGCGCCGCGGCGGCCACGGCGGGCGGCAGGGCCGTGGTGAAGATGAAGCCCGAGGCGAAGGACCGGACGAAATCGCAGATGGCCGCCGAGCCCGTGATATAGCCGCCCACGCAGCCGAAGGCCTTGCCCAGCGTGCCCTCGATGATGTCGATCCGGTGCGCCAGCCCGCGCTCCTCGCTCACGCCGCCGCCGCGGGGCCCGTACATGCCCACGGCATGGACCTCGTCGAGGTAGGTGAGCGCGCCGTGTTTTTCACAGACATCGAGGATATCCTCCATCGGGCAGATATCGCCATCCATGGAATAGACGCTCTCGAAGGCGACGAGCTTGGGGCGGTCGCCCACCGCGGCGAGCTTGCGGTCGAGATCGGCGGCGTCGTTGTGCTTCCAGATCACCTTGTCGGCCTTCGAGTGCCGGATGCCCTCGATCATCGACGCGTGATTCTCGCTGTCCGAGAAGATGACGACATCGGGGATGCGCGCGCCCAAGGTCGACAGCGTCGCCCAGTTCGAGATGTAGCCTGACGTGAAGAGGAGCCCGGCCTCCTTGCCGTGGAGATCGGCCACCTCGCGCTCGAGGAGCAGGTGATCGTGGTTCGTTCCGGAGATGTTGCGCGTGCCGCCCGCGCCGGTGCCGCAGCGCGCCACGGCCTCCTGCATCGCCGCGATGACCTTCGGGTTCTGGCCCATGCCGAGATAATCGTTCGAACACCAGACGGTGACGTCCCGGACCCCGTCGGGGCCGTGGTTCGCCGCCTTGGGAAACTTCTCGCAGCAACGCTCGAGCTCGGCGAAGTAGCGGTAGTTTCCTTCGTCTTTCAACGTCTTCAACTGGTCTTCAAAAATCTGGTCGAAGTTCATCGTCTATCCCTGTTCTTGGGGGCCGGTGTGTCCCGGGGTTGGGCGCGCCTCGCCGCGGGAGGGCATGAGCCAGCGCCATAGTTTCGTGTCTGCCATGGGCAGAAGCATCATCCAGTGCTCGAGGAGCGCGAGCCCCGTGAGCGCGGACAGCAATCCGAAGGTGACCGTCTCCTCGACGCTTCCCGCGCCCGCGAGCCGCGAGAGCCAGAGCGCCGTGCCCAGCGAGAGGATGATGACGGAGATTGGAAAAAGGACCGAGGGATCCCCCTGCCTGAAATAGGACGGGATATGCGAGAGCTCGCGCGGCACGGCATCGTGGTTGATGCCCGGCACGCCGAGAAAGAGGTTGAGCTTGGCCAGAACCCGCGCGCCGTAGAGCACGCCGAAGGTCCAGCCCGCCATGGCTTGCGCGCCACCGGCGGTGGCCCACAGGACGTAGACGAGCCCCGCGAGGAGCAGCACTTCGTGCCAGGCCACGGCCCACCACGCCGCCCAGACCCGCGCAAGCCCCGTGGCGCCCGGCGCCAGAGGCGCCCGGTTCGGCCCGGTGATAAGCCCCGACATGAAGGAAAGCTCGATCCAGCCCCAAAGCGCCAGCGCCGCGAAGAAGCCCCCGTAGAGCCCCGCCACGCTGGCATCGCCCGCCGCCACTGGCACCCCCACGAGCCCGAACACGAGGAACGGCAGACCGCCAAGCACGAGCCCGAGCGGCCCAGCGCCCGCCACATCAGCACGGCGCACGGCGAGGAGGATCACGCCCGTCCCCACCCACCACGCCATGAGCGCGACGAGGAGAGCCGCGAGGGCCGTCATGGAGCGCACCCCTTCATCTTTCGCGACGTACATCTGGGTCTGGGGCAGAGCCCCAGATCCGATGTGTCATGGCGCGCGAGGCCCGCCATCAGTAGGCCGGCTCCAGCCGCGTGCTCTCCGGCACGTCATGGCGCACAACGGGGATCGTGTAGAGCGCCACGAACGCCGCCGCGGCCTTGGCGGAGCCCAGCACGCGGTCGAGGGCACCACCCAGGCCGCCGGCCTTCTTGCCCCGCGCCACCTGGCGCGACGCTTTCTCCATCCGCCGCAGCGCCGGTTTCCAGCGCGGGCTGTCGATGTCGAGCGTGAAGGGGAAGATCTGCTTCGTGAGCTCGGACGTCTTCGTGAAGACCTCCTGCCCATACCATTCCTCGTCGACGCCGAGCGCCGCATGGAATGCGGGGCGCTGATGGTCGCGGACCCACATGGTGGAATAGACCGCCGTCAAGAAGAACTTGATCCAGAGCCGGTTGCCGCCCTGCGTGAGCTTCGGGTCCGTCTTCATGAGGAGCGCGAAGGCCTCGCCGTGGCGGAACTCGTCGTTGCACCATTCCTCGAACCACTTGAAGATCGGGTGGAAGCGGTGCTCCGGGTTCGCCTGGAGATGACGATAGATCGTGATGTAGCGCGCGTAGCCGATCTTCTCGCTCAGATAAGTGGCGTAGTAGATGAACTTCGGCCGGAAGTAGGTGTACTTCTTCTGCTGGGTCAGGAAGCCGAGGTTCACCTTGATCCCCGCTTCGCGCAGCGCGTCGTTGATGAAGCCCGCATGGCGGGCCTCGTCGCGGGCCATGAGCTGGAAGAGCTGGGTGATGTCCTTGTTGGAGCCCCGCCGCTTCATCTCCTTGTAGAGCACGCAGCCGGAGAATTCCGCCGTGCAGGACGAGATCAGGAAGTCGATGAACTCGGCCTTGAGCTTGGGCTCCATGCCGTCCCAGTCCACGTGGTCCCAGTCCTCGTTCTTCTTGAAGTGCCCCTTGTTGGGATCTGCGACCATCTCGCCAATGAGCTGGTCCCAGTCCGCGCGCACAGAGGTGACGTCGATGGCATCCATCTCGTCGAAGTCGGTGGTGTAGAAGCGCGGCGTGAGCAGCGTGTCCTGCATGGCCACCTCGGTGGCCTCCGCATCGCTCTTCACTGCGCCGCGCTCGGCGATCTCGCTCAGCGCCTCGTTCGTGCCGTGAAGCGACGTCTCGGAATGGTTGCCGTTCATGTGTTTGGGGTTCTGCACGTTCATGACATCACCTCCTCGGAGAACGAGAACTCGCAAAGCTCCATGAACTCGAGATCGCCCGTGGAGCGCGTCCAGAGCCGCTCGAGCGCGGAGGCGCGGGTGATCGTCGCGGTGCGGTCCTCTTCCACCACCTCGCCGTAGGGCGCCATGATCTCGCTCCCGTGGACGAGGACGCTGTCACCCGGGTGGATGACAGCGCCGTTGTTGAATTTGACGTGGGCCGACAGCTCTTCAAAGCGGTGGCTCACGGTCACTGTGCAGGGTGCGGTTTCCCTGTCGCGTGTGAGTAGTCCCATGGTTCCAACTCCTCTTGGAAAGGGGTTATTCGGGCAGAAGCCCGGCGAAGAGAGCGATATTGTCGGACCCGTAGCCGTGGAGCTCGATGGAGAAATCCGAGGTGGGGTCGACGATATCGATGCGCCCGGTGTCCCGGCGCACGAGGGTAAGCGGCGCGGACGCATCCGAGCGCGTGATCTTGCGGCGGCGTTCGATGGCCTGGCCCACCGCGCCGAGGAAGCCCGCCTTGTAGACGGTGGAATCCACCAGAAGCGCGCCCGCCTCATCGGTCAGGATGTAGGTGCCGCGATGGGTGCCCGGCGTGAGGTAGACGACCCGCTCGGCCACGATGGGCGGCTGCGTGGGCTGGCCCACGAGGGGGCGGTCCGTGAGCCGGGCGAAGGCCACGAGTGCCACGGAGACGATCGCAAGCCCAAACATGGCGCGCACGAGGACGAGGGGGATCATCTCCTTGTCGCGACGCGCGAGCTTGGCCTGTTCCTGGGCGAGCGTGGTGTGGTGATTGAAATCGGTCATGGGCTTCACTCCGCTGGGACCGCCGCACCGCCCGGGGCCGCGCTCGGGGCTGCGGCGGCGGGTGCGACTTTGATGGATGAGGCGTCGGAGACCCGCGCCTCCGCTGCGGTGGCCAGAATCTGTGCGACTTTGGCGGCGTCAGGTATGCAGCGGAGGGCGGGTTCCGGCCGGGCCATGCGCCAGGGGCGCAAATGCGGCCAGGCCATCAGGTAAGAGACCTTGCTCTCACCCTTCAACTGGAGCGCGATGGTGCCGGTGCCGTCCTTGCGGGTCTCGAGCCCCGCGTTCTCGACCCACTGGTAGGGCAGGTTGAGCGTGATCGGCAGCGCGGCCCCGATGCGCATCACCACCCGGTGGGAGGTGAGCGTGTAGATCGTCCCGCGGACCTGCAGCCAGGCGATGAAGAGGATCACGAGGACAGCAGCCGCCCCGAGGACGACGAGGGGTACACCGTGGCCGAGCGCTTCGGCCACGGTGAAGTCTGCAAGGGAGGCCCCGATCCGCCACAGCGTGATCAGCACGAAATAGCCGATCACCCAGTCGAGCCAGAGCGACTGTCGCGCCAGCGGCACCACGCGCGGGCGCCCCTGCCAGAGGATCTCCTCCCCCTCCGGCAGCGCCTCGGGCAAGCCCGGTGCGTGGTCGAAGGCGAAATCATCGTCGTTCTCGATCAATGTGGCCATGTCAGGTCTCCTGGTTTGCGGACCGGGGACACGAATTTTTGCAAAAATTCGTGGGCCCCTTTCTTAGAGTTGCGGCTCGAGCCGGGCCTCGGAGGCGTAGAGCTTGCCGCCCGCGACGTAGGCGGAGATCTTATCCTCCTCGAGGCAGGTCACCTGCGTGGGCGAGGCCGTCGTAGGGATGCCCGCGAAATGCTCCTCGAAGAGCGACTGCACCTTCACGCGGTCGCGCTTGATGACTGCGAGCGTCATGGGGATGAGGCGCTTGCCGCCGCCGATCTGGTCGGTGAGCTCGATCTCGAGATACCGCACGAGCTGTTCCGGCTCGTCGATCCACATGTCGGTGACGACGCCCACGGGCTCGCCATCGCCCGCCTGCACGACGAGACCCCGGGGATCGCGCCCTGCCGAGACGGTGAAGGCGTCGAGCGTGGCCATGGGCACTATCTTCGGGTGCCCCTTGCCGTCGAGCTCGGGCACGTCGCGGCGCGGTGTCCAGGAAGCCGGGCCCACGCCATCCTTCATCGGATCGCCCGTGGGCATGAAGGGCGACCCCTGCGCCGTGCCCATCTTGACGAGCGCGAGATCTTCGCGGCGATGCGCGGCCTCGTTCTCCTCGGACGGCACCGTCACGTCACCGCGCCCATGGGGCAGGTGGAAGGTCTTCGGCGACGGCACCGGGAACGGGCCCTGGTTGCCCGCGCGCTCGCCCTCGTCGTTCTCCAGCGGGTAGCCTTCCCGCATGTTCTCCGTCTGCAGGTAGTAGATCAGGAACGCGAAGAAGCCCCAGAACGACCAGATGGCGACCGAGGCAAGGTCAACGTTTCCCCAAAATTCGACACCGACCATGGCGTATTCCTTTCGTGGTCAGGTGGGGAAGTCGGCGAGGCCAAGCGGCCTTCCGTCCCCAAGGTTTGGGTTCGTGCGCTGGAACCGCGCGAGCGGGCCCAGAGCGATCAATGTTGCGAACATCAGACCGATCTCGGTGTGGTAGACGACCGAGTATCCGGTTGCGGGATCAGCCAGCGCCGGACCGAAGAGGCCGGAGGCGGAGGCGGAATTAACGAGGTCCCTGACGGTCCCTCCGATGGCGATGGACAGCCCGGCCGCGGTGGCCTGCGCGGCCCCCCAGGCGCCGAGCGCGAGGCCGCGGCCCGCGAGGCCCTCGGCGGGCATGGTCATGGCGGCTGTGAGCGTGGCCACGGCAAAGAGCCCGCCCCCGAAGCCGATGAGGCTCGCGCCGATGAAGAAGAGCACGCCCGATTGCATCGGCGCGGCAAAGATGACGGCGGAGAAGGCCACGAGGCCCGCGACAAGCGCCCAGCCCGCCATGCGGTAGGGGCTCTGGCCGCGGGTCAGCCTGTGCGCGGCCAGCGCGAAGCCCAGGAGGGCGCCCGCGGCCCACAGGGCCGTCAGCAGCGTCGTCGCCGAGACGGAAAGGCCCAGGATCTCGCCGCCATAGGGCTCGAGAAGCACGTCTTGCATGTTGAAGGCCATGGTGCCGAGGAAGACGACGACGAGGAGCCGGCCCGCCGCCCCGCCCTTGGCTAAATCGCCCCAGGCTTCGCGGAAGCTCGGGCGCGGGGCCTCCCGCTCCGCGCGGGTCATGGGTGTCACGCGCTCCTGCTTCCAGAGCGCGATCACGTTGAGCACCAGTGTCACCACCGCCGCGCCCTGCACCACCTGCACGAGGCGCAGCTCAGAGAAATCCCGCAGGAGCCAGCCCACGATGACCGCCGAAACGGCCATCCCAAGGAGGAACATCACGTATAGGAGCGCCACCACACGGGGCCGCGTCTCTTCCGTGGCGCGGTCGGCGGCGAGTGCCAACCCGGCTGTCTGGGTCATATGCATGCCGAGCCCGGTGAGCAGGAACGCGAGCGCGGCGCCCGCCTCGCCCACCCATTCGGGCCCGATGGCCTGCTTGCCCTCGCCGAGGATCACGAGCGCCATGGGCATGATCGCGAGCCCGCCGAACTGGTAAAGCGAGCCGAACCAGAGGAAGGGGATCCGCTTCCAGCCGATCGCGGAGCGGTAGGTGTCGGACCGGAAGCCGAGGAGCGCGCGGAACGGCGCGGAGACGACCGGGAGCGCAATCATCACGGCCACGATCCACGCGGCCACGCCGAGCTCCACAATCATCACGCGGTTGAGCGTCCCGAGCAGCATCACCGCCGCCATCCCCACGCTCACCTGGAAAAGCGAGAGGCGCAGCAGCTGCCGGAGCGGCAGCGCGTCGGAGACGGCATCCGAGAACGGCAGCATGCCGATCGTGAACTGCGTCAGAGGATGCCGCGCTTTAGCCATGGGACACCTCCCTGGACATCAGCGCCCCACGTCCCGGACCTGATCCGGGACCTCTCCCGACCCACGCCAGGAGGCCCCGGCTCGGAGGCCGGGGCGCGATCCGGAGGCGGGCAGACCGTTCAGCCATCACGCCGCTCCATGCAGGTGGAGGTGTAAAAGCCGCTCTGCACCGTTTGCACGACGGCCGAGCCCGTGAGCCGCGCCACGCGGTCGGTGTCCTGCGGCACCATGACGGGGCTGCGATCGGCGCGCGGGAAGAGCTTGCCCAGCGTCCAGAACGCCATGAGGAATGTGGTGCGCGGGGCGAGGGTGTAGACGGTGAGCGGCGCGGCATTGGCGAAGGTGGCCAAAGCCCGGTGCAGGTCCGGCAGATCGTAGTAGATGAGCGAGTCCATGGCGAAGACCGCGTCGAACTGCCCCCGCGGGCTGAGCATGTCGCCCGCCTCGAAATGGACGCGGTCGCTCAGATGGGCCGGCAGACGCTCCCGCGCGATGTCGATGAGCGAGGGGGAGATGTCCACGCCCACGACCTCCGCGCCGCGCTCCGCGAGGGCCTGGCTCGCCACGCCGGGCCCGCAGCCCGCATCGAGCACGCGCATGCCGCTCAGATCGCCCATGCGCGTGAGCATCGCCTCGCGCATGGCGTCGCGCCCGGCGCGCACCGTGGCCCGCACGCGGGAGACCGGCGCATCCGACGTGAGCCGCTCCCAAGTCGCCGTGGCGGTGCGGTCGAAATAGTCTTCGACGCGGGCGCGCGTGGTCTCGTATGTGCGGGCGACGGCCATCAATCGAACCCCAGGAGCTCGAAGATCTCGCGGTCCGGCAGCGGCGCGGGCGCGAGCGCCTCGGTCCCGTCCCAGAGCGATTGCGCGAGGCGGATGTATTCGGCCCGGCAGCGGACGATGTCCTCCTCGTCGGGCATCTCGAAGAGGGTCTTCTTCTTGAGCCGCGAGCGGCGGATGGCGTCCACCGCGGGCATGTGCGCGATGCGCTTGAAGCCCACCGTGTCGCAGAAGCGGTCCACCTCCTCGGTGGTTTCGGAGCGGTTGGCCACGCAGCCCGCGAGCCGCACGGAGTAGTTCTTCGATTTCGCCTGCACCGCCGCGATGATGCGGTTCATCGCGTAGATGCTGTCAAAATCGTTGGCGGTGACGATCACCGCCCGGTCGGCATGCTGGAGCGGGGCCGCGAAGCCGCCGCAGACGACGTCGCCCAGCACGTCGAAGAGGACGACATCGGTCTCCTCGAGCAGGTGGTGCTGCTTCAGAAGCTTCACCGTCTGCCCCACGACATAGCCGCCGCAGCCCGTGCCCGCGGGCGGGCCACCCGCCTCCACGCACATCACCCCGTTGAAGCCCTCGGTGACGAAATCCTCCGGCCGGAGCTCCTCGGCGTGAAAATCGACCTCCTTGAGGATGTCGATGACCGTGGGCTGGAGATGCCCGGTGAGGGTGAAGGTGCTGTCATGCTTCGGGTCGCAGCCGATCTGCAGCACGCGCTTGCCCAGCATCGAAAACGCGGCGCTGAGATTGGAGGACGTCGTCGATTTCCCGATCCCGCCCTTGCCGTAGACGGAAAAGACCTTCGCCCCCTCGATGACGGTGGACATGTCCTGATGCACCTGGACGGAGCCCTCCCCGTCCTGCCCGCGCGTCAGAACGGGTGGCGCAGCCATCGGTGCCCGCCGGGCGGGCGCCTCGGCATCCGCATCTCTCGTCCGAGCAGAAGGCGCTGCTTCCGCGCGCTTTGGCACGGAGGGTGGCATGTCCATGCCCGCTGCACGCTTCAGCGCGCCCGCATTGCCGAGCAGGGAGCCCGGCGCGGCCTGCCGCTTCTTCAACCCCCGCTGCTCCCGCGCATTGGCGCGCGCCGCCGGCGGCATCTTGGGATCGTCATAGGGGCTCATGGTTGACCTTCCTGCGCTGCACGTCCCGGGCACACCCCGGGACCTCATGCGCCGCGTTGTGATGGAGGTGCCGGGTCAGGCCCGGGACGTGAAGAGTGAGAGCCGAGATCATGTCCCCACCCCCTCGAGCCGGTCTTCCAGCGCATCCGCGGCGTCCTGCAGGGCCTCGAGAGTGGCCGCGTCCGGCTGCCAATAGGCGCGGTCGGAGGCCTCGAGCAGCCGCTGCGCCATGCGCATCGACGCCTGCGGATTGAGCTGGCTCAGGCGGTCGCGCATGGCGTCGTCGAGCACGAAGGTCTCCGAGATCCGCTCGTAGACCCACGGTTCCACCTGGCCGGTCGTGGCCGACCAGCCCATCGTGTTCGTCACCTGTGCCTCGATCTGGCGCACGCCCTCGTGGCCATGCTTCAGCATCCCTTCAAACCATTTCGGGTTGAGGCTGCGCGTGCGTGTCTCGAGCGCCACCTGGTCGCGGAGCGTCCGCACCTTGGCCGACCCTGTGGTCTGGTCCCCGATCATCACAGCGGGCTCGACGCCGCCCTTGGCGCGCTTCACCGCGCGGGCGATGCCGCCCAGCGTGTCGAAGTAATGGTCCACCGTGGTGACACCGAGTTCGACGCTTTCGAGGTTCTGGTAGGCCACGTCCACGTCCGCCAGCGCCTCGTCGAGGAGCGCGCGCTGGGCCTGTGCCTTGCCGTCGCGGCCATAGGCGAAAGATTTCCGCGCCTGGTAGGCGTCGGCGAGCTCGTCCTCGTCGTCGAAGCCCCCCTGGTCCACCAGCACGTTCACGTTCGAGCCATACGCGCCTTCAGCATTGGAGAAGACGCGCAGCGCCGCCTCCTCGAGCGCGCAGCCCGTCTTCTCGGCATAGGCCAACGCATGGGCGCGCAGGAAGTTCTGCTTGAGCGGCTCGTCGGCTGACGCGCATTTCCACGCGGCCTCGGCCAGCATCCGCGTCTGCAGCGGCAGGAGATCGCGGAAAATGCCCGAAAGCGTCATGACGACGTCGATGCGCGGGCGCCCGAGCTCGGCCAGCGGCACGAGATCTGCGCCGGCCAGCCGCCCGAAATTGTCGAAGCGGGGCTTGGCTCCCATGAGCGCCAGCGCCTGCGCGATGGGGCCGCCATCGCTCTTGATGTTGTCCGAACCCCAGAGCACCAGCGCCACAGAGCGCGGCAGCCTCTCCTGCGTAGCGAGCAGCAGCTCAGCCTGCGCCTGCCCGTCGCGGAGCGCGTAGGCTGTGGGCATCCGGAAGGGATCGAAGGCGTGGATGTTGCGGCCCGCGGGCAGCACCTCGCCCGAGCGCACGAGATCGCCGCCGGGCACCGGCGCGATGAAACGGCCCGAAAGGGCGCGCATGAGGCCCGTCATCTCCGCGTCGCCGTTCAGATGCGCCGCCGCGCGGCTCAGCGCCTCGGGCATCTGGTCGGCCATGGCGGCGAGATAGCCCTGCAGCTCGCTGTCGCTCGGTCGCCGTCCGAGCACGTGGAGCCCGTCGGGGATGAGCGCGTCCTGCGTTTCGAGGAGCGCGAGCCAGAGATCCTCCGGCGCGCCTGCCATATCCACCGCCGCTGCTTGGTCGGCGATGAGGCTCACCATGTCATCGCGGGCGGGCCCGTCGACCATGGCGCGCCAGCGCGTGAGCGAATCCTTGAGCTCCGCGAGCCCCTTGTAGAGGCCCGAGGTCGCGAGCGGCGGCGTCACATGGGTCACGGTGACGGCGTTCATGCGCCGCTTCGCCAGCGTCGCCTCGGAGGGATTGTTCGATGCGTAAAGATAGACATTGGGCATCTCGCCCACGAGCCGGTCCGGCCAGTCGCGCCCGCCGAGCCCGGCCTGCTTGCCCGGCATGAATTCGGCGGCGCCGTGCATCCCGAAATGCAGCAGCACATCGGCCTCGAACGTGTTCCGCAGCCAGATATAGAACTGCGCGAAGGCGTGCGTCGGCGCGAAGCCCTTCTCGAAAAGGAGCCGCATGGGATCGCCCTCGTAGCCGAAGGCCGGCTGCACGCCCACGAAGACATTCCCGAATTGCGCGCCCAGCACGAAGACACCGCGCCCGTCGGATTGCACCTTGCCGGGCGCCGGGCCCCAGACGGCCTCGATCTCTGCGAGCGGTGGCGTGTGGCGCACGATGTGGTCGGCGCTCACATGGGCCGCGACATTGGCCTCCTGGCCATGGATCGCGGCATTGCCCTTGAGCACCGCGTCGCGCAACGCCTCCACGCTCTCGGGCGGGGTCAGGTCATAGCCCTCCGCCGCCATCCGGTGGAGCGTATTGAAAAGGCTCTCAAAGACGCTGAGATAGGCCGCCGTCCCCACTGCCCCCGCATTGGGCGGGAAGCCGAAGAGCACGATCCCCACCTTCTTCTCCGCATTCCGCTTTCGCCGAAGCGCGGCCAGGCGGAAGACCTTCTCCGTCAGCACCGTCACTCGCTCGTTGCAGGGGGCCATGGCCCGCTCGTGGGGCCGCGCGGGATCGGGATCGTGGCGCCCGGCAAAGACGGTGGGATTGGTGGCGCCGTCGATCTCCGGGAGCGCGATGAGCATCGTCGTCTCCACCGGGCCGAGGCCCCGGGGGGAGGCGTCCCATTGCTCGAGCGTCTGGAATTCCAGCGGATGGGCGGCGACATAGGGAACATCGTGCCGCTTGAGCACCGCCACGGCGGCATCGCTGTCATTGTAGGCCGGACCGCCCACGAGGGAGAACCCGGTGAGCGAAACGAGCGCGTCGATCCCCTCGAAATAGGCCCCCATCGCCGGGCGCGCGTCGAGCCCGCCCGCGAAAGCCGGGATGACCCGCATCCCGCGCGCCTCGAAGCTGCGGATGACGGCCGCATAATGCGCCGTGTCCGAGGCCAGCACGTAGGAGCGCAGCATGAGGAGGCCGATGGTGGCCACCGCGCCAGGGACCGGCGGCAGCTCGGAAAGCTCCGTCGTGATCCCGAGGCCCGGCAGATCAGGATGAAAAAGCGCCACCTCCGGGTAATCGACGGGGGCCGCTACGGCCACGGGCGCGAAGCGATGGCCCGAGTAGCGATCCACGAGAAACCGGATCATCTCGCGGACGTTGTCGTCTGACCCGCCCAGCCAGTACTGCATGGAGAGGAAGTAGGCGCGCAGGTCCTGCGCCTTGCCGGGGATGAATTTCAGGATCTTCGGCAGCCGCCGCAGCATCCGCATGTGGCTCTCGCCGGAGGCCTTGGCGCCCTTCTTCGGGCGCAGCTTCTTGAGGAGCTCCATGGCCGTCGAGGAGGGCGCGGACATGTCGAGATCGCCCATGCGCGTCATGTTCACGATCTTCTCGTCGGCCACCACGCCCACCAGCGCGTCGAGCGCGGGCCGCCGCGCGGCGATGTCGGCGGCGATGGCCTCCACGTGTTCCTCGAGGAAGAGGAGATTGGCGACGACGATATTGGCGGACGCCACGGCGAGGCGCGTCTCTTCGAGCGCGGCCGGATCCTCGGCCCACGTCGCCGCGGCATGGATGGAGACCTCGAGCCCCGGGAAATCACGCTCGAGCGCCGGCAGCGCACGCGCTGCGGGCCCCGCCGCGTGGTGGTCGAGCGTCACGATCACGACGCGGTAGATGCTATGATCGAGGCTATCGCGCATAGTGAGCCTTCGCCTCGTAGAGGGTCTCCACGCTGATCTCGCTCACGCCACGCTCGGCCGCGAAGGCCTCCGTGTTACGCTTCGCTTTGCCGCGCACGAAGAACGGGATCTTCTTCAGCTCCGCCTCGGCGGAGGGCAGCCAGATCACAGACCCGTCTGACTGAACCTCGGGGAGCGCCACGTCCCGGGCTTGACCCGGGACCTCATGCTCCGAAGGGCGAGGCCCCAGCTCGGAGGCCGGGGCGTGATGCGCCTCAGCTCCCACTGATCTCAGATCGATCTTCCCGCCGTGATGGCTCGCGCCATTGTCGTCGTGGAATTCGAAATCCTCGCGGAACATGTGGAGGAGGTGCTCCTCGAGGCCCATCACGAGGGGATGCACCCAGGTGTCGAAGATCACGTTGGCGCCCTCGAAGCCCATCATCGGCGAGTAACGCGCGGGGAAGTCCTGCACGTGGACGGGCGCCGAGATCACCGCGCAGGGGATCCCCAGCCGCTTGCCGATATGGCGCTCCATCTGCGTGCCGAGGATCATCTCTGGGGCGAGGTCGATGACGGCCTGCTCCACTTCGAGGTAATCCTCGGTGATGAAGCAGGGGACACACATCTTATCGGCCAGCGCGCGAAGGTCGCGGGCCATCTCGCGGTTGTAGCAGCCAAGCCCCACCACCTCGAAGCCCATCTCCTCGGCCGCGACGCGCGCCGCCGCGCGGACATGGGTGCCGTCCCCGAAGAGGAAGACGCGCTTGCCGGTGAGGTAATTGGAATCCACGCTTCGCGACCACCACGGCAGCCGCAGCCGATCCTCGCTCGGACGCTGGAGGCCGGGCGCCAGCCCGGCGCGCGCCTCTGCCGCGCCGCCGATGGCCAGCACTTCCTCGATGAAGTCCCGCGTGGCGCCGACACCGATGGGAACTGTCTTGGTATAGGGAAGTCCGAGATCCCGCTCCATCCAGCGGCAAGCGGCCTCGCCCGTTTCGGGATACATCAGCACGTTGAAATGGGCCGCACCGAGCCATGTCAGATCGGTGGGCGAGGCGCCGAGGGGGGCCACGACGTTAATGGCCACGCCCATCTCCTCGAGGAGGCGGGTCAGCTCTTCCACGTCATCGCGATGGCGGAACCCGAGGCCCGTGGGCCCGATCAGATTGCAGGAGAGCTCCTGCGTCCGCTCCACCGGCCCGCAAAGATGGCGCACGATCTGGAAGAAGGTCTCGTCGGCCCCGAAATTCTCCTTACGGGAATAGGAGGGCAGCTCGAGCGGGATGACGGGGATGCCGAGATCCATCGTCTCCGCCAGCCCTCCGGGATCGTCCTGGATGAGCTCCGCCGTGCAGGAGGCCCCCACGATGATGGCTTCCGGCTGGAAGCGCTCCACGGCCTCCTTGCAGGCATCCTTGAAGAGGTAGGCGGTATCGGCGCCGAGATCGCGCGCCTGGAAGGTGGTGTAGGTCACCGGCGGGCGGTGGTCACGCCGCTCGATCATGGTGAAGAGCAGGTCGGCATAGGTGTCGCCCTGCGGTGCATGGAGCACGTAATGCAGCCCCTCCATCCCCGTGGCCACGCGCATGGCGCCCACATGGGGCGGTCCTTCATAGGTCCACACGGAGAGCTTCATGTTGCGGCCTCCATGCGGTTGGGATGCATGGCGCGGATCATCGCCTTGCGGCGGAGCGGGCGGGCAAAGAGCGCGGCCAGATCGCCGGCCTGCTCGTAGAAATGGACGGGCGTAAAGACGAGCTCGATGGCCCATTTCGTTGTGAGGCCCTCGGCCTCGAGCGGGTTGGCGAGGCCGAGCCCGCAGACGGTGATGTCGGGGCGCGCGGCGCGGGCGCGATCGAGCTGAAGGTCCACGTCCTGCCCTTCGGAGATCACCGGGCCCTCGGGGATGAGGTCGAGATCGGGGCCGACGATCTCGCGGGTGATGTAGGGTTGGCCGATCTCGAGCGGGCGCATGCCGCACTCCGTGGTGAGAAAGCGCGCGAGCGGGATCTCGAGCTGGCTGTCCGGGAAAAAGAAGACGCTGCGCCCCGAAAGGTCGCGCGCGGCAGCGGCCACGGCCTTGCGCGCCCGGGCGCGGGGCGCCGCGGTCACGGCATCGAAGCGGTCGTCGGAGACGCCGTAGGCCTCGGCGAGGGTGCGCAGCCAGGCCGTCGTCCCCGCCTCGCCGAACGGAAAGGGCGCCGCGAGATGAGTGGCGCCGCGTCCGACGAGCGCGGCATGGGTTTCGCCGAGGAAGGGCTGGGCGAGGATGAAGCGCGTGCGGGGGCCGATGGCCGGGTGCCCGCCCGCGTGGCGCGCCGGCAGCACCGAGACATCGGGTATCCCGAGCCCCTCGAGGAGCCCACGCATCTGGTCTTCGACCACATCCGGAAGCGCGCCGACGACCACGAGGTTCTCCGCGTCGGTCTCGGGCAGGTCGCGCGCGAGCGCGGCGAGGCAGGCGTCCTCGCCCTGCGTGAAGGTCGTCTCGATGCCGGAGCCGGTAAAATTCACCACCTGCACGTTGGGCGCATGGACCTGCGACAGCCGCTCGGCGGCGCGGGCGAGGTCGAGCTTGATGACCTCCGACGGGCAGGAGCCGACGAGGAAGAGTTGGCGAATGTCAGGCCGCCTTGACAGTAGGCGGGCCACTTCGCGGTCGAGCTCGTCATGGGCGTCGGCCATCCCCGCCAGGTCTTGCTCTTCGAGAATGGCGGTACCGAAACGCGGCTCTGCGAAGATCATCACCCCCGCCGCAGATTGCAGCAGATGCGCGCAGGTGCGCGAGCCCACGACCAGAAAGAATGCATCCTGCATCTTGCGGTGGAGCCAGATGATCCCAGTGAGCCCGCAGAACACCTCGCGCTGGCCACGCTCCTTGAGGACGGGCACGTCGCGGCATCCGGTGCGCGGGGCGTCGAGGGTCGTGGAGAGGTCCTTCATGGGCGCGCGCGCTCCACCCGAAGGAGGATTGTCCCGTCGAGGCCCGCCTCGGGCACGGGGCCCGCGAGCCCCTGAAGCCGGGCCTGGCGCAGTTTCCAGACGAATTGCCCGGCATTGATGACGTAAACGGCATAGGCCGCCAGCGCGATCGACATCTCGACAGCCGGGCTCGCGACCCCGGTGAACAGGACCCAGAGATAGGTTGTGTGCAGCGCGATGACGCCGAAGGAAAACACGTCTTCCCAGAAGAAGGCGGGGGCGAAGAGATACTGCCCGAAGACGACCTTCTCCCAGATCGCTCCTGTGATCATGATCAGGTAGAGCAGCGCCGTCTTGGCGAGGATCGACTGCGTCGCGATCTCGTAGCCCGCGCCCGTGGCGAGGTAGCGGAGCACCAGCGCAAGCGACACGAGAAACACGAGAAACTGCAGTGGCGCGAGGACGCCCTGCACCAGCGTCCAGACGCTGGCATCGCGCCGCGCGCGTTCGGCGGCCGTATAGAGCGGGCGTGGTCCGCGAGAGCCCATGATCGGGCGCTCTGCGGGAATGGAACCCTGAGATGACATGCTCCGACTCCCTGACAGGTCGTGCCCTCTCACGCTATGGGTCGCGAGATTGAGTGTCAAGTTAAGCTTACACTTGATAGGTTGACACTTTCGGCCGCCTGAACGAAGACGCCGGGCGCATTGACGCCCCGCCTTGCAGCGAGACGGGCCGCGCATCACCTGTCAGGAGAGGCCGCGGATGCCCCGCGAGAGAGGCTGAAATGTCAAAGTGTTTTGACAATGAAGAGACAGTGCGGAACACTGATACCCGTAGGTCCGCAACCCACAGCCATCAATCCTGGTGGCGAGATGCGGTGCGCGAGACCTTGAGGAACGTATTGATGTCCGAAGGCCCAGACCAGGGCCGTTCAACGGGAAAGCCAGCCAATTTTGGCGCTGGAGTGTCCGGCGGTCGAGGTGCACCAGGCACCGTCGAAGCGCTCGCCTCGCGGGTGCTCTCTGTTGTTGCGTCCAATTCCAACGTGTCGCGAAGCGCGCTCCGCGAAGACCTTCTCGAAGAGCTCATTGCCGCTGTCATGTGTTTTGACAACGCCCCGCGCGAGGCGGTTCTCGCCCGCTTCACCGCCGCGGGCGTGAGCCGCGCGAAGGTCGTGGATCGCTACATTCCTGCCGCCGCCCAGAAGCTCGGCGTGGCGTGGTGCGAAGATCAGATGAGCTTTGCCGACGTTACGATCGGCTCAGCACGCCTGCAGGCCATTCTCAGAGATATGCGCGCGCCGCAGGTCACTGACCCCGGCGCCCAGAGCGTGCTCGTGGCCGTCCCGCAGGACGCCTACCATACGCTTGGCGCCAGCGTTCTTGCAGATCAGCTGCGCCGCTTCGGCATCGCACCGCACATGGCGCTCGGCCTCGGCCTCGGCGAGCTGTCGGAGCTCGTAGAAACCCATGATTACAACGCCGTGCTTATCTCCGCGGCCTCGTCGCAGAGACTTGAATCGATCCGGGATATGGTGAATTGTGTCAGAACCGCATCGCGGTCGAACACCCCCATCGTGCTCGGCGGCTCGGTGATGGACATAGACACGGATATCAAGACACTCACCGGTGCAGATTACGTATCAAACAATCCAGAAGAGGCCTTGAAGGCATGCGGGCTGACGATCCCAGTGCGCGCCGTCGCGTTGCCAGGACACTCGGGTTCGGGGGGCTAGACGATGACGCGTCAGATCAATCCACCGAGTTTGGACCCGTGACCTCGCGGGGGATGAAATACTGGTCCACCGGGTCGATCCCCCTGATCGCCCCAGAGATGTTGGGCGGTATCATCTCCTCGGCCTCGGACCTGTCGCTCGTGATCTCCTCGGACGCCACGATCCTGTCGGTTCTCGTGAACCGCGACACCAAAGCCCTCGAGACGGTCGAGCACTGGGAAGGGCGCAATGTCCGCGACGTGCTCACGCCCGAAAGCGTGCCCAAGCTCGATGCCAAACTGGCGGCGCTCGGCGGGCCCGATGCCGGCCGCGCGGTGGAGCTCAATCACCTCGATCGCAAGGCGTGGGAATTCCCGATCCGGTACACTTTTCACCGAATCACCCCCGATGGCGCGCTACTGATGCTTGGCCGCGACCTGCGCCCGATCGCCGAAATGCAGCAACAATTGGTGAAGGCGCAGATCGCGCTGGAGCGGGATTACGAAACGCAGCGCGAATATGACACGCGCTACCGGGTGCTCATGGACACGACCGCCGAGGCGCTCGTTTTCGTGCAGGTCTCCAACGGGCGCGTAACGGATCTTAACGCCGCTGCAGCAAAAATGCTCGGCGGGAAGCGGGACGACATCCTCGGCCACGCCTTCGCCCAGGAGTTCGAGGGCCGCCGGCGCGGCGAGTTCCTGGAGAGCCTGACCAACGCGGCCATCGCCGATGATCGCCGCACCGTGACCCTCCAGGCGCGCCGCTCCCAGAAAGACGTGAGCATCCAGCCGAAGGTCTTCCGAGCCTCCGGCGAGCGGCTCCTGCTTTGCCGCCTCGATCTGGCCGAATCCAGCGAGGCCGTGAACGACGAGCTGAGCGAAAATCTCTCCGGCCTCTACCAGGAAGGCGTGGACGCCATCGTCTTCACCGACCGCGAGGGGGTGATCCGCTCGGCCAACGAAAGCTTCCTGAGCCTCGCCGACGCCACCCACCTCACCAACGTCAAAGGCCGGTCGCTGGGCGATTACCTCGCGCGCGGGACGGTGGACCTCAAGGTCCTCCTCGAGAACGCGGCCCGGGCCGGACAGATGCGGATGTACGCCACCAAGCTCGCCGGGGAATACGGCGCGGCGGTGAGCGTGGAGATCTCCGCGACTTATCTCGATGACCGCGCGCATCCGAGCTTCGTCTTCGTGATCCGCGACGCCTCCCGCGTGGAGGCCGTGCGCAAGCCCGGCGTCGCCGTGGGCGATGACGCCATGCGCTCGATCATGGAGCTCGTGGGCTCCGCTTCTTTGAAGGACATCGTGTCGGAGACGACCGATGTTGTTGAAAAGATGTGCATCGAGACCGCCGTGGAGCTCACGCGCAACAATCGCGTGGCCGCCGCGGAGATGCTCGGCCTATCGCGGCAGTCGCTCTACGTGAAGCTGCGCAAATACGGCCTTCTCGCCAAGGACGGCTGAGCTCGAAACTCCAGACAATCGGCCCCGCCCAGGGCCACGAATTCTTGCAAGAATTCGTGGCAGCCCCACTCGCGTGCGGCAATGTAATCCTTGCTGGACAGATTGTGTCCAGTATAGTTGACACATGTCGTCCGCAGGCACCCTTCAGATTCGCAGGTTTCCGGAGCCCGTCGCAGCGCTCACGCTGATCAAGCCGATCACGTGGTTCCCGCCCATGTGGGCCTATCTCTGCGGCATCGTCTCCTCGGGCGCGGGCCTTTCTGAGGCCTGGGCGCTGGCGCTCCTCGGGATCGTGCTCGCCGGCCCTATCACCTGCGGGATGAGCCAGGCCGCCAACGACTGGTGCGACCGGCACGTGGACGCCATCAACGAGCCCGACCGCCCGATCCCCTCGGGCCGGATCCCCGGCCGCTGGGGCCTCTGGATCGCACTGGCCATGTCGCTCCTTGCCCTGATCGTGGGCTGGCAGCTCGGGCCTTGGGGCTTCGGCGCCACCGTGGCCGCCGTCCTCGCCGCCTGGGCCTACAGCGCGGAACCCGTCCGTGCGAAGCGCTCCGGCTGGTGGGGCCCGGCTCTCGTGGGCCTTTCCTACGAGAGCCTGCCCTGGTTCACGGGCGCCGCCATCATGGTGGCGGGCCTGCCCCGCTGGGAGATCGTCGCCGTGGCCCTGCTCTACGGCATCGGCGCGCATGGCATCATGACGCTCAACGATTTCAAGGCCTTGGAGGGTGATCGCCAGATGGGCCTGCGCTCGCTCCCGGTCACGCTCGGCCCCGAACGCGCCGCGCGCCTCGCCTGCATCGTCATGGCCTGCGCGCAGATCGCGGTCATCGCGCTCCTCCTCGCCCTCGGCCGCCCCGGCCACGCCGCCGCCATTGCCGGCCTTCTCGGGGTGCAAGGGTGGGCCATGGCCACCTTGCTCCGGGATCCGAAGGGCCTCGCGCCGTGGTATAACGGACCGGGTGTCGGCGCCTATGTGGCGGGCATGATGATCGCCGCCGTGGCGCTCCGGGGGCTCGGATGAGCGCGGGCTGGCTCACCATCGCGCGGCTCTGCCTGGTGAACGCCGCCATCGGCGGGCTCGCGGCGCTGCCCGTCAATCTCTTCAACCGGCTCATGACGGTGGAGCTCGCGCTCCCTGCCTTGCTGCCGGGCCTCCTCGTGGCGCTCCATTACGGCGTCCAGCTCACGCGGCCCGTTTGGGGCCACCGCTCGGACGCGAAAGGGGGGCGGACGCCCTTCATCCTCGGCGGCATCGCGCTCACAGCTGGCGCCATCGTGGCCGCGGCTTGGGCCATCGACGTGGCGGGCAGCTCCGCCTCGCTCGCACTCGCCATCTGGATCGCGGCCTACGCGGCCCTCGGCCTCGGGATCGGCGCGGCGGGCACATCCTTCCTTGCGCTTCTGGCCACGGTCACGTCCGGCCGCGGCAAAGGCGCGGCGGCGACCGTGGCATGGCTCTTCCTCATCGCGGGAGCCATCGCCGCCTCCATTGGCACCGGCATCGCGCTCGAGCCCTATTCACCCGAGCGCCTCGTGGTGGTGGTGAGCGCGGTGGCCGTGATCGCAGTCCTTCTTTGCGTCCTGGCGACATGGGGCGTGGAACGCTGGCTGGGCAAAGCCCCCGCGCCTGAGCATACCGAGCTCATGCCCGCCCTCCGCGCCACGTGGGAGGACCGCGCCGCGCGGCGCTTCACGGGCTTCGTCTTCCTCGCGATCCTCGCCTTCTACCTGAGCGAGCTCATCTTCGAGCCCTTCGCGGGCCACGTGCACGGCCTCTCCCCCGAGGACTCCACGAAGCTCTCCGGTGGCAAGGACGGCGCGGCGCTCTTGGGCATGCTCCTCGCAGGCATCTTCTCAGCCTTCCGCATCGGCAGCCTTCGCGCCTGGGCGGTGGCGGGCTGCATTCTCTCGGCGGCCGGGCTCCTCGCGCTCGGCGCGCAGATGCCCCTCGTGGCGGCCTCGGTGGCACTCGGGCTCGGGAACGGGATGTTCGTCGTGGGCGCCGTGGGCTCCATGATGGCGCTGAGCTCGGAGCGCGAGGGCGCCACGGGCACGCGCATGGGCGTCTTCGGCGCCGCACAGGCCATCGCCGCGGGTGCCGCGGGGCTCCTCGCCACGGGGCTCCTCGATCTCATCCGCATGGTCCTGCCCGATGCCGCCGCCTACGCCACTGTCTTCACGCTCGAAGCGGTGCTCTTCTGCGCCGCCGCGCTCATGGCGCTGCGCATCCTCGGCCAGCCAGCCGCGGTCGCCGAGCCCGCCGAACGCCAAGCCCTTCAACCCGGAGAATGAACATGTTTGACGTCGTCGTCGTCGGGGGCGGACCCTCCGGTGCCACCGCCGCAGAAGACCTCGCCCGCACCGGGCACCGCGTGGCCCTCATCGACCGGGCAGGCCGCATCAAGCCCTGCGGCGGCGCGATCCCACCCCGTCTCATCACCGATTTCGACATCCCCGACGCGCAGCTCGTGGCCAAGATCAACACCGCGCGCATGATCTCGCCCACCCAGCGGCAGGTCGACATCCCCATCGAAAACGGCTTCGTGGGCATGGTCGACCGGGAGCATTTCGACGAATTCCTGCGCGTGCGCGCTGCCGAAAGCGGCGCGGAGCGACACACCGGCACCTTCCTGCGCGTGGACCGCGCGGGCCCACATCCCAAGGTCATCTACCGCGACCGGCAGAAGGAAGAGGTGGCGCTCGAGACGCGCATGATCATCGGCGCCGACGGCGCCAAGAGCCGCGTGGCCGCCGCCGAGGTCCCGGGTGCGGGCAAAGGCCGCTACGTCGTGGCCTATCACGAGATCATCAAGGCACCCGGGAAGGTCGGCAGCTACGACCCCGCGCGCTGCGACGTGGTCTATGACGGGGCGATCTCGCCCGATTTCTACGGCTGGGTCTTTCCCCACGGCCAGTCCGCCAGCGTGGGCATGGGCACCGAGGACATGAGCGTCGATCTCAAGGCGCGCACCGCCGACCTCCGCCGCGCCTCTGGCCTCGAGGGCTGCGAGACGATCCGCAAGGAAGGCGCGCCTATCCCGCTGAAACCGCTCGACAAATGGGACAACGACCGCGACGTCGTGCTGGCGGGCGATGCCGCGGGGGTCGTGGCGCCTTCCTCTGGCGAGGGTATCTATTACGCCATGATGGGCGGCCGCGTGGCCGCTCTCGCCGTCGAAAGCGCGCTCGCCACGGGCGAGGCGCGGGCGCTGGCCCAGGCCCGGCGGGCCTTCATGAAAGAGCACAAGAACGTCTTCAAGGTCCTCGGCGCCATGCAGGACGCCTATTACAAGTCCGACGAGCGCCGCGAGCGCTTCGTCTCCCTGTGTCATGATGTCGACGTGCAGCGCCTCACCTTCGAGGCATATATGAACAAAAAGCTCGTGGCGGCGCGGCCCCTGGCCCACGTCAAGATCGGCATCAAGAACCTCGCCCACCTGATGGGCATCGTAAAACCGGAGCATGTGTGAGATGGATATGATCCCGGCCTGGGTCGATGGCGTTCTGACGCCGGTCGAGAAGCTCGAGGTGCATCAGCGCGGCCTCAAGCATAAGGCCGTGAGCGTCTTTGTCATGGACGGCATGGAGGTGCTGCTCCAGCAACGCGCTCACGGGAAATACCACACGCCCGGCCTCTGGGCGAATACCTGCTGTACCCATCCCCACTGGGACGAGGACCCGGCCGATTGCGCCGTGCGCCGCCTCGATGACGAGCTTGGGATCACCGGCCTCTACCCCGCGCACCGCGATCGCGTGGAATACCGCGCGGAGGTGGGCGGCGGGCTCATCGAGCACGAGGTGGCCGACATCTTCATCGCGCCAGCCTCCAAGAGCCTCAAGATGACGCTCAATCCCGACGAGGTCGTCGATGTGCGCTGGATGGACCTCTACGAACTCAAGGCCGAGATCGCGCGGCGCCCGGAGCGGTTCACGCCGTGGATCCGGATCTACCTCGCGCAGCATTCCGAGAAGATCTTCGGCGGCCTGATGAAGGCCTGAGGCCTCACGAAAAGCCATTGCCCACGCCGTGAGGTGGCCTAGGCTAGCGCGCGAGGGAGGATGCCATGCACGCAGCGCAGAAGGTCGTCATCATCACGGAGCGCAGCATCCTCGACGGGGTCGCCGCCATCGTGGAGGAAATGGGTGCCACCGGCTATACCCACACGCCCGCCGGCGGAAAGGGCTCCCGGGGGATGCGCCGGATCAAGGGCGCGGCTGTTTCAGGCGTTCAGACGAACGTGCGTATCGAGGTGATCGTGGCAGACAAGGCCGCAGCAGAGGCCATCATCGAGGCCGTCGCCGCGCGCTATTTCGACAATTACTCCGGCATCGCCTACGTGATGCCCGTGGAGATCCTCCGCCCCCACAAGTTCAAGGTCTAGATCTCGAAGACCACCTGCGCGAGTGCCACGAAGAGCGGGATGCAGAGCCCGATGGAGATCGGTGTGCCGACGCTGGTCGACGCCCCGATATAGGCCGACGGGTTCGCTGCCGGGATCGCGGCGCGGAGCGTCGGTGGGCCGGAGATATCGGAAGAGGACGCCGCGAGGATCGCCAGGAGCACCACGCCCCCGGGCGAGAAGCCCGTGACCAGGTGAATGCCGTAGCCGATCCCGAAGGCGATGAGGCCGTGGGTGATCGGCGCGGCGATCGCGTAGACAACGTACCAATGCGCCACGCGGCGCAGCTCGGAAAGCCGGGCCCAGGCCTCCATCCCCATGGTGAGCATCAAGACCGAAAGCAGCCCGCGGAAGAGCGGGTCATAGAACGTCTCGAAGACGCGCTCGGGCCGGGTGAAGAGGCCCAGAAGCAGGCCGAGGATGAGCGCGGAGAGGGCCGCGCCGCGCAGGCTGTCGACGACGATCGCCCGCACCGAAATCCGCGCCGCCGCGCCGCCGGTCTTGCGCGCCTTGTGGAGCCCTGCCAGGACGATAGCGAGCACGAGGGCCGGGATATCCATGAAGGGATACAGCGCCGGGACCCAGGCCTCGTAGGTGATGCCCTCGGCCTCGAGGACGACCATGGCCGCGCCGAGCGTCGAAGCGCTGACCGCGCCGAAGAGGCCTGCGGTGGCGATGGCGTCCTCGCGGGCGATGGAGGGCAGGCGCGCAAGGGTGATCCAGCCGAGAAGCACGATCAGCGCGCCGAGGCCGAAAGCCGCGAGCGCCGGCAGGATGATCACCGTGAGGTCGGCATCCCTGATCTCCATGCCCCCGTTGAGGCCGATGCGCATGAGCAGCATGAACACGGCGAACTGGTAGACGGCATCGGGGATCTCGAGCTTCGATCCGGCGGCGGCGATGAGAATGCCGCCGATCAGGAACGCAAGGGACGGGGACTGGAACTGCAGCAGCACCCGCAAGAGAAAGTCTAAAAGTACGTCCATGAGCCCCTCGCCGTGGGGCGTATATAGCCCGCGCCGGGCGGGAAGAAACCCGGCTTCGGCACCCTAGCGCGCGGGCCGGTCCCAGGGCTGGGCACTGTCTTTGCAGATCTGTCGTTCGGGCGCGTAGCGGCTGGGGTCGTGGAGCGAGCCCGCATGGACGTAGATCGTGCCTGCATTGCGCGCGCTCTGGCGTGTGAGCGGCGCGCCGCACTCGCCGCAGAAGCCGCTCCACGTGGCCTGCCCCGACCCGCCGGTCATCTGATAGGTCCTGTAGGTGCCTGTGATCTCGAAGCCCTCGGCGCGGAGCGGGACCATCTCGGCATGGCCGGCGCCGGTGAGTTGCTGGCAATCGCGGCAATAGCAGCGAAACATGGTCGCCTCGGCGCGTGTGCCGCTGTAGCTGACGCGCCCGCATTTACAGCCGCCCGTGAATGTCTCGGCCATGTCTGCCCCTCCCCGCGGAGAGCCTAGCAAAAGGCGGCTTCACTGTCCGCATCCGGGGCGTAGGACAGAAAAAAGCGCCGCGAGAGCAATGCTCCGCGGCGCCAGTGTCCTGTAGCCAACAGGAAGGGAACCGGGGTCGAAACCCCGAGGGACGGATGCCTCGAAAGCCGATGAGACACCCGAACTTGGCACCGGGGCGGCGGCTCGCGTCCGCCCCGGCGAATGTCACGCGACGGGCAGGGCCTCGATCACGGAGAGCTCGAAACTGAGCGGCGTTGGGTCCTGTGCTTCCTGGCTTTCCGGCGGCAGGAACCAGCTGATTATCACGAAGACATAGACGAAGGCCCAGCAGGCGATGAGGAGGAGAGCGGCATAGGCCGCGCCCTTCATCATAAGGCCGAGGATGTCGTAGCGCATGCGCTGCGTTTCCGACATGCCGAGCAGGTTGTTGTTGTCGTCAGCCATATCTCAGCCTCCCCTTAGTAGCGTTCGAAGCCGTAGCCACGCTCGACAGCCCAGGCGAACCAGTCGTCCACCACGGTGCCGGTGAGCAGGATACCTATGCCGCCCGTGAGCGTTGTCAGCACCGCAAACCACCAGGCCCAGCGGTGAATGCCTTCCATCGTGGCGTTGAACCCCATGGTCCAGCGCCAGAAGAGGCCCGCCCGCTCCGAGGCCGTTCCGCGATCATAGATCTGCTCGAGCTCGCGGTCGCCGCCGAAGCGGGCAGTGGCGAGGATCGTGGCGCCGTGCATGGCAAAGAGCAGAGCCGAGCCATAGAGGAACACGATCGAGAGCGCGTGGAACGGATTGTAGAAGAGGTTGCCCCAGGTGATGGAGAACAGGTTCGTCCAGTCGAGATGCGGGAAGATGCCGTAGGGCACCGCCTCCGACCAGCTGCCCATGAGCACCGGCCGGATGAGGCCGAGCACGAGGAAGAGCCAGATCGCGGAGGCGAAGGCATAGCAGACATGCTTTCCCATCCCGAGCTGATCGGCGAGCATCCACGACCGGGCGAACCAGGTCAGCACGCTGATGAGCAGGAAGAACGAGGCAATGAGATACCAGCCGCCTTCATCGAGGGGCGGGATCGACAGGCCGTATTCCGGGAAGGGCGGCTCGAGCGCGAGGTAGAAGAGCTCGCGCAGGAAGAGCGCGGGCGAGTAATCCACTTGCGCCCAAAAGCTCATGCCCACGATGAAGAACCAGGCGATGCCGGTGGCGATGGACACCACGCCCAGCCCGCCCAGGTAGATGGGGCCGAGCTGCGCGTTGCCGAGCCAGCCGAGGAGGGTGGAGAAGCCGGGGCTCCCCGCACGCTCTTCGATGAGGTTGAGCTCGTTATCCATGCCCCATTCGGGTTCGCCCCGAACCTGGACCTGGGTGAAGATGTTTTGATATTCAGGCATATCGCATCCTTTCTTTACAGGTCCGCCCACCAGGGCAGATCGAGATACCAATCCCACCAGACGACCCAGGCCTCGAACCAGACGGTGCCCGAGATCACGATGCAGATCGCCGACCAGATGCCCGCATTGAGCGCGAGGAGCAGGCCCAGGCGATGGATGCCGAGCGTGCCCACCGAGTAGCCGACGAAATCACGGAAGAACGTGTCCTCGTGGTCGGGCGACTTGGCCTCGAGCCCCTTGCCGGGGTTCGCCGCCGAGAGCACCAGCGCGCCGTGCAGCGCGAGCGCGAGCGTCGTCGTGAAGAAGAACGTGATCGCGACCATGTGGGCGGGGTTGTAGTGGAAGTTGCCGTAGGCATAGCCCACGTTGTTCACCCAGTTCAGGTGGCTGAAGATGCCATAGGGGAAGCCGTGGCCCCAGGCGCCCATGAGCACGGGCCGGATGACGACGAGCGTCACATAGGCGAGGATCGCGATGCCGAAGGCGAAGGGCACGTGGTACCCGATGCCGAGTTTTCGACTGATCTCCACCTCGCGCATCATCCAGCTGATGAAGGCCCCGATGGCGCATATGGTGACGAGTTGCCAATACCCGCCTTCGCGCAATGGCGCGGCGCCCAGCCCATATTCGAGCGCGGGGGGCTCGATGGAGATGAGCCAGGGGTTGAACACGCCGTCCTGCGCCGTGCTGATGAAGATCAGCAGCGTGCCGAGGCCGGCGAAGAAGATCGTCGTCACACCGAAAAAGCCCACGTAGTAGGGGCCTACCCAGAAGTCGAACAGATCGCCGCCGACAAGCGTCCCTCCGCGGACGCGATATTTTCTTTCGAATGATAGCATCGCCATCTTCAAAAATCTCCGCTTGGTGGCGTCCCTCGCAGGCTTGCGGACCTAAGCGAGAGGGGATCGACCGTGATTGGGGTTTGCCGCGGGCGAGGCGCTGGCCCCGCCCGCAGCAGTCATGCCACGCGTTGGCTCAGCCGCCCGAGAAGGCGAGCGTGAACCAGTTGGTCGTGTCGTTGCTGAGCAGGACGAGGTGAATCATCGCTGCCAGCAGGAACAGGAAGACGCCCTGCGCCACGAAAACGCGGCGAGGGTCGAAAACCAGCCAGATCTTGTAGAACTGTGCCATGTGTCTCTGCTCCCTTTACCAGGCGAACCAGGGCAGTTTGATGTACGTCAGGATATGAGCGACCACGGCCACGATGGTGAACACCGTCAGCCCGCTCATATACACCGAGTGCAGCTCTTGCGCCTGCTCGTCCGTGAGACCCGTGAAGGACAGGTCGGTTTTATCAGCCATAGTATTACCTCCGAGAGGTGACTGACGCCGCGCACCCCGCGGCCGGGTTCCGCCGCGCCGCGCCCCGAAGGACACGCCGCGTCAGGTGCCTCCCCCCCGGACCCGAGGGACCGGAAGAGAGATCGATGGCACCCGTTCGTTGCGGCTCCCGGGTATGGGTGATGGCGGCCGGCGGACCAGCAACCACCAATTCTATTCTTTGCCCCCGTCGGGAGGGCGAGGTCCCGGGTCAGGCCCGGGACGTGTGGCGCTCACGCATGGAAGATCATCGGCGTGATGATCCGCGCTTGGCTCCAGGCCCGCGCGATGGGGCCCTTCTCCGGCAGCGCGAGCTGGCGACCGGCGGCGAGCGCCCAGGTCAGGAACGAGAGCGGCAGCGCCGCCACGAAGATGATCGCGAAATACGCGTAGTACTCGCGCCGGGGCGCGCTGCGCCGGATCCGGCTCACCGCGCTTTCGCTGGCGCCCATGGGCGTTTCGACAGGCACGTCGTTTGTTGCGTCCGTCATGCGGTCACTCCCTCCTCAGCGGTCGTTGCCGCCGCGTCTTCTGGTCTGTCCTGCGCGAGAGCGGCCACCGTCTCCCGCAGAACGCGGGAGGCACCGGCATCGAGCGCGGCCTTCTCGGCCCGGTCGCGCAGCCCCTTGGCCGCCGAGATCCGGGTCAGGATCGGATAGGTTGCGACGATGCGGTCGAGCTCCTGCTGGGCGTCTTCGTCCCAGGGGAAATCGCTCCTCAGCGTCGCAGGTGTCGCCTCGGACGCGTCCAGCTCCGAGCCCAGCGGCAGGATGTGGAAGAGCGCGTCGAAGAGCCCGTTGCAGACCTCCTGCAACAGGTAAGTGGCCCCGGCATAGCCCATGAAGGGCGTGCCCACGTGCCGCCTGATGGCCGCACCCGGGAAACTCGCCGGGATGAAGGCGGGCCGCGGACCATGGCCTGCCTTCAATTCTGACATGTACATTTTCTCGTTGATGGAGCCCAAGACGATGAGCGGCTTCTTCTCGTGCAGAAGCGCGCGCACCTCGTCATTGTCGGTCTTCTTGCCCCGGCAGCGGGCCACCGCGAAATCGCAGGGAAAGCCGAGATCCTGCTCCAGGAAGTTTCGAACCCCTCGCGCATAGGTCTCGTTCGCCACGATCCCGAAGGAGGCCGTGGCAAAGAAATCCTGCGTGACCGAGCGCCAGAGATCCCAGACCGGTTTGATCGTGGAATGCTTCTCGCGCTCGATGAAAGGTTCGGGGTCGAGTCCGAGGAGTTCACCAAGGGTCCGCAAAAACTTGGTGGTGGACTCGACCCCGACGGGCGCTTGAAGGTAGGGCTTCCCGAGAAGCTCTGCCAACCCGCGCCCGAACTCGCGGTACATCACGACATTGACGTCCGCATTGACGAGGTTCCGCATCTCCGCGACATGCGCGCCGAGCGGATGGGTCATGTTGATCTCTGCTCCGATGCCTTCGATGAGGCGCCGGATCTCTGCGAGATCGGAGGGCATGTTGAAGGTGCCGTACATCGGACCGAGGATATTGACGCGGGGCTTTGCACCTTCCTCGCGCTTGGCCTCGCGGGGCATGCGGCCCTTCGTTTGCCCGAATTCGGTGAAGATCCAGGTCATGGCGCGGTCCGCGCATTCCCACTGATCCTCGTCGATCGTCCGCGGCAGGAACCGCTGGATATTGGTGCCCTGGGGCGTGACGCCGCCGCCGATCATCTCGGCGATGGAGCCCGTTACGACCACAGCCGGGAGCGCGGGGTCGAGCGTGCCCCAGGCGCGCTTCATGGCGCCCTCGGTGCCGTCGCGGCCCAGCTCTTCCTCGCCGAGGCCCGTCACCACGATGGGCAGCTCATGCGGCGGCAGGCCGTCTGTGTAGTGGAGGACGGAGGTCACCGGCAGGTTCTCGCAACCCACGGGACCGTCGATCACGCATTGCAGGCCCTTGACGGCGCAGAACGCGTAGACGGCACCCCAATAGCCTCCGGCGCGATCATGGTCTTGCACTAGCATGACGCACCTCCGTGAGTTTGGCGCCAGCCGGCGGCGTGAACGTTTGCAGCACCCGCGGTATGCATGCGGTCTGCGCGCGCAGGGCGCGGCTCGTGTCCGGTGGGCGATCTGGGCTGTGCTGCGGGAGCGAGCGTATGAACGAAGCGCGCGGTCATCAGATCATCTCCGCCGCTTTGGCCGCGCGGGCCTGCTTGTCGAGCTTCTTCTGATGGGCGGCGCGGAAGTCCGGCCGCAGGTTCGGCGCGCCTTCCCAGACCCCCGCCGTGTCGCCGCCGCCGACGCCCTCGAAGAAATGCTTCATGTGGGTCATGCGGCCCCGGTTCTGCATGGCCGCGTTCATGACCGTCGCGAGCGATCCCGCCCCTGCCGGGCCCATGAGGGGCCGCGCGGAAATGAGATTGGTGTAATAGAGCGAGGGGATTGCCCGCTCCTTGGCCTTCTGCACGACGGGCGTCGTGCCGACGGTCAGGTCCGGGTCATGGGCCTCCATGGCCGCGCAATCATCCTCGAGCGAAGCGCGGAACTTGACCTCTACGCCCTTGGCCTCGAGCCACGCCGCATCGTCCGCGGAATAAGGTGTCTTGGGGCAGGCGCTGCCCACGTAGCGGAGATCGGCACCACTCTCGACAAGGAGGCGCGCGACGAGGAGCTCGGAGCCTTCATACCCGCTCAGGGTAATGCGCCCTTTGATGGGCGTCCGCGCGAGGGCGTCCTTGATGGCGGGCAGGAATGCGTTCTTGGCGGCATCCACCCGCGCCGCCGGCAATCCGAAGGCCTCGCCGATGGACGTGAGCCAGGACGCGGTGCCGTCATAGCCCACGGGCGCGGAGCCGACGATGGGTTTGCCCGCGGCGGTGAATTCGCGCATGGCCGCGGTGTAGAACGGATGGATGGCCGCCACCGCGCCGCAATCGAGCGCGCTGTAAAGCTCCCGCCACTCGCGGCAGGGCACGACCGGTCCCGCGGCAAGCCCGAGCGGGGCGAGCATCGCGCCGATCATCATCGGGTCCGCAGGAAACATCTCGCCGAGAAGCGCCACCGAGGGCCGCCCATCGCGCGCCTTCTCGGGCGCGGGCACGGGGCCAGCCTCGATCTCCTGACGGGCGAAATTGAGCATCGCGCCAGCAAGGACATCCTTGGCCTCCGCATGGGTGGGGATGCCGAAGCCCGGCACATCGATGCCCACGACGCGCACGCCGTTGATCTCATTGGGCAAAAGCCTGAGCGGAACGCCGGAGGCCGTCGGCACGCAGAGGTTCGTGACAACGATGGCATCGAACTTCTCGGGGTCGGCCATCTTGTAGACGCTGTCGCGGATGTCCTCGAAGAGCTTGCCGGTCACCAGCGTCTCTGAGTTGAACGGCACGTAGCCCACCGAGCGCCGGGCGCCGTAGAAGTGGCTGATGAAGGTGAGCCCGTAGACGCAGCAGGCGGACCCGGAGAGCACGGTCGCGACCCGCCGCATCCGGAGCCCCACGCGGAGCGAGCCGAAGGCCGGGCACATGCTCTGAGGCTTGTCGTGGGGGCCCTGTGGATAGTCCTCGGCAAAGCGCTCGAGCATCTCGGAATTGCCATTGGCGCGGGCCTCGGCCTCCATCCTGTCGGCGGAGGAATGGCAGCCCACGGGCGCAGCGGGGTCGCTCGGCAAGGCCGGTGCGCGGTCGAGGGCCGGAGGGCTCTCGCGCTCGGTCACGGCGTCCACACGGGCCTCGTCGGCCACGTCGTATTTGACCTCGAAACTCACGGCGCGCACGCTCCGCCCTGGGCCTCTGCCCGGGTCATTGCGCCGCCGAGGGCCTGGAGGATCAGGCGCTCACGCATCGTCGTAGACCACCTCGAGCGACACTTTCGGCGCGGCGTTCTTGCCGCGCATGTCCGCGTCCGTGGCGGGCTCCAAAACCACGCCCGCGCCGGTGTCCGAGCCATCAAAAAGGTCAAGCAATCCATCTTGGGTGAGGGGCTGCGGGCGCACCGGCGGGGCCTCGGCAACGTTGAGACCCAGCTCGGCGAACAAGGCGCCCCACTGGCTCTCGGCGGTGCCGACGATCTGATAATTGGCGGATTTCTTGCGGAGGTCGTCGTCCTGCGGAATGGACGCGAGAACGGGGATGTCCACGGCCTTGGCAAAGGCTTGCGCCTCGCCCGATCCATCATCCTTGTTGATGACGAGACCGGCCACGCCGACATTGCCACCGAGCTTGCGGAAATACTCCACCGCCGAGCAGACGTTGTTGGCCACGTAGAGCGACTGAAGGTCGTTCGAGCCGACGAGGATCACTTTCTGCGCCATGTCGCGCGCGATGGGCAGGCCAAAGCCGCCGCAGACCACGTCGCCCAGGAAATCAAGCAAAACGTAGTCGAAATCCCAATCGTGAAAGCCCAGCTTCTCCAGCGTCTCGAAGCCGTGAATGATACCGCGCCCGCCGCAGCCGCGGCCCACCTCGGGCCCGCCGAGTTCCATGGCGAAAACGCCGCCCCGCTTGAAGCAGACATCGCCAACGGCAACTTCCTCGCCCGCGAGCTTCTTCTTGGTGGAGGTCTCGATGATCGTCGGGCAGGCCTTGCCCCCGAAGAGGAGCGAGGTCGTGTCTGATTTCGGGTCGCAGCCGATGAGCAGCACCCGCTTGCCCTGCTCGGCCATCATGTGGCTCAGGTTCGCGAGCGTGAAGGATTTGCCGATGCCACCCTTGCCGTAGATCGCGATGATCTGCGTCTTCTTGGTGGGCTCGTCGGTGATGACGTCGGCCAGATCCTCGTTCGCTTCTTCGCGGAGGCGGGTCGAGAAGTCCTTGAGATTGGGGACGTCCTTCATGCGATATCGCTCCAGTCGAGGGTCATCTTGAGGCAGGCGGGATCGCTGAACGCGGTTTCGTAAGCCTCTTTAGCGTCCGTTGCGGCGGCGCGATGGGTGATCAGATCGTCGAGGTCGAGCGCGCCGCTGTCGATGAGGCTGCGCACGGCGTCGAGGTCGGCCTTGTCCCATTCCGCCGCCACGCGCAGACGTGCTTCCTTGAGGAAGGCGGAGGGAAAGGCGAATGAAAGCGGCGCGCTGTAGAAGCCCGCGAGCGTGATCTCTCCGCCCTTGGCGAGGCGCGAGATGAACGTGTCGAGAAGCGCGCCCTGCCCGGAGGCATCGTAGATCGCGCGGTAGTCGTGGCGCTCGTCCTTGGCGGGGTCGATGACGTCGTAGTCGCGCGCGCCCCGACGAGAGGGATTGACCTCCCAGACCGTGGGCGCGGGCGCACCGGCGATGATCGTGAGCCGCGCCAGGAGCCGGCCCAGCGTGCCGTGCCCGACGATGAGGTCGGGCAGCGCGGCACCGGGCGCGGCCAGGGCGTGGCGCGCCGTGGCGGCGAGCGCCAGGAGGGCACCTGACGCCCCCATGGTAGAATCGATTTTCACGGCGCGGGCGGCGCGCGTCACCAAACGCTTCGTCGCGCCGCCGAAAAGCCCGAAGGCACCATCGTAGCAATCCGCACCCGGGACAAAGACGGTATCGCCCACGGAAAGGCCCGTGCCGGGGCTGGTTTCGACGACCGCGCCAGTGGCCTCGTAGCCGGGCACGAGCGGGAAGCCTGAGCCCGGGAAGGGCGGCATGTCACCGGAATAGAAGAGCTTTTCAGTGCCGGTCGAGATCGCGGAATGCGCAATCTCGACGACGACGTCCCCCGCTTCCGGGGCCTTGAGGGCCACGGTCTCAAGCCCAAGCCTGCCTGGCTCGGACATAAGAACGGCGGTTGTGTGCACGGGTCGTGCTCCCTTGTCGTCGTGCCGCGCGCTGGCGAGTCGGGACTCGGAGCGGGGGCCTGGCTGTGAGTGTCAGTCTAACCTTACACATCGCTATGTCAATTGAACTGGACAAAGAATTGTCAGGTTCAGCGACGGAATGCGGTCACCAGGGATGTCACGAAGGCGCGCCGCGCGGGCGGCGCCTCGATACGCTCGAATCCGGCCTCGGCGAGAAGCTCCGCGATGCGCGCCTGGGAGCGAGCCTGACCCGTCTCCATGCACAACGTGTAGAACGCGAAATAGACATCCCCCGGAACATGGGGCCGCGCGCCGCCGGTCATGGGCTCGGAGATGACGATGCGACCCCCCTCCGGCAGAGCGGACCGCGCCTTTTCGAGAAGCGCGCGCACCGTTGCATCGTCGTGATCGTAGAGCACGCGGACTAGCGTGATGACGTCGGCACCGGTGGGGAGCGGGTCATCGCGGAAGGAGCCCTGCGTGATCCGCGCCCGCTGCGACAGGCCCGCCGCGCGAAAGCGGCTCTCGGCCCACGGCGCCACGGCGGGAAGATCGAAAAGATGGAGCCGAGGCTCGTGGCACGCCTGCCCCAGCGCCGTCAGGAACGCGCCCGTGCCGCCGCCCACATCGAGCACCTCCCGGGCACCTGAGAGATCCACCATCCGCAGCGTGTCATCCGCCACGAGGCGCTGGGTGTCCGCCATGAGATCGGAGTAGGCGCGCGCCTGTTCGGGATCCTCGGCGGCCCCCGCACCAAAGACATAGGGCCAGAAGCGCGCGAGCTCGGGCGCCGCATCCCCACGCAGGAGCGCGGACGGATCGGCCATGTCGCGGTAGAAGATCGCGTGATGGCGGACCAAGGCCTGCCCGCCAGGGACGGCGAGAAACGCGGCCCCGCGCGTGGTGAGGCGATAGCCCCTGCGACCCTTCGAAACGAGACCGGTGGCGCAGGCGGCATCCATCAGGAGGCGTGCGTTCTTCGCCGGCAGGCCCGGTGCCGCCGCCTCTGCCGCGCATGGCCCATGGCTCAACCGCGTCAGCACGTCCATGTCGACGATGGCAAAGAGCACCTGGGACTTCACGAAGCCCGCCATGAGATCGAAGATCGCCTCGCCCTCCCGTCGCGCCTTGCGGGCGAGGAGGGGATTGCGGGCGGCGAAGCGCTGGAAACGTGGACTTGCCGCGAGCCTGAGGAGCCACGCGCGTGGACCACTCCCAAAGCGACCGGGACCCTCCTCGGGCACGGGAATGCGGCGCGTATCGTTCACGGGACCGCCTCGCTATTCGGCGGCGGTGCGCGCCGCGGCGAAGAGCGGGGTCAGCCGCTCGGCATAGCGGCGCACCATGTCGGCCAGCATCGCCTCGCCAGCGCAGTGCGGGATCGACGCGATGGCCCCGGCGAGCGTGTCATCGAGCTTCGCAATGGCGCCTTTGACGCCGAGCATCGAGACAGCGTTGGGGCGTCCATGCAGGTCATCCTGCCCGGCGGGCTTGCCCAGCGCCGCCTCGTCATAGAGCGCGTCGCGCAGGTCATCGGCGATCTGGAAGCTCTGCCCGATGCGCGCACCGAGCTCTTCCCACGGCTCCGCATCCTGCCCAGCGGCGATGGCTCCCATCTGCGTGGCAGCGATGAAGAGCGCGCCGGTCTTGGCGCGGTGATAGGCATCGAGATCAACCTCGGCCTCACTCTCCCAGCCCTGCCCGGCGCAAATGCCATGGGGCATGCCCGTCCGCTGCGCGAGAGCGACGGTGAGGTGGGCGGCCCGCATGGGATCGTGGGCGGCAGCACGCCCGAGAGTTTCAAATGCCAGCACGATCAGGCTGTCGCCCGTGAGGAGCGCCAGCGGCTCGGAGAATGCGCGATGCACCGAGGCCTTGCCGCGCCGCATATCCGCGTCGTCGAAGCAAGGCATGTCGTCATGGACGAGGGAGGCGCAATGGATGAGCTCGAGCGCCGCCGCAGCGGCATCGGTGATCTCCGGCGCATCATCTCCGCAGGCCATGGCCACGGATGTCAGAATGGTTGGTCGGATCCGTGCCCCGCCGGGTGTCACGGCGTAAGCCAGCGCGGCAGACAGCCGGGCGGGGACAGCACCAGACCCCTGCCCGATCCGGATGGCCGCGGCGATGGCGGCTTCGATTCGCTGTTCCATGCGGCGATCTCCCCGGATCTTTCAGGCGAAGGGGCGCGTCAGCCCAAGCAGACAACGCAACTGTAAATTAAACTGGACACTTTGCTGTCTAAAGTCAACATTGGCCGAGGGAGGTCCGCATGAACGCGCACCAGCGCACCATCATCATTGGCGCCGGTATCGGCGGGCTCGCCGCAGCCCTCAGGCTCCGCGCGCTCGGCCGCCGAGTGATGGTGCTGGAGCGCGCCGCGGAGGTGGGCGGCAAGATGCGCGTCCTGTCCTCCGAGGCGGGCCCCGTGGATACGGGCCCCACGGTTCTCACGATGAAGCCCGTTTTCGACGCGCTTTTTGCCGATATCGGTGAAACGCTCGAAGAGCACATCACGCTCGTGCCCGAGCCGCACCTCGCCCGCCATTGGTGGCGAGACTGCGCGGTGCTCGACCTCTGGCAGGACAGAGCGCGTTCTGCGGAAGAGATCGGCGGCGTCTTCGGCGGGCGCGCGCGCGCCGAGTACGAACGCTTTGCCGAAAAAGCCGCGCGCCTCTTCGCGGCCTTCGACGCCCCCATGATGCAGACGGCGTCCCCGCGCCCGCTCGCGCTGACGGGACGGGTGCTGCAAGACCCCGGCCTGATCCGGGCCATGGCCCCTGCCCGCACGCTTGCGCAAACGCTCGCGCGCGACTTCAGCGATCCCCATCTGCGCCAGCTCTTCGGCCGCTACGCCACCTATGTGGGCGGCTCGCCCTACAAGTCCCCGGCGATCCTGTCGCTCATCTCGCATTCCGAGGCGGCAGGGGTCTGGCGGGTCGATGGGGGCATGCACCAGCTTGCCCTCTCCCTCCGACGGCTGGCCGAGGCCCACGGCGTGACGTTTCGAACCCGTGCGGAGGTCACGCGCGTGGAGGTGCAGGATGGGAGCGTGAGCGCGGTCCACACCCGCGACGGCAGGCACCCGTGCACGGAGGCCGTCTTCAACGGCGATCCTCGCGCCTTGGCCACCGGGCGTCTCGGCCCGTCGGCGGCGAAAGCTCTCGATGCGGCCCCTTTGGAAAAGCGCAGCCTCTCCGCGCGCGTCTGGGCCTTCGCCGCCGCAGCCAAGGGGCCCGAGCTCGTGCACCACAACGTCTTTTTCGCCGCCGATCCGGCCGCGGAGTTCGGCGCGCTGGCGCGGGGCGACATGCCTGAGGACGCGACATTCTACATCTGCGCCGAGGATCGCGGGACAGGGCTCACACCACCGCCGCTCGAGCGCTTCGAGATCATCATGAACGCCGCGCCGCTGGATCCGCGCGCGGACGCCGACTTTCCTGCCGCAAAGGAGATCGACACATGTCGCCAACGGATGCTTCGAACCCTCGCCCAATTCGGGTTGACCTTCGAGAGCTCGCCACCCGACGGCGCGCTGACGACACCCCGGGAATGGGAGGCGCACTTCCCCGGATCGGCAGGATCCCTCTACGGGCAGAGCCCGCATGGGATGATGGCGGCCTTCGCGCGCCCGACAGCGCGGACGAAGCTCCGGGGCCTTTACCTCGTGGGCGGCGGAACCCACCCGGGGGCGGGCGTGCCCATGGCGACCCTCTCCGCAGCGCACGTGGCCGCGGCGATCGCGGAGGACCGAACTTTGACCTCGACGTCCCGCCGAACGGCTATGCATGGTGGTATGTCGACGGCCTGAGCGATTGCGGCACGCGGGCCATTTCCATCATCGGCTTCATCGGCTCGGTTTTCTCGCCATGGTACGCGTGGTCCGGGCGGCGCCACCCGCAAAATCACTGCTGCATCAACGTCGCGACCTACGGCGCAGGCGGGCGCTTCACGATGACCGACAGAGGCGCAAGCGCCCTGCATCTGTCCGCCGATCGCCTCGAGGTGGGACCGAGCTCCATGAGCTGGACGGGTGACGAACTCGTCATCGACATCAACGAGGTGTCGAGCCCGCCCCTGATCTCCCGCGTGCAGGGCCAGGTGCGGGTCAAGCCCGCCGCCATGACCGAGGTGGAGATGCCGCTGACGCCAGACGGCGCCCATGTCTGGCGCCCGTTCGCGCCCACCTCCTCGATCAGCGTGGAGCTCGACGCGCCGGGCTGGCAGTGGCAGGGCCATGGCTACTTCGACGCCAATTTCGGCACACGCGCGCTCGAGCAGGATTTTAGCTTCTGGAGCTGGGGCCGATACCCGCTCGGGGACGGGTCCGCGTGTTTCTACGACGTCGACAGGCTCGACGGCTCGCAACTTGCGACTGCCATCCGCTTTGACGCGGATGGGGGCGCGGAGGTGATGTCGCGCACGCCGCCGCTGACCCGGTTCCGGAGGTCGCTCTGGGCGGTGAAACGCGAGACCCGCACCGATGAAGGCTATCTCCCGCACCAGGTCCAGAACATGCTCGACGCGCCATTCTATTCCCGGAGCGCGGTGCGCACGCGGATCGAGGGCGAGGAGACGGTGGGCGTCCATGAAGCGCTCGATCTGAGGCGCTTTCGATCTCCGCTCCTCAAACCGATGCTCGCAGTGCGTGTCCCGAGGCGGGCCAGGTGGCGCTGAAACGCCCCTTCGAAACGGCTTGAGCGGCTTCAGCTCTGCGGGGCGGGCGTCGCCTCGTTGTTCCTCCAGATCCACCAATTGAGGGCACCGGCATAGCTCACCCAAACGATGTAGGGGGCCATGAGGAGGCCCGCGATCCAGTCGAGCCGCGCGAAGGAGATGCATGTCGCCACCACCGCGAGCCAGAGGAAGACCAGCGCAACCATGGCGGGGCCCAGCTTCTTCAGGCCAAAGAAGATGGGCGACCATAGCGTGTTGAGGGCGATCTGAAGCGCCCAGAAGGCTGTGGCCAGCGCTGCGCCTTCAAGGCCGGCCACGCGCGCGGCGGCCACGGCCGAGGCGATGTAGAGCGCGCTCCACGCCAGGGGAAAGAGCCAAGGCGGCGGGGTCCAACCGGGCTTCTTGAGCTCTTCGAAATACCACTTGTCCGGCGGAAACAGGCTCCCCGTGGCCGCGGCTGCGCAACAGGCGGCGAGGTAGACGAGAAAGACTGTCAGCTCCATCACGGGGCTCCCTTCTGGCTTGGGCCAGAGCTAGGGCACTATTCTCCGGGCGCCAGCGGACGCAGGTCGCGCGCGCGGAGCTCGGCAAGGACATCGAGCACAGCCGAAGCCCGCCCCGGCGCAGGGCGCCGGGTGGCTGCGGCCTCCACGAGAAAGGCCACCTCCGGCAAGGGTCGGGCATAGAGCGTGGCCGGCTGCGGCAGCAGAACCGTGCCCGCCGTCTGCACGAGGGCCCGCCCGAGCCAGCCGAGCTTTTGCACCCGCGAGGTCACCGCGCGGCGGGACACGGCGTCGTAGCCGTTTCGCCGGACCTCGCCACCGATCCCGGCATAGACATGCCGCGCCGCGCTGATCCCGGGGCGGGCTGCGAAGGGCAGCCGCGGCATGCCCGCCTCGGAGCGGCGATAGAGCTTGTCGGCCTCGTGGAGCAGGCGCCGCGTCATGCGGCGTATTTCGGGCGTGGGCAGCGGATCCCGGAGCCAGGCTTCGGCATCGAGGCCAGCCTCGACGAACCAGTCTCGCGGCAGATAGATCCGCCCCATGCGGGCGTCCTCCCCGACGTCACGCGCAATGTTGGTGAGCTGCATGGCGACGCCGAGATCGCAGGCGCGGGCGAGCGCGTCGGGATCCCTCACGCCCATGAGCACGGCCATCATCGCACCCACGGCCGAGGCCACGCGGGCCGAGTAGGAGATGACCCCGCTGAGGGTCTGGTACTCGCGCCCCAACGCGTCCCATGCAAGGCCTTCCAGCAGCGCCTCGGGCAGCGCCCGCGGCATCTGGTGGGTCTCGATCATGGCGGCAAAGGCGCGATCGGTCGGCGTGTTGCGCGGCCGCCCAGCATAGGCGCGGTCGAGGCGTTCTTCGAGCGTCAGGACAGCGGCCCGCTCGTCATCGCCCAGATCCACCGCGTCATCGGCCAAGCGGCAAAACGCATATAGCGCCAGAGCCGGGTCCCGAACGCGGGCAGGCAAAAGCAGCGAGGCGGTGTGGAAGGATAGCGATCCGTGGCGGATGGCCTCCTTGCAGTGGGCGAGGTCGTCCGGCGCGATCATTCGGCGGCCACCTTCATCTCCTGGACCGGGCGCTCCGCGTCGGGGATCAGCCGATCAAGGACCTCGGCGCTCGACACCACGCCAGGCACGCCCGCGCCCGGATGCGTGCCCGCGCCCGTGAGGTAGAGGCCCGGGATACGGGTGACGTTGTGCGGCCGGAACCAGGCGGATTGAAGGATGCGCGGCTCGAGGCTGAAACCCGCACCAAACGGTGACCTGTAACGGTCACGGAAGGTTTCGGGCGTGAAGACGACTTCCTCGGTCATGTGGTCGCGGAAGCCGGGGATCGTGTCGTTGAGCACGCGCGCTACCTTGCGCTTGTAGGCCGCGCCCTCCTCCGACCAGTTCACACCGCCATGCCCCAGATGCGGGACCGGCGAGAGCGCGTAGAACGTATCTCCGCCCGCGGGCGCGACAGTCGGATCCGTCACAGAGGGCCTGTGGAGGTAGAGGCTCATGTCGTCGGCGAGCTTGCCCTTGATGAAGATGTCACGGAGCAGGCCCTCGTAGCGCGGCCCGGAGAGGATCGTGTGATGTCCGACATCCCGCCACAGGTCACGCGTTCCCTCGGTTCCGAAATACCAGACAAAGAGCGACATCGACCACCGCCGCCCCTTGCCGGCGCGGCTCCATCCGCGCCTCGGGTGATTGCGCAGGAGCTTGTGAAAGGTGTGCCCGGCATCGGCATTGGAGACGACGACGGGGGCACGCCAGACATGGCCATCCACGCGGACGCCTGTGGCCCGTCCACCCTCGACCACGATCTCATCGACATCGGTGCCGAGGCGGATCTCGCCGCCCTGATCCTCGATCACCCGCGCCATGGCATCGGCGATCGCCTGCACGCCGCCCATGGCGTAGTGCACGCCGAATTCCTTCTCGAGATGACTGACGAGCGCGTACATCGACGTCACGTGCATCGGGTCACCCCCGATGAAAAGCGGATGAAAGGAGAGCGCCATGCGCAGCCGCTCGTCCGACACGCGCTTTTGCGCGAGTTTCAGGATGGATTGGTCGGCCCGGAGCAGGCCGAAAGTCGGCAGCACCTTGAGCGTATCCCAGAGCCGGTGCATGGGTTTGGCCACCATGCCCTCGAACCCAACGACATACCGGCGGCGGGCATCCTCGAGGAAACGCCTGTAGCCCGGCACATCCGCCGGACTGAGCCGCGCGATCTCGGTCTCCATGATCTTCGTGTCGCCCGTGGCGTAGAAATTCGCCCCGTCAGGCCACCGGATCTCGTAGAACGGATCGAGCGGGATGAGCTTCACATCGGCGTGGAAGTCACGCCCGCAGGCGGCCCAGAGCTTTTCATAGACTTGCGGGACGGTGACGATCGTGGGGCCGAGATCGAAGCGGTGCCCGCCCTTGGTGATCGACGAGCCGCGCCCGCCCACCCGGTCGAGCCGGTCGATGACGGTGACGGCATAGCCCTTCGCGCCGAGGCGCATGGCCGCGGCGAGCCCGCCGAGCCCGGCGCCGATCACGATCGCCTTGGTTGGGTCTGTCATTGCAGCGTCCTGACTGTCAGCCTTGATTTACATCTATCGCAAGAAATTCCGGGCTTGTCTTCACATATTTGCGCGAATGTGTAAGGGTAAGCTGACACACATGGGAATCCGCATGCCCCAAACCGTCTCACTCTCCTTCTTCCGCTTCGCGGGGGTAGGACCGAAAGCCTGGGCCTTCGCAATGATGGGGGTTTCACGGCTGCTTTTGCCCCGTGTTCCGGATGTGGGCTTCTGGAAGCTCTGCGGCTCGGGCACGGGCGAGGGATTCACCCCTGTTCCCAACACGGCCGTTTACGCGATCCTGTGCACCTGGCCCGACGCGGATACCGCGAAGGAGCGGGTGGAGGAGGAGACGTTCTTCGCCCGCTATCGCCGCCACGCGCTGGAAAGCTGGACGGTCTACCTCACGCCCACGCAGGCACGCGGGAACTGGTCGGGAAAGCAGCCTTTCGAGCCCACTAATCACCCGCCCCTCGATGACCCGCCATACGATGACCCGCCCCGGGGCTCCGGCGGTTCGGATGGCGAAGGCGGCCCAGAGGGTCCCGGCCCGGGCGGAGGCAGGCCCCTTGCCGCCCTGACCCGCGCGACGCTTAAGCCGCGAAACGCTCTCAAGTTTTGGAAGCAGGTGCCCGACATCTCCGAACGCATCGGGCTCGATCAGAATGTGGCCTTCAAGATCGGCATCGGCGAGGTGCCCTGGATGCAGCAAGTGACCTTCTCGATCTGGCCATCTCCCGAGGCCATGGCCGATTTCGCCCGGAAGGACGGGCCACATGCCCGCGCGATCCGAGCCGTGCGCGACGGGGGCTGGTTCCGCGAGGAGCTTTACGCCCGTTTCGCTGTGACTGGCGAACACGGCGCCTGGGAGGGCCGCAGCCCACTCGACAAGTTCAAGGACCGAGCGCCATGACCGCCTTCCCCTTTTCGGCCATCGTTGGCCAGGACGAGATGAAGCAAGCGATGGTCCTCACGGCCATCGACCCGTCCATCGGGGGCGTCCTCGTCTTCGGCGATCGCGGCACGGGCAAGTCCACGGCCGTGCGCGGGCTGGCCGCGCTCCTGCCGCCGATCACCGCCGTGCCGGGCTGCCCCGTGAATTCAGCGACCCATGCGGACTGCCCGGACTGGGCGAACGTGGCGGATGCCGCGCCCGTGGAGATGCCCACCCCCGTGATTGACCTGCCACTCGGTGCCACGGAGGACCGCGTCACCGGCGCGCTCGACATCGAAAAGGCGCTCACCCAGGGCACCAAGGCCTTCCAGGCCGGGCTCCTCGCACGCGCCAACCGCGGGTATCTCTACATCGACGAGGTCAATCTCCTAGAGGATCACATCGTTGACCTGCTGCTCGACGTGGCACAATCGGGCGAGAATGTCGTGGAGCGCGAGGGGCTTTCGATCCGGCACCCGGCACGCTTAGTGCTGGTGGGCTCCGGCAATCCGGAGGAAGGGGAGCTGAGACCGCAGCTGCTGGACCGCTTCGGGCTCAGCGTGGACGTGAAATCGCCCACGGATATCGAGACCCGCATCGAGGTCATATCGCGGCGTGACGCGTTCGAACGCGACAGGGTGGGCTTCCTGCGTGACTGGTCCGGCGAAGACGCCAAGATCCGCGATCAGATCCTCGCCGCCCGCAAGCTTCTGCCCAAGGTCGTCACCCCACCGCGCATCCTCGAGCGATGCGCCGAGCTCTGCCTCGCCCTCGGCTCCGACGGGCTCCGGGGGGAACTGACGCTGCTCAAGGCCGGCCGCGCGCTCGCGGCGTTCCGCGGCAAGCGCACCATGACCCAAGGCCACATCGCCGCCATCGCCGCCCCCGCCCTGCGTCACCGCCTGCGCCGTGACCCGCTGGACGAGGCCGGATCCGGCACGCGGGTGACCCGCGTGGTCGAAGAGGTGATGGGGGCGTGAGCGAGGCCTCGCAGCGCTGGCAGCGCGCGCTGCTCGCGCTGAAGCTTCTGGCGCTGGAGCCGCGCCTCGGCGGCGTTTGTCTCCGGGCCCGCACCGGACCGGTGCGAGACCGCTGGATGGACGGGCTCGCGCGTCTGTCCGTGCCGCAGCGCAAGGTGCCCATCAATGTCACCCATGAACAGCTCGACGGCGGGCTCGATCTGGCGGCCACCTTGAGCTCTGGCCGCGAGGTGCGCAGCCGGGGCGTTCTCGCCGAGCCCTGTCTCCTGATCGTACCCATGGCCGAGCGGCTCGAGGCAGGGATCGCCGCGCGCCTGTCGCAGGCCCTCGATACCGGGCACCGGATGGTGGCCCTCGATGAAGGCGCCGCAGAGGATGAACGCGTCACGCGGACGGTGACGGACCGGCTCGCCTTCCACCTCGATCTCGATGGCATCGCCTGCGGCGACGCGCTCGTGGGCTTCGGCACCCTGCCGGAGGCCGCTGAGGTCTCGTCCACGGAGGCGGACATCGTCGCCATCACGAGCCTCGCCGAAAGCCTCGGCGTTGCCTCCGCGCGCGCCGCGCTTTTTTGCCTGTGGGCTGCCCAGGCCCATGCCGCACTTCACCGTCGCCGTGAGGTGACGCCGGAAGATATCGAGATGGCGGCAATTCTCACCCTCGCGCCCCGCGCCACGCGCCTGCCCGAGCCTGCCGACAACGCACCCGAGCCTCCAGCGCCCGATGAAGAGCAGGAGCAGGAGCGCCGAGACCCCGAAGATCAGGGCGACGCCATCCCGCAGGAGATCCTGCTCGAGGCCGTGCGCGCCGCCCTTCCAGCCGACATCCTGACCCAGATCGCCCAACGCCGCGCGCGGCGGGGTGCTGCGGGCGCGGGCAAGGGTGCAAAGCGCACGGGCAACCGCCGGGGCCGCCCCCTCGCGCCGAAGGCAGCGCCCTACGATGGGCGTACCCGGCTCGATATCGTGGCCACCCTCCGCGCCGCTGCGCCCTGGCAGGCGCTCAGGCGACAGACCGGCGCGGAAAAGGCCATCGAGATCCGCGGCAGCGACTTCCGCATGAAGCGCTTCGAGGAGAAGTCCGACACGCTCCTCGTATTCGTCATGGACGCCTCGGGCTCCGCGGCCCTCGCGCGGCTGGCGGAGGCCAAGGGCGCCATCGAGATCCTCCTGAGCGAGGCCTATGCGCGACGCGATCACGTCTCGCTCGTGAGCTTTCGCGGCACGCAGGCCGAGGTCCTCCTGCCGCCCACGCGCTCCCTCGTCCAGACGAAGCGCCGCTTGGGCGCGCTGCCCGGCGGGGGCGGCACGCCGCTCGCCGCGGGGCTCCATGCGGCCACCGAGATCGCGCTGCAGGGCAGGGCCAAGGGCATGACGCCGACGCTCATCCTTCTGACCGATGGACGCGCCAACGTCGCGCTCGATGGCGAGGCTGACCGCACGCGCGCAGGGCAGGACGCGCTCCGCCAGGCCCGCGTGATCCTCTCACATGGCCTCGAGGCCCTCGTGATCGACACCGGCAAGCGGCCCGAGCGCAGCCTCCGCACCCTCGCGGAAACGATGGATGCCACGTATCTCCCGCTGCCCCGCGCCAACGCGGAGCGGGTGAGCGACGCGGTCTCCACGCTCGTCGCCTGACCGCGCGGGCGATGGACTGGGAGCGGTACAAGGCGGTCTGGCCCCACGCCGCGCACAGCAGCTTCATTCCCGCCGGAAATGCGGGCGGTCGCTGGCACGTGCAGATCATGGGCGACGGGCCGGATCTCCTCTTTCTCCACGGCGCGGGCGGCGCAACGCAGAGCTGGCGCGGCCTCCTGCCCCTTCTCGCCGCTGACCACCGCTGCATTGCTGTCGATCTGCCGGGCCAGGGCTTCTCGCGGCCGAAGCTGGCCGGCCGCTATGGGATCGACCCCATGGCCCGCGACATCGCCGCGCTCGCAGAGCGCGAGGGCTGGTCTCCCGTGGCCCTCATCGGCCACTCAGCCGGCGGCGCCTTGGCGCTTCGCCTCGCCGAGACAGGGCTCTGCGACCGCGTCATCGGGGTCAACGCGGCCCTCGGAAAGTTCGAGGGTGTGGCAGGCTGGGCCTTCCCGCTCGCTGCCCAGCTTATGTCGCTCAATCCCTTCACGGCCATGATGGTCTCGAGCGCCGCGGCCAATGCGGGCTCGATCGGGCGCTTTCTCGACGCGACGGGCTCCACCCTCGATGACGAGGGGCGCGCGCTCTACCAGGCGCTTGTCAGCGATCCCCGGCATGTCGACGGGACCCTGCGCATGATGGCCGCGTGGAACCTGACACCGCTCATCGCCCGCTTCCCTCGAAACGCGGCGAAGGTGATCCTCCTCGTGGGGACCGGCGACACCACCGTGCCTCCAGGCGTCTCGCGAAAGGCGGCGGCCCGGCTACAGAATGCCCGCATCATAGAACTGGACGGCCTCGGGCACCTGGCCCATGAAGAAGATCCTGCCCTCGTCGCCCGTCATGTACGCGACAGCTTGAAGGCCGCGTAGGCCGTACCCACCCCGGCGATACTGATGACAAGGAGCGTGACGAGAAGTGTCGTCGCGGGCGCCCCACCTTCGAGGAGTCGCGCGGAGATCGCCGTGAAGAGCGCGCCAAAGGCCAGGACCAGGGCGCCGGAGAGGCCCGCCGCGCTGCCTGCAAGCTTCGGATCCACGGACATGAGCCCGGCATGGGCAGACGGGTTGGCGATCCCGTTTCCAAATCCCACGAGTGCCATGAGGCCAAAGAAGGTGAGCGGATTGAAGAACCCGGCCGCGAGGAGCGCGAGGTTGAGCGTGATCGCGGCCAGCTGGATCACGCGGCCCACCAGCACCATCCGCCCGAGCCCCACGCGCTCGGCAACGCGGCCGGACACACCGTTGCCCACGAAAAAGCCCATCGTGATGATGCCGATGGCGAGGCCAAGCTGCGCGGAATTGATCTCCAGCACGCGCTCCGCCACGAGCGGCGCGCCCGAAATGAATACGAAGAAGCACCCGACGCCGGTTATAATCACCCCTGAAAATGACCAGAAGACCGGCGAGGTCACAAGCGCCGGGTAGGACCGGAACTGAGCGGAGAAGCTGGCGGAGCGCGCAAAGTTCGTCTCCCTCCAGGAAAGCCCGACGAGGCCCGTGAGTATGGCCCCGGCCCCCGCCAAGGCCCAGAAGATCGACCGCCATCCAAAGGCCTCATCGAGAACGCCCCCGATCATCGGACCGACCATCGGACCGATGGCCATACCCATGGCCACCCATGAAATGCGACGGGCCGCGGCGCGTGGTTCCTCGGTGTCGCGCACCGCGGCGAGCGCCATGGTGGAGCCCGCGATGACGACGCCTTGCAGGAGCCGCGCCGTCAAGAAGACGGCAAAGCTCTCCGCCACGGCGCAGATGACCGAAAGCACGGTGAAGGCGGCCACGGCAAAGAGCACGATGGGCCTACGCCCCACGCGGTCCGATACCGGCCCGAGCAAGAGCTGAAGCCCCGCCGTCACGGCGAGGTATCCCGAGATCGCCCAGCTGGCCGTGGCGTAGCTCACCCCGAAATCGCGCGCGATCACGGCCAGGGCGGGCAGAAACATGTTGAGTGAAAGCACCGAGAGCCCCGAGACAGCCATGAGGAGTGCGAGGGACGGCGCGCGCGACACGGTCGAGCGCCCCGCTGCCGCAGGCGCCCCGTCCCCATGTGCATTCTCGCAGCCTGCCCGCGCGCCCATCGGCATTTTCCCAAGTTCTTCCCTGCGTATCTTTCGACCATCAGCCACGGAGGCAAGAACTATGGGACTTCTCGTTGACGGCCAGTGGGTCGACAAATGGTACGACACGAAATCCACCAATGGCGCCTTCAAACGCTCCGAGGCGAAGTTTCGGAATTGGATCACGCCGGACGGCGCACCTGGCCCTTCCGGCACGGGCGGCTACAAGGCCGAGGCCGATCGCTACCACATGTATGTCTCCTATGCCTGCCCTTGGGCCCACCGCGCACTCATCTTTCGCAAGCTGAAGGGCCTCGAAGGCCTCATCTCGGTGGATGCCGTCCACCCCGACATGATGGGCGACGGCTGGACCTTCGAGACCGACGATCACGGTGCCACCGGTGACAGCCTCTTCGGCTACGACTTCGCGCGTCAGGTCTACCAGCGCGCTGCGCCCGACATGACGGGCCGGGTCACCGTGCCGATCCTCTGGGACAAGGAGACAGGCACCATCGTCTCCAACGAATCCTCCGAGATCATCCGGATGTTCAATTCCGCCTTCGACGGGATCACCGGGAACACGCTCGATTTCTGGCCCGCCGACCTCCGCGAGGAGATCGAGCCGGTGAACGCGCGCATCTACGACACGCTCAACAACGGGGTCTACAAATCGGGCTTCGCCACCACGCAGGACGCCTACGACGCCGCCGTGCACCCGCTCTTTGACACGATGGACTGGCTCGATGAGCGCCTCACGGCCCATCGCTACCTCATGGGCGACCGGATCACGGAAGCGGACTGGCGTCTATTTACCACGCTGGTGCGCTTTGACGCGGTCTACCACCTGCATTTCAAGTGCAACAAGCGGCGGCTGATCGATTACCCCGCCCTCTGGGCCTATGCGCGCGAGCTCTACCAATGGCCCGGCGTGGCGGAGACCGTAAACATGGAGCACATCGTGCGCCACTATCACTACAGCCACGAGACGATTAATCCTCACCGGATCATCCCGATCAATCCCGAGATCGACTGGTGGCAGCCCCATGGACGCGGGGTCTTGAAAGCGGCCTGATCCTGTGGCCCTGTCCGCCCATGGCGGGCAGGGATCACGGCGGAGGTATCGATGCTGCGCGGGCGCGCTACGGCGGCGGTCGCGCAGCATGGCTCGATCTCTCCACCGGCATCAATCCGGAGCCCTACCCCGTCACCGTCGCGCCCGAGGCATGGACCAGCCTCCCCGACAGCGGGGCCATGGAACGCCTCCTTGGCGCGGCGCGGGCCTTCTGGACTGTGCCGGAGGACGCAGCCATCGTCGCCGGGGCCGGGGCCTCGGCCCTCATCGCGCAAATCCCCTTCCTCGCCCCGGCTGAGCGTGTCTCGATCCCCGCGCGGACGTATAACGAGCACGCCGCCAGCTTCCGGTACGCGGGCTGGGAGATCGGCGAAAACGCGCCCGCCGCCGTCATCGTGCATCCCAACAATCCCGACGGCGCGCTCTATCCCGCGCCCAACGCGCCGTTCTCGGTCATCGACGAGAGCTTTTGCGACGTCACGCCCGAGGCAAGCCACATCGCAGAAGCCGCGCGACCCGGCCGCATCGTGCTGAAGAGCTTCGGCAAGTTCTGGGGGCTCGCGGGCCTGCGCCTCGGCTTCGCCATCGGCGATCCCGCCTTGATCGACGCCCTCGCCGCGCGGCTGGGGCCCTGGGCCGTTCCCGGGCCCGCGCTCGAGATCGGGGCGCGCGCGCTCGAAGATGAGGCCTGGGCCGCCGCCACGCGCATCCGCCTCGCCAAGGACGCCGCGCGCCTTGATGCGCTTCTTCTGGGCCATGGCGCGCGCGCCATCGGCGGCACGACTCTCTTTCGGCTCTACGACGTCGCCGATGCGGCAGCCGTGCATGACGCCCTCGCGCAACACCACGTTCTCACCCGGGTCTTTCCCTATTCGCGCGCGTGGCTCCGTCTCGGCATGCCCCCCAGCGGGCGTTGGGAGCAACTGGAGCGCGCCCTCGAGACTGCGGGGGGGACGGCGGGCGGGGCGATCCGTGCTGGCACCGCCAGCCGCGGGAGCGCCGTCCCGTCGTCATGATCCTCGCCCTCGCCATGGTCCTCGACGCGATCTTCGGGGAGCCGAAATGGCTCTGGGATCGTATTCCGCATCCGGCCGTCTGGCTCGGGCGCGTCATCGGCTGGGCAGATCAGCGCTTCAATCACGGCTCCGCGCGCAAGGCCAAGGGGGCCGTCCTCGTGATCGCGCTTCTTCTGATGTCCCTCCTCGCCGGGAGCCTCATCGCGGCCCTCGGATGGCCCATCGAGGCGCTCGCCGCGGCCGTCCTCCTCGCCCAGCGCTCCCTTGCGGATCACGTGAGCGCGGTGGCCATGGCCCTCCGCGACAGCCTCGCAAGCGGACGCCGCAGCGTCGCGATGATCGTCGGTAGGGATACGGCCTCCATGGATGCCCCCGCCGTCTCCCGTGCCGCCATCGAAAGCGCCGCTGAAAACCTCTCTGACGGCGTCATCGCGCCCGCCTTCTGGTTTGCGATCGGCGGCCTGCCCGCGATGCTCGCCTACAAGGCCGTCAACACCGCCGACAGCATGGTGGGTTACCTCACCCCGAAACATGCCGCGTTTGGCTGGGCCTCCGCGCGTCTCGACGATGCGCTTAACTGGATCCCGGCGCGGCTCACGGCCCTCCTTTTTCTCCTCGCCCACGTGCGCCTGGACGCCTGGCGCGCCGTGCGGGCGGAAGCCCCGCGGCACCGGTCTCCCAATGCGGGTTGGCCGGAAAGCGCGCTGGCCCGGGCGCAGGGGATCTCCCTTTCGGGCCCCCGCGCCTACGACGGCGAACTACGCGCATTTCCCTTCGTGAACCCCGACGGACGCCGAGATCTCGGCCCCCCTGACATCGATGACGCCGTCCGTGCGCTCTGGCGCGTCTGGGCGCTTGCCCTCGCGCTAGTGGTCTTCACGGCGCTCTTCTAGCGGTCTCGGTCCAGTTTCACCGGTCTCCCAAAGCCCCGGCGGCGCGAGCATAGTGCACCATGTCCCCTCGCAGGATGCCACCGCAGCCTTGCTGTGCAGTCGCCGGATCTGCGTCCAAAAGGGACGGTGGGCGGGGCGCCTTTGCCGTCAGGCAAACAGCGTCGTCCCGCCGGCCTCAGGCGACGAGCCGTTCCGCGCCCTCGAGGTCGACAGAGACGAGCTGGCTCACACCCTGCTCCTGCATGGTCACACCGAAGAGCCGGTTCATCCGGCTCATCGTCACCGCATGGTGCGTGATGATGAGAAAGCGCGTCTCGGTGCGGCGCGTCATTTCGTCGAGGAGATCGCAGAAGCGTGTCACGTTGGCGTCGTCGAGGGGGGCATCCACCTCGTCGAGCACGCAGATCGGCGCCGGGTTCGCGAGGAACACGGCAAAGATCAGCGCGAGCGCCGTCAGCGTCTGCTCACCACCGGAGAGGAGCGAGAGCGTCGAGAGCTTCTTGCCTGGCGGCTGACACATGATCTCGAGCCCGGCCTCGAGCGGGTCCTCGCTTTCGACAAGGACGAGCTTTGCCTCGCCCCCGCCGAAGAGATGCGTGAAGAGCACCGAGAAGTTGCGGTTCACCTCGTCAAAAGCCGCCAGCAGCCGCTCCCGACCTTCCTTGTTGAGCGAGGCGATGCCCGCGCGCAGCGTGGAGATTGCCGCCTCGAGGTCCTCTTTCTCGGCAGCGAGCGTGTCTCGCTCGGTTTCCACCTCGCGCGCATCTTCCTCGGCCCGCAGGTTTACCGCGCCTAGCGCATCACGTTGGCGGCGGAGCCGCGCCACGTCGGCCTCGATACGCTCCGCCTCTGGCATCGCGTCCGGATCCGCATCGAGGGAGGCCAGGAGATCCGCCGGCGAGACGGATTGCGCCTCCATGATCCGCTCTGCCGCGGCCTCCAGCGCTTCCTTCGCCGCCTCGTAGCGCGCCTCCGTCCGCGCGCGGCTTTCCCGCGCCGAAGACGCGGCCCGCTCCGACTCGCGCTCGCCATCCACGCACGCGCGCAGCGCGCCTTCGGCCTCGGCAAGGGCATCGGCAGCCGCCTTGCGCCGCGCCTCCGCCGTGTCGATGTCGCTCGCAAGGGCTGCCCGCCGCGCGGCGACCTCCCCGGGCGCGCCGCGCGCCGCGACAAGCTCCGTCTCCGAGGCGGCTTTCCGGGCACCCAGCTCCTCGGCCCGTCCCGTGGCCGTGTCGAGCCTGTGCCGCCAGCCGCTCAGCTCCTTGGTGATCTCCTGTGCGCGCTTCGTGCGCGCCTCCCCGACCCGGCGCAGCTCGTCATGGGAGGTCCTGTGCGCGAGCATGGTCACGCGCGAGGCTTCCACCGTGAGTTTGACGTCTTCGAGCTCGGCCCGCGCCGCCGCGATATCGGGCAGCTCCGCCACCCCGCGCTCGGCCTCGGCGAGCTGTGCCCGCGCGGCGCTTTGCTCGTCGTCCATGCGGGCCACGGCCGTGGTGAGCGTCTCGAGCTTGCCCTCCGTCAGGTTGCGCTCGGCCTCTGCGCGAGAGAGCGCCCGCGCCGCCTCGGCCACGGCACGGTCCGCTTGCCGCCGCGCCTCACGCGCGGCCTTGTCGGCCTCGGTCCTGATCGCGAGCTCGGCGAGGCACGCGTCATGGGCCTCCCGGGCCGCCTGCGCACGCGCTTCCGCCGTCTCTTCTTCCGCCTTCAACGCGGAGAGCCGGTTCATCTGCTCGAGTTTCAGCGCCGCGGCGGAGGGGGCATCCTCGCCTGCCACGACATACCCGTCCCAGCGCCACAGGTCGCCCTCGAGGCTCACCAGACGCTGCCCGGGGGCGAGCGCGGCCTGTAGCCCCGGCGCGTCCTCCGCAGAGACAACGCCCACCTGCGCCATCCGCCGCGCCAGCACATCCGGCAGCGAAACGTGCGCCGCCAGCGCCTCAACACCCACGGGCAGGGCCTGCGGCTGGGCGTAGTCCGGCAAGGCGCGCCAGCCGGATCCCGCGCCTTCGGTCCTTGGTGCCTTCAGATCGTCGGCAAGCGCCGCGCCCAGCGCCTTTTCGTAGCCGGACGTCACGGCCAATTCATCGAGGATCTGTGTTCCTCCTGTCTCGTCCCTCGCAAGGAGACGAGAGAGGGCCTGCACCTCAGCGCGCAGCGCGCTGGCCTCGCCCTCCGCTTCCGAGCGCGCAGAGCGCGCTTCCGCCTCCTGCCCCTGGGAGGCGGCCCGGGCCGCTTCGGCCGCTGCAAGCGCCTGCTCGGCGGCCTCGGCCCCCGCCTGCGCCTCGCCCTCGGCACGCGCCGCCTGTTCAAAGGCCACGCGCGCCCCGTCGAGGGTTTCCCGCGCGGCGTCGGCGGCGGCGGATGTCTCTTTGGCCCGCGCACCAATGCGCTCCACGCCCTTGGCCGCGTCATCGCGAAACCGCACGGCGGACTGATGCCGCGCCGCCAGGCGCGCGACGTCCTCGTTGGCCGTCGAGAGCGCGGCCTCCCGCTCCTCCAGAATGGCCGCAGATGCCCGCGCGGCCTCCGCCGCGGCGGCAAGCTCGTCCTCGAAGCCCTCCGCGGCCTTGGCGATCTCGCCCGCTTCCCATTCCAGCCGCTCGATGGTTTCGCCCGCGTCGCGGTTGAGCCCCTCTTCGCGCTCGATATCGTGCCCGAGCTGCGCGATGCGCTTCTCGAGCGTCTCGACCGCCTCGAGGGCGGCGCGCTCCTGCTGGGCCAGCGTGTCCCGCTCGACATTGAGCCTTTGGAGGACAGCGCCTGCGATGGCTTCTTCCTCGCGGGCCGGGGGCACACGCCCCTCGGCGGCCTCCCGCGCCTTCGCCGCGTCGCGCGCCGCGGCCTCGGCCCGGGCGGCCCCGGTCACCTCCGCGCGCAAGGCCGCTTCGGCCTCCGCCCGCGCGAGGTCCGCTTCTTTCCAACGCCGGTATAGGAGCATGCCCTCGGCCACGCGCAGCTCGGCACCGATCTCGCGATAGCGCGCGGCCTGCCGGGCCTGCCGCGCCAGCGAAGCGAGCTGTGCCGTGAGCTGCTCGAGCACGTCGTCCACCCGCATCAGGTTGGCCTCCGCGCCCTTCAGCTTCAGCTCCGCCTCGTGGCGGCGCTGGTAGAGCCCGCTGATGCCTGCCGCTTCTTCAAGCACCCGCCGCCGCGCGCGCGGCTTGGCGTTGATCAGCTCGCTGATCTGGCCTTGCCGCACGAGCGACGGCGAGTGCGAGCCGGTGGAGGCATCGGCAAACAGCATCTGGACGTCCCGCGCCCGAGTATCCTTTCCATTGGCCTTGAAGGCCGACCCGATATCGCGCGTGATGCGTCGCACGATCTCGAGACTGTCGGTATCGTTGAACCCGGACGGCGCGAGGCGGTCCTGGTTGTCGAGGATGAGAGAGACCTCGGCGAAGTTGCGCGCCGGTCGCGTGGCCGCGCCCGCAAAGATCACGTCCTCCATGCCGCCGCCCCGCATGGCCGTGGGGCGGTTCTCTCCCATGACCCAGCGAAGCGCCTCCAGCAGATTGGACTTTCCGCACCCGTTGGGGCCGACAACGCCGGTGAGACCGTCCGCGATCACGAGATCGGTCGGGTCCACGAAGCTTTTGAAGCCGTTCAATCTGAGTTTCGAAAAGCGCATGGAGGCCTCCGATTCCACCTGTCCAGGCATCGTGGGTGCCGCACCCGCGGCATGTCAACATCATCTGCCCGAAGACGCAGGCTTATCCACAACATATGGGGCGAGGACCGACACACATGGCGCTTGACGATCTCCGCCACCAGCGCGACACAGGATGGCGACAGCTGCGGCGCCGCCACCGCGCACCAGCATATCGCAAAAGGCCGACCAGGCCTTTTTCCGCGTTTCAGGAGGTCTGCCATGCCCGCAAAAATCCCCGCCACCGTCGTCACAGGCTTCCTCGGCGCAGGCAAGACGACCCTGATCCGCCATCTCCTGAGCGAGGCACGGGGCCGCCGCATCGCGCTCATCATCAACGAGTTCGGCGATCTCGGCGTGGACGGCGACATTCTCAAAGGCTGCGGAGACGAAACCTGTCGGGACGACGACATCATGGAGCTCTCCAACGGCTGCATCTGCTGCACCGTGGCCGACGATTTCATCCCCACCATGGAAAAGCTCCTGGCCCGCGACACGCCCCCCGATCACATCGTCATCGAGACGTCGGGGCTCGCCCTGCCGCAGCCGCTGGTGCGCGCGTTCAAATGGCCGGGCATCTCCACGAAGGTCACCGTGGACGGCGTCGTCACCGTGGTGGATGGCAAGGCCGTCACCGAGGGCCGCTTCGCCCATGACACAGCCGCCGTCGACGCGCAGCGCGCCGCTGACGCGGGTCTCGACCACGAGACGCCGCTCTCGGAGCTTTTCGAGGACCAGGTCGCCTGCGCGGATATGATCGTCGTCAACAAGGCCGACCTCCTCGCACCCGAAGACGCAGAGAAGCTCGTGGCCACGCTCAAGGCCGAGAGCCGCACCGGTGTGCAGGTCCTCGCGGCCACCAAGGGCGCGCTCCCGGTCGACGTCCTGCTCGGCATGGGCGTCGGTGCCGAGGGCGACCTCGCCGCGCGTCACGAGGTCCATCATCACCACGATCATCACGATCACGATGATCACCACGATGCGCCGGGCGATCATCACCATCACGACCATGAGCATGCGCACGGCCATGACGCGTTCCAAAGCTTCACCGTGGAACTCGGCGAAATCGCGGACCCGGCCGCCTATGCCAGCCAGGTGGCGGAGGTCATCCGCGCCCATGATATCCTGCGCCTAAAGGGCTTTCTCGCCGTCGTGGACAAGCCCATGCGGCTGACGCTCCAGGCCGTTGGCCCGCGCATCGAGACCTATTTCGACCAGCCGCTCGCCGATCGCCGCTCGCGCCTTGTCGTCATCGGCCAGGCGGGGCTCGACCGCGCGACCATCTCGGCGGCCCTCGCCGCGCCCGTCCCGGTCACGGCCTAGGCGGGCCGGGCCCACACCACATCACTGGAGCCATGGAGATCGCCCGCATAGACCCGCTCCACCCCGATGCGCTGCTGCTCATTGCGGGCTCGGAGGCGGAGCAATCGGCGCTCTACCCACCCGAGCACCGCTACGCCTTCTCACCCGAAGAGCTCGCCGCCAGCGACATCCGCTTCTTCCTCGGCCATGCCGGTGCCGGGCCGGCCGCCTGCGGCGGCTACGGGCATTACGGAGAGTATGCGGAGCTAAAGCGCGTCTACGTGGCCCCGGAATATCGCGGGCAGGGCTGGGCCGATGCGCTCATCGCCGCCTGTGAGGCAGGCGCACGTCGCGAAGGCCTCGCCCTCATGCGGCTCGAGACGGGGGAGGCCTCCCCCGCCGCGCTCAAGGTCTACGACCGCCTTGGCTATGCCCGCCGCGGCCCATTCGGCGCCTATGAGGAGAACGGGTCTTCCGTCTTCATGGAGAAGGCGCTGTGACCTATTTCGCCAGCTTGTCCTTCAGCGCATCCACAAGCTTGCCGAGCTGCAGCCCGTTGATGGGCGTCGCCCGATCCTCGGGGTGCCCGCGCATCGTCTTTGGCATTTCGTCATCGACGATCCGGTCGGCCGGATTGGCGGGCTCATCTCTGATATGCGGCGACTTGCTCATGAAGGGTCACATAGGCGCGGACGCGCCGGGGGCGAGCTGATGCACCTTCTTGCCGCAACGCCCGGGCAGGTGAGCGACGGCACCGAGCCGGTTGATCTCGCGCAGACGCCCGCCGATGTCGTCGTGCTCAGCGCCGCCGATACCGAGCTCGCTGCGCTGAGCCAGGCCCGGAGCGAGATGGAGTCACCGCCCACACTCCGGCTCGCAAATCTGACGCACCTCGCCCACCCGCTCTCGGTCGACATGCATCTCGATGCCTGCGCCACCGGGGCCCGGCTCGTCATCATCCGCCTGCTGGGCGGGGCAGGCTACTGGCGCTACGGGTTCGAGCAATATGCCGCGCGCCTCAGAGAGGCCGGTGTGCCGGTGGCCTTCCTTCCGGGCGACGACAAGCCTGACGAGGAGCTGCGCACCTTTTCCACCGTGTCAGCCGAGGATTACGACGCGCTCTGGGCCTACCTCGTCGAAGGCGGGCCTCAGAACGCGACAGGCTTCCTGACCCTTGCCAAGGCCATGCTGGGCGAGGCCGAGCGCCCGGCGGGCGCAACGCCGCTCCTCAAGGCCGGGCTCTACTGGCCCGGCGCCGGGCAGGCCGATATGCCGATCCTACAAAGCGCCTGGACCGAAGGCGCTCCGGTCGTGCCCCTCGTCTTCTATCGCGCGCTCGTGCAGGGGGCGGGGCTCAATCCCATCAACCGCCTCGTAAAGGCGCTGACCCGGCGCGGGCTCAATCCCATGCCCGTCTTCGTGGCCTCGCTGAAGGATCCGGTCTCTGCCGCGACGCTCGCGCAGCTCTTCGAGGCTGCGCCGCCCGCGGTGATCCTCAATTGCACGGCCTTCGCCACCGGCACCCCGGACAGCCCGGGCGCGAACCCGTTCACGGGGCCCGCGGCCAACGACGCGCCCACCTTCCAGGTGGTGCTCTCCGGCGGCTCCGAGGAGGCTTGGGCCGAGGGCCTTACGGGCCTTTCAGCCCGCGATATCGCCATGAACGTGGCGCTCCCGGAGGTGGACGGGCGCATCCTGTCGCGCGCGGTGTCCTTCAAGGACGAGGCCTTTTTCGACGCGGAGACCCAGTGCCCCATCGCCACCTACCGGGCCGAGGGCACGCGCATGGACTTCGTGGCCGACCTCGCCGCGAACTGGGCGCGCCTCCGGGCGACATCGCCCGCGGACCGGCAGGTCGCGCTCGTCCTTGCCAATTATCCCAACAAGGACGGACGACTGGCCAACGGCGTGGGCCTCGACACCCCCGCGGCCACGGTGGACGTCATCGCCCGCCTCGCCGCCGAAGGCTACGGGACGGCGCCGCCCGAGGACGCCCAGGCGCTCATGGCCCAGATCATGGCAGGCCCGACGAACTGGCTCACCGACCGCGCGGAAACGGAGGGCGGCGTCACGCTGCCGCTCGCCACCTATGAGGAACACTACAAGAGACTTCCTTACGCCCTCCGCCAAAAGATCGAAGATCGATGGGGCGCACCGCACGAAGACCCCTTCCACTGGCCCCAAAACCTCCCCCCCACTGACCCGGCAGCGGTTGAACGACCTCGAAAGGGGGAGGGCAACGCGGAGACGGGCTTCAAGCTCAGCATTCTCCAGTTCGGGAACGTAACCGTCGGCATCCAGCCCGCCCGCGGCTACAACATCGATCCGGAGGAGACGTATCACGCCCCCGACCTTGTCCCGCCGCACAACTACATCGCCTTCTACATCTGGCTGCGCCAAGTGCAGGGGGCGCACGCCATTGTCCACATCGGCAAGCACGGCAATCTGGAATGGCTGCCAGGCAAGGCGCTCGCGCTAAGCGCGGCCTGCGCGCCAGAGGCCGTGCTGGGGCCGATGCCCCACATCTACCCCTTCATCGTCAACGATCCCGGCGAGGGCACGCAGGCCAAGCGCCGCGCGCAAGCGGTGATCCTCGATCACCTCACGCCACCACTGACCCGCGCGGAGACCTATGGCCCCCTGCGCGATCTCGAGGCTCTGGTGGACGAGTATTACGAGGCCGCGGGCGTGGATCCCCGCCGGGTCCCGCATCTCAGGAAGGAGATCCTGAGCCTCGCCGCCGCCACCGGCCTCGACGCCGATGTGGGCATGGGCGCGGATGCCGAGACCGATCTCGCCAAGCTCGACGCCTATCTCTGCGAGCTAAAGGAGGCGCAGATCCGCGACGGTCTCCACATCTTCGGGACCTCGCCCGACGGCGACCTGGAGCGTGATCTGATCATCGCGCTGGCACGCGCAACGCGGGGCGACGGCAAGGGCCGCAATGCCTCTCTCATCCGCGCGCTCGCTACCGATTGCGGCGTGGATATCGACCCGCTCGATTGCGACATGGCCGCGCCCTACGTGGGGCCGCGACACGCGCTGCTCGAAGGCGCAGGCGCAGAGCTCGGACCATGGCGGTCCAACGGTGACACCGTCGAGCGCCTGGAATCGCTGGCGCAGAGCGCCCTCGGCTGGACAGATCCGCCGGAGGGTTTCACGGCCACCGCCCCCGTGCTCGCGGAAATCCACGACCGCATCCTCCCTTCCGTCCGCAGTTGCGGCCCGGCGGAGATGGACGCCATGGTCCGCGCCTTGGATGGCCGCGCGATCGCGGCAGGATCCTCGGGCGCGCCCACGCGTGGGCGGCTCGATGTGCTGCCGACGGGGCGGAATTTCTTCTCCGTCGACACCCGCGCCGTGCCCACGCAGACGGCCTGGGCGTTGGGCTGGAAGAGCGCGACCCTGCTCATCGAAAAGCACCTGCAAGACCACGGCGACTGGCCACGCGCGCTGCTGCTCACGGCCTGGGGCACGGCCAACATGCGCACGGGCGGTGACGACATCGCGCAGTGCCTCGCGCTCATGGGCGTGAAGCCGACATGGGATGCCGCGGGGCGCCGCGTGACCGGCTTCGAGGTGCTGCCTGCCTCCGTTCTCGGCCGTCCGCGCGTGGACGTCACGCTTCGGGTCTCTGGCTTCTTCCGGGACGCGTTCCCAGGCCTCATCGACCTCGTGGATGCGGCGGCTCGCGCCGTGCAGGCCCTCGATGAGCCCACGGCGCAGAACCCGGCCAAGGCCGCGCCGGGTCACCGTGTCTACGGATCGAAGCCCGGCGCCTACGGGGCAGGCCTGCAAGCCATGATCGACGAACGGCTCTGGAAGACGAAGTCAGACTTGGGCGAGGCCTATCTCGAATGGTCCTCCTACGCCTACGGCAAGGGGAGCGAGGGCGCACGGGACCGCGCGGGCTTCGAGGCGCGGCTCGCCGGCGCCGAGGCCATCGTACAGAACCAGGACAACCGCGAGCATGATATCCTCGACAGCGATGACTATTACCAGTTCGAGGGCGGGGCCGCGGCGGCGATCTCCACGCTCAAGGGCGAGAATGTGCCGGTGTACCACAACGACCATTCCCGCCCCGAAAGCCCACGCATCCGCACGCTGGACGATGAAATCGGCCGCGTCGTACGGTCTCGCGCGGCCAATCCGAAATGGATCGCGGGCGTCATGCGCCACGGCTACAAGGGCGCATTCGAGATGGCGGCGACGACGGATTACCTCTTCGCGTTCGCGGCCACGACGGGGGCCGTGAAGAACCACCACTTCGACATGCTCCACGAGGCCTATCTCGAGGATGGCGCGACCCGCGAGTTCATCGCCACGCACAACGCGCCCGCGCTCCATGAAATGGCCCAGCGCTTCCAGGAGGCCATCGACCGCGGGCTCTGGCAGCCGCGCTCCAACTCCGCCCGGGCCCTGCTGGCCGAGCTGCTCGACGCGCCAGCCTCAGTAGGTGGAGCAGTAGACCCGGCGTGAGAATTGCGCATCGCTGTCGCAGATGATGCGAAGCTCGACTTCTACGGGCCAGGGCCGCGCGCCAGACCCGCAATCGACCCGCGCATTGGCCAAGGCTACGTCGCCGCGCAGCGCACCGACGACTTTGCACCCCGATACGATCTCGATGGCCTGCGTGATCTTGGCCTCTGCGTTCCGGTTGGGCCTGAGTTCGGGGTTCGTGCGGATCGCCTGCGCCCGGTCTCCCCGGTAGAATATCTTGTAGGCCGATCCATCCACCGTGACGTCCACCGGCGCCACGCCGTAGAATTCCGGCGTCGGCGTGTTGCACGCGGCGAGCGCCAGGAGCACAAGGATTGCAAGGGACCGCATGCACGCAGGCTGGGCATGCAGAGTTAAGGAAGGGTTAAGATGAGCGCCGACAACACCAAGGCCGATGCCGACCGCCACGCCATGAAGATGGCCAAGAAGAAGGCCGCGCGGGACAAGATCATGGCCACCAAGACCGATGAAAAAGGCCTCGTCATCGTCCATACCGGCAAGGGCAAGGGCAAGAGCTCCGCCGCCTTCGGCATGATCTTCCGCCATATCGCCCATGGCCGCAAATGCGCGGTGGTCCAGTTCATCAAGGGCGGCATGTCGACGGGCGAGCGCGATCTCATCCTCGCGCGCTTCTCCGATCTCTGCGCCTTTCACACCATGGGCGAGGGCTTCACCTGGGAAACCCAGGACAAGGCCCGCGACATCGAGATGGCGCAGGCCGCCTGGGCCAAGGCCAAGGAGCTCATCCGCGACGCGGCCAACCACATGGTCCTCCTCGACGAGATCAACATCGCGCTGCGCTACGACTACATCGACATCGCGGAGGTCGTCGCGTTCCTCGAGGCGGAAAAGCCGCCCATGACCCATGTCGTCCTCACCGGCCGCAACGCCAAGGAACAGCTCATCGAGATCGCCGACCTCGTCACGGAGATGGAACTCGTCAAGCATCCGTTCCGCTCCGGCATCAAGGCACAGATCGGCGTGGAATTCTGAGCCCTGTGGCCCGAGACGTGGCCAGAGACAGGGGGCAGGCTATGTCCCGAGGCTGACACTCGCAAAGGACACGTCATGCCCGCCCACCATCTCCTCGGCATCTCCGGTTCGCTCCGCGCGGCCTCCACCAACACGAAGCTCATCCATGCGGCCAAGGATGTCTTCGATCCCGCGGAGTTCACGATGGGCTCGATCGAGTTCCCGCTCTATTCCGGTGATCTCGAAGAGGATGGTGTGCCTGGCCCGGTGCAGGCCCTTGCCGACCAGATCGAGGCGGCTGACGCCGTCATCATCTCGACGCCGGAATACAACAAGCTCCTCTCCGGCGCCCTGAAGAACGCGCTCGACTGGCTCAGCCGGACCGAGGGCAATCCGTGGAAGGACAAGCCCGTCGCAATCATGTCCGCGGCCGCCGGTCGCGCGGGCGGGGAGCGGGGGCAATGGACGCTGCGCCTCGCGCTCAATCCCTTTTCTCCCCGCGTGATCCCGGGTCCGGAGTTCCACCTCGCGCAGAGCGGGAGTGGCTTTGAAGAGGATGGCAGCCTCAAGGGCGACATGGCGCAGAAGACAATGGCCACACTGATGGACAACCTGCGCGCGGAGATCGGCTAGCAGGACCGCACGCGCCCCGGGCCTCACCCGGGGCCTAACCCTCGGCGCCTAGAGCAGAGGCCCCGGCGCGGGGTCCGGGGCGCGCGGTACCCGCGGCACGGGTCAGCGCAAGTTGTCCTCGACCCGGAAGCCCTCCGGGATGGTATCACGGCTCTCGAGGACGAGGTCGGCCATGACCTCTCCCACCTTGGGCGCCATGCCGAAGCCGATCTTGAACCCGCCATTGGCCATGAAATGCCCGGCCCGGCCCGGCCAGGGGCCGAGCATGGGCGCCCGGCTGCGGGCGCGCGGCCTGAGCCCGGCCCAGCGCTGAATGATCTCCGCATCCGCGAGCGCGGGCACCGCAGACCGCGCACGGGCGACGACATCGTCGAGGAGCGCGTCAGTCTCCGTGGCGCTCTCGAAATCCCGCTCAGTGGTGGACCCTACGGCCACCGTCCCGTCGAGATGGGGCATGATGTGGAGACCATCGACAAAGAGCTGAGGCGCGCCTGCGCGGTCGAGGCGGAAGAGCGCCGCCTGCCCCTTGATCGGTGTGCCCACGGGCTGTCCGGTGGCCGCGTTGAGCGCCGCGAGGCCCGTAGCCCCCGTGGCCCAGATCACCGCGCCGACCTCCTCTCCGTCACGCGCGATCGAGCCACCCTTCAACGCCACCGCACGGGCCAGGGCCTCCGTGGCGCGGCGCGGATTGATATGGGCCGAGAGCGTGTCGAAGATCAGCTGGCCCGTGGTGCTGACGGGCCCCCATGGCGCGGCCTCTACGATCTCCCAGGTGGCTTCCCCCTGCCAAAGCGTTTTCGCGTTCTCACCCCGCGTCTCGGCCAGGGCGCGGGCATGGTCATCGGCGATGGGCTGCAAGCGCCCCGTGCGTGCGTAGCCGCTCGCCTGCCCGGTGAGCGCCTCCACCTCGGGCCAGAGCGCGCGCGCCATCAGGAGGCTTTCGAGCTGAAACGCCTTCTTGGGGTTCCAGTTCTCTGGCGTGTGCGGCGCCAGCGCGCCGACGATGCCGCCGGAGGCGCCCGCCGCCACGCCCGCGGGGTCGATCACCTGCACGCGCGCGCCGCGCTTGAGGCAAGCCCACGCGATGGCGAGCCCGAAGATCCCCGCGCCCCGGATGGTCAGATCATAGCTTGCCAAAGCCCACGCGCCCTCGTTACCTCGCTGCGATGGTGGCGCACATAGAGCAGCCCTCCGCGGAGGTCACGTGGCGCGAGGCGGGCGCCGGGCGCATTCCGGTCTCCACCCGCTTCGACGACCCCTATTATTCGCTCGAGAACGGCCTTGAGGAGACGCGGCACGTCTTTCTCGCGGGCAATGACCTGCCCGGTCGCTTCCGGGACGGTTTTCATATCGCCGAGCTGGGCTTCGGCACGGGGCTGAACCTCTTTGCGGCGGCGCTCGCCTGGCGGGAGGCCGATCAAGCCGGGCAGTTGCACTTCACGAGCTTCGAGGCCTTTCCGGTGAGCCACGCAGTCGCCGCGGCAGCCTGGGCAGCCTTTCCAGAGATCGCGGAGGTGGCGGCGGAGCTTGCCCCGCTCTGGCAAGGAGAATCGGTCTTGGAGCTGCCGTGGCTCCGTGCCGAGATCATCCTGGGCGACGCCCGGCAGACACTTCCCCGCTGGGCGGGAGAGGCCGATGCGTGGTTCCTCGATGGCTTTTCGCCCACGCGCAATCCGGAGCTCTGGGAGCCAGCGCTTCTCGCCGCGGTGGGCGCGCGCACGAAGGCCGGTGGCACCTGCGCCACGTATTCCGCCGCCGGAGACGTGCGCCGGGCGCTCGCGGCGGCGGGCTTCGAGGTCTCGCGGGTGCCGGGCTATGGGCGCAAGCGGCACATGACGCGGGCGCGGCGCCCGTGAGCGGGAACAGGCTCGGCATCGCCCTCATGGTGGCCACGACCTTCGTGTTCGCCATGCAGGACGGGATCAGCCGGCACCTCGCCTCCGAGTACAATGTCATCATGGTCGTGATGATCCGCTACTGGTTCTTCGCCGCCTTCGTGATCGCAGTGGCCGGGCGCAAGGCGGGCGGCATCCGCGCCGCCGCGCGGACGTCCCAGCCAGTGCTTCAGATCGGGCGCGGGCTGCTCCTGGCCGCCGAGATCTGCGTCATGGTCCTGGCCTTCACGATCCTCGGCCTCGTGGAGAGCCTCGCGATCTTCACGGCCTATCCCCTCATCGTGGCCGCGCTGTCCGGCCCGATCCTGGGCGAGCGTGTGGGCCCCTATCGCTGGGGAGCCATCGGGATCGGCTTCGTGGGGGTTCTGATCATCCTGCAGCCGGGCTTCGCAGTCTTTTCGCCCTACGCGCTCATCGCGGTCTGCAGTGCCTGCATGTTCGCGCTCTATGGTTTGCTGACCCGCTATGCCGCGCGCCGCGACCGGACGGAGACGTCCTTCTTCTGGACCGGGACAGCCGGCGCCGTGGCGATGACCGTCGTCGGCGTCTGGTTTTGGGAGGCTATGACGCCGCGGGACTGGGCCTGGATGGCCACGCTCTGCGTCACCGGCGCGCTCGGTCACTACCTCCTCATCCGGTGCTACGAAGTGGCGGAGGCCTCCGCCGTGCAGCCCTTCGCCTATCTTCAGCTCGTCTTCGGCGCCATGATCGGCGTGAGCGTCTTCGGGGAGGTGATCCGCTGGAACGTGGCCACGGGCGCGGCCATCGTCGTCGCCGCCGGGCTCTTTACTCTGTGGCGGGAGCGTCAGCAGGAGGCGCTTCCGGCCGCGAGAGCGGGCGCAGACTGAGCTCTGGCGCCCAGTTGGGCGGCGGCGGGCCGGTCACGGCACGCCCGTCGGGCCGCGCCCCGCGCAGATCCGCGAGGAGGCCAAGGGCCTGCGTTTCTCCGGCGATCCGCGCCCGGTAGACGGGCAGGCTCTCTGTCACGCGCATCACGTAGTTCCGTGTCTCGCGGAACGGGATATGCTCGATCCAGTCGACGAGGTCGGTCCGCGCATCCCGGGGATCGCCCCGCGCCGAGATCCAGGAAAACGCGCGGCTCGGCCCTGCATTGTAGGCCACGGAGACGAGCACGGGGCTCGGGCCGAAGGTCTCGATGAGTTCGGCGAGGTATGTGAGCCCCAAGCGAGCGTTGTAATCCGGATCCGTGAGGAGCCGCGCTTCCAGAAAGCGGACGCCGAGATCGCCGGCCATCTCTTCGGCGGTGGCGGGCATGAGCTGCATGAGCCCGCGCGCACCCACGCCGGAGCTCACCCCCGGATCGAATTCGCTCTCCCGGCGCGCGATGGCCAGCGCCAGCGCCTGGGGCACATCGCCCGTCTCTTCAAGGAGCGGGTGAAGCGGAAAGTACGGCGCTTCCAGCACGTGGCCATACTGCACGGCCCGCTTGGCGATCATGACCTGGAGATGGGGCTCGCCATGCACGTCGCGGACGTAATCGGCCATCTGCCCGATCTCCTCGCGCGTGAGGCTCTCCGCCAGATGCGTGAGGAAGCGCTCGCCGAGTGAAAGGTCCCCGGCAGCGAGCAGGAGCTCGGCCGCCTCGAAGACCGAGGATTGCGTGAATGCTGCGCCGCGCCAGTCGGGGAATTCCTCCGTTCCCGCGAGTTTCGGATCGGGCGGCAGGCCAGCCTCCTCCGCCGCGAGTTGACCGTAAAACGCCGTCTGGTGCGCGGCAGCGCGGGTGTAGTCCTCGCGTGCGGCAGCCTCATCGCCAAGCGCCGCATGGGCGCGCGCCTGCCAGTAGCCCGCGCGGCCGAGCGAAATGGGCGTGTCCACCGCCGTCTCGAAGCGTTCGAAATGCCGGAGCGCGGTCGCCGCATCGCCGAGCTTGCGGAGCGCGATGAAACCGGCGAGCCATTCGAGATCCGCGAAATGGCGGCCCTCCTCCAGCCCGTGCCGCGCGGCGATGCGGTAGGCGCGCCTGTTCTCCTCCGCGCGCATGAGGATGCGGGCGTAGCGGCGGCGCAGGTTTCCCCATTCCTCCGCCTGGCCCAAATCATCGGTCTCCTCGAGCATCTCGATGGCGCCGTCGGTCATCCCGGCGCGCGCGCGCCAGAGGAAACGCTCGAAGGCGAGGCCCGGGTCGTCCGCGCGCGAGGCAGGCACCTGGGCGATTAGGGCGTTCACGCCGTCTCGCCGCTCCCTGAGCGCAATGCGCGCGGTGGCCAGGCGTTTCTCCGCCTCGGAGAGCAGTGGGAGCATGCGGGCTGCCTCAGCCGTGAGCCCGCGCCAGAGGAGCATGTCCGTCCTGGCCCAGTGATGCGGTCTCACGAGCGCGCCGTGGCGCGTGATGAATGCGGCTTCCTCGTCGCCGGTCAGCGAATGCGTGGCCCAGCCCCGGATGATCTCGGCATCGGCTGTTTCCGCCTGCCCCGCCGCGCGCAAGGCCTCCGCGTAGCGCAGCGTGCCCGCGCCGCTGCGCGGCGCTTGCGGGATAAAGTAATTGAGCACCTGCTGGGGATCCGCGCGGGGCGGGATGGCGCCCTCCGACCGGGCGCGCAGCAGCGGCAGGCCCGGCCAGTCCGGCCGCCGCGCAAGAAAGGCGCGCGCCTCCGCGAAGCTGCCCTGGCGCGCGCGCAGGTAGTGCCAGGCGATGATGTCCTGGCCCACGGGCCCCGCGCCTCGCGCCTCCGCCAACGCGCGATCCCAATCGCCCGCTGCCCGCGCGGCCAGCGCGCGCTCGAGCGCCTCCGCCTCGCCCTCCGCGGCGGGCGCGCTGGCCCACAGAACCAGGCTCAAAACCAAGATGAAGATCGGGCGCATCGCGGCCCCTTAGCTGCCTCGCGCCAGAAATGAGCGCTCCGGCCCCTTGTGGCAACTGACAAAGATGGCATAGCAGGGCGCTGCGGAAAGCCTCCGCGCGAAATTGCCTATGGGAGGGTGGACATGTTCAGGGGCTCCATGGTCGCGCTGATCACGCCGTTTGACGGGGACCGGGTGGATTTCGCAGCTCTGAAACGTCTCGTGGACTGGCATATCGCCGAGGGGACCGAGGGCCTCGTTCCCGTGGGCACCACGGGAGAAAGCCCGACGCTCAGCCACGATGAGCACGACGCGGTGGTGGAGACCGTCGTTTCCCAGGCCGCGGGCCGCGTGCCCGTGTTGGCCGGCGCGGGCTCCAACAACACGGCAGAGAGCGTGCGGCTCGTGCATGCCGCCAAGGACGCGGGTGCCGATGGCGCGCTCGTCGTCACACCCTACTACAACAAGCCCACCCAGCGCGGGCTCATGGCGCATTACGAGGCCTGCGCGGCCGTGGGCCTGCCGATCATCATCTACAACATCCCGCCGCGCTCGGTGATCGACATGGTCGATGCCACGATGTCGGAGCTTGCGAAGCTGCCGGAGATCGTGGGCGTGAAAGATGCCACGGGCGATCTGGCGCGCGTGCCCGCCACGCGCCTCTCCTGCGGGTCGGATTTCATCCAGCTCTCCGGAGAGGATGCGACGGCCGTGGGCTACAACGCCATGGGCGGCGTGGGCTGCATCTCCGTGACCGCGAACGTCGCTCCGCGGCTCTGCGCCGAGATGCAGGCGGCCTGCGCCGCGGGAGACTATGCGAAGGCCGTGGCCCTGCAGGACCGGCTGATGCCGCTGCATCAGGCTGTCTTCGCGGAACCAGGCGTGTGCGGCGCGAAATACGGGGCGTCGCGTCTCGGGCATTGCTCGGAGGCCGTGCGCTCGCCCCTCGTGACGCTGTCCGACGGAGCCAAGGCGCGCATGGACGCGGCCATGGCGCGCGCGGGTCTCGTCTGAGCACGAAAGCGGCTTCGAAGCGACTCTATGGCCCTTCGCGCCTCACGCGGCCAGCGGATGGGACGCGAAGGAGGCGCGCAGATGATCCGCCGCGGCGGCGGCATGCTCGGGAAGATCGTCGCGCACCATGAGGCAGAGCTCGTAGATGCCGAGGGCGGGCAGCCCGGCGGAGGCGGGTACCTCCACCACGTCGCCGCCTAGCGCGCTTGCCGGGATCGGCGCCACCGCGAGATCGGCGAGCACCGCCGCTTTCTGCCCGCTCAAGTGGCCTGACTCGAGCGCGATCCGGAAATTGCGGCCCTGCGCCTCCAGCCCTTCCGTCCCGGCCTTCCGCCAGGCGCAGCTCTCCTCCCACACGCTCACCGGAATCGGATCCTGCTCGTGGGCGATGCCACCGCGTGCACCCGCCCAGACCAAGCGCTCATCGTGGAGAAGCTCCGCGGGCCGTTGGGCGCGCTGGCTCGGAAGCCGCGTGATGATGGCGAGATCGAGCTTTCGTTCTTCCACCATGCGCAACATGGGCTCAGTATTGTCGACCTTCGCGTTGATCTGCACGCCCGGGTAGTTTGCCGAGAAGCGCCGCAGCATCTCCGGCAGGTATCGCTCCGCCACGTCGTCGGGCACTCCGAGCGTCACCACACCCTTCAGCGCGGCGGGGTCGAACTGCGCCCGAAAGTCTAGATCAAGTGCGATCATGCGCCGTGCATGCTGCAATACGCGCTCGCCCTCCTCCGTGAGCCGGACCGAGCGGCTGTCGCGCAGGAAGAGCGGGCGATCGAGGGTTTCCTCCATCTTCTTGACCTGCATGGAGACCGCCGACGGGGTGCGATGCACCCGCGTGGCCGCGGCCGAGAAATTCCCGGTATCGGCGATGGCCGCAAAGGTCTTCAGGAGGTCGAGATCGATGGAGTGCATGGCAGGTGCTTTCAGTTTTTCTGATACCTCATATGCATCCTTTTCGTTTTTCTCACAAGTCCGCGATGCCTAGCTTTGGGTCATCAGCAAAAAGGACCCTCCCCATGGCCCACGCAGACCAGACCTTCCCGATCTCCCGCTTCTCCGCCGTGACTGCCGCCCTCGGCGCCGCCGTCGCGGCCCTCGTGGCCACGCCCCTGCCGACGCTCTCTGACAAGGCGCTCCGGGATGCCGGCATCAAGCGCGCCGCAGATGCCCCGCCTATTTCCCAGGACGCCGCCACCGCGCTGCACCTTCAGTCTCTCGGGCTTTGGTATTGAGGTCAGCCGCACTCCCTGTCGGCTGCCTTGAGAAAGCGGGCCCCGCGCCTTGCCGCGCGGGGCCCGCCGGGACTATATCCCGGCGATGGCCAAGAAAGACGACAATCCCAACTACAAGGTGATCGCCGAAAACCGGCGCGCCCGCTACGACTACGCGATCGAGACCGATCTGGAGGTGGGGATCGTGCTGGAAGGCTCGGAGGTGAAATCCTTGCGCCAGGGCGGGTCCAACATCGCGGAATCCTACGCCGAAGTCGATGACGGCGAGCTCTGGCTCGTGAACAGCTACATCGCCCCCTACGAGCAGGCCAAGACCTTCGGGCATGACGACCGCCGCAAACGCAAGTTGCTCTGCTCCCGCAAGGAGCTCTCCGATCTCTGGAACGCCACGCAGCGCAAGGGCATGACGATCGTGCCGCTTGTCATGTACTTCAACCACCGCGGCCTCGTGAAAATGAAGGTCGGCGTGGCCAAGGGCAAAAAGAACGTCGACAAGCGCCAGACCGAGGCAAAACGGGACTGGCAGCGCCAGAAAGCGCGCCTCCTGCGGGAGCACTAGCCGGGCGAGAACGCTCTGTTACCGCTCACATACTTGTGTAAAAAATAGGCTTTGCTACTCTGGTAGTGAGATAGACGGCAGCGAATCGTCTTTCTTGAACATGGTGGGCGGAGCGGGTCGGGCTCCGCCCATTCCTTTTTTCAGCACAGTTCGAAACGGCGGCGCGTCGTTCTTGCGAGAGCGAGCGCGGAGGCGTAAGCCGTGGCGGAACGGAGATTTCGCATGGCAGATGACCCTCGCCAGCTCGTATCGACAGCCTGGCTCGCAGACCACCTGAAGAACCCGGACCTGCGCGTGCTGGATGCATCCTGGTACCTGCCAGCCATGGACCGTGACGCCCGGGCCGAGTACGACGCCGCCCACATTCCCGGCGCCCGCTTCTTCGACATCGATGACATCTCCGACGCGCGGAGCGAGCTGCCCCACATGGCGCCCAGCACCGAGAAATTCATGAGCCGCATGCGCGCCATGGGCGTGGGCGACGGGCATCAGGTCGTCGTCTATGACGGGCTCGGGCTTTTCTCGGCGGCGCGGGTCTGGTGGCTGTTCCGCCTCATGGGCAAGCGCGACGTGGCCGTGCTCGACGGCGGCTTTCCGAAATGGCAGGCCGAGGGCCGCCCAGTGGAAGACATGCCACCGGTCATCCGCGACCGCCACATGACCGTGAGCCGGCAAAACCAGCTCGTGAAGGACGTCACCCAGGTCGCCATGGCCTCGAAGATCGGGGATTACGAGATCGTCGATGCCCGTCCCGCGGACCGCTTCCGCGGCGAGGTGCCGGAGCCCCGCGAAGGCATGCGCGCCGGGCACATCCCGGGCTCGAAGAACGTGCCGTTCCCGACGCTGCTCAACGAAGACAAGACGCTCAAGGCCCCCGATGACATCCGCACCATCTTCCTCGAGGCCGGCGTGGACCTGAAGAAGCCCGTCATCACCAGCTGCGGCTCGGGCGTGACAGCGGGCATCCTCGCGCTGGCACTTGACCGCATCGGAAAGACCGATGTCTCCGTCTATGACGGAAGCTGGTCCGAATGGGGTCGCTTCCCCACCCTCAATGTAGCCACCGGAGAAGCATGATGCTCGACGCGCTGACGCCGCAACCCGCCGACAAGATCCTCGCCCTGATGGCGGCCTACAAGGCCGACACGCGCGAGACGAAGATCGATCTCGGCGTGGGGGTCTACAAGAACGCCGAAGGCGTGACGCCCGTCATGCGCGCGGTGAAGGCCGCAGAAAAGCGGATCTGGGAAAGTCAGGAGACGAAGTCCTACACCGGGCTTGCGGGCGACCCGGCGTTTTCGGACGCCATGGTCGGGCTCGTTCTAGGCGATGCCGTTCCGCGCGCGTCTGTGGCCGCGGTGGCCACGCCCGGCGGCACGGGTGCGATCCGCCAGGGCTTCGAGCTCATCAAGATGGCCGCGCCGGGCGCCACCGTCTGGGTCTCCGCACCCACCTGGCCCAACCACAATTCGATCCTCAAATTCATGGGCATGACCTTCTCGGAGTACCGCTACTTCGACGAAGAGACCTGCGCAGTGGATTTCGAGGGCATGCTCGCGGATCTCGGCAAGGTGGCCGAGGGCGATATCGTCCTTCTCCATGGCTGCTGCCACAACCCGACGGGGGCAAATCTCAACCCCGCCCAGTGGGACGCCGTGATTGACACGCTCAACGCGCGCGGGGCCACGCCGATGGTCGATATCGCCTACCAGGGCTTCGGCGACGGGCTCGAGGCCGACGGCGCGGCCGTCCGCAAGGTCGCCGCCGGCTGCAAGGAAACGCTGATCGCCGCGAGCTGCTCGAAGAACTTCGGGATCTACCGCGAGCGTACGGGCATCCTCATGGCCGTGGGCGCGGGCGACACAGCGTTGACCCAGGGCACGCTCTCATTCCTCAATCGGCAGAACTACTCTTTCCCGCCGGACCACGGCGCGCGGATCGTCACGGAGATCCTGACCGACGCGAGCCTCCGGGCGGACTGGGAAGCAGAGCTCGACGAGGTCCGGGACGGGATGCAGAAGCTCCGCCGCGATCTCGCCGACGCCCTGCAGGAGGAGACCGGCTCCAACCGCTTCGGCTTCATCGCCGAGCATCGGGGCATGTTTTCGCGCCTCGGGCTCGAGCCGGCACAGGTCGAAGAGCTGCGCGAGAAGCACGCCGTCTACATGGTGGGTGACAGCCGGATCAATATCGCCGGGCTGAACGCGCGTACGGTTCCGGTGCTCGCCAAGGCCATCGCCAGCGTTCTCTGACCCGCGGCGCACACGGTTCTTTGCAAAAATTCGTGGCCCCGGTGCGGGGAATTTGACGGCTGTCAACTCAGTTAAATCAGGCGCTTTGACAATAAAAAGCCCCGGCGCACGAGGGCACGCCGGGGCAGGCTCCGAAAGCCGATCGGAAGGGGGATCAGCCTTTCGAGAACTCGGGATAGGCCTCCATGCCGAGCTCGGAGGTGTCGAGGCCAGCGACCTCGCTCTCCTCGTCGACGCGGATGCCGAAGACACCGTTGAGGATCGTCCACACTACGAGGCTCACCACGAAGACGAAGACCGCCACGATGATGATCGGGATGAGCTGACCGGTGAAGGTCGCGTCGCCGTTCGTCAGCAGCACCGCCATCGTGCCCCAGATGCCCGCGAAGAGGTGCACCGGGATGGCGCCCACGACGTCGTCGATCTTGAGCTTGTCGAGGAACGGTACGCCGAAGACCACGATCACACCACCGACGGCGCCGATGAGCGTCGCCATGCCGAGGGACGGCGTGAGCGGCTCGGCCGTGATGGAGACGAGACCCGCAAGGCAGCCGTTGAGGACCATGGTGAGGTCGACCTTGCCGTACATCACCTGCGTGAGGATCAGCGCCGCGATGGCACCGCCTGCGGCAGCCGTGTTGGTGTTGGCGAAGATGCGCGAGACGTCGGCGACGTCACCGACGGTGCCCATGGCGAGCTGGGAGCCGCCATTGAAGCCGAACCAGCCAAGCCACAGGATGAACGTGCCGAGCGTCGCCAGAGCGAGGTTCGAGCCCATCATCGGGACAACCTTGCCGTCCACATACTTGCCCTTCCGCGCGCCCAAGATGATCGCACCGGCGAGAGCAGCCCAGCCACCCACGGAGTGCACCACGGTGGAACCTGCGAAGTCGAGGAAGCCGAACTGGCTGTCGAGGAAGCCACCGCCCCACTTCCAGGAGGCCTGGATCGGGTAGATGAAGGCGGTCAGGATGATCACGAAGATCAGGAACGGCCAGAGCTTGATGCGCTCTGCCAGCGTACCGGACACGATGGAGGCCGTCGTGGCGCAGAACATCAGCTGGAAGAAGAAGTCCGAGCCGGTCGAGGCATAGCCGTAATCGTCGGCCGCGTCGCGTCCCACGCCCACCGCTTCGAGGAGCGCCGGGCCGAAGGCACCGAGATAGCCGCCCGTTTCATCGGCGCCGATCGACCAGTTTCCGAGCGGGTACATGAGGTTGTAGCCGATCAGGTAGTAGAAGATCGCTGCCAGCGAGAAGAGCGAGATGTTCTTCGTCAGCTGCATCGTCACGTTCTTGGACCGCACGAGGCCGGCCTCCAGCATGGCAAAGCCAGCCGCCATCCAGAACACGAGGAACCCGCCGATTAGGAAGAGCAGCGAGTTGAAGATGAAGATGGTGTCAGAGGAGGCGTCCACCCCGGCCTCCTGCGCCATCGCCCATGTCGGCAGCGCGGTGGCCAGCGCGACGAGGGGGAGAGATTTCATGAATTTCATGTGTATGTCCCTGAATTGGATCACGCGCGCTCAGAGCGCTTCGTCGTTGAGTTCACCGGTGCGGACGCGCAAGGCGCTTTCCACGTCGATCGTGAAGACCTTGCCGTCGCCGATCTTGTCGGTCTTGGCTGTCTTGGCGATCGCTTCGACCACCTGCTCGGCCATGTTGTCGGCCACGACGATCTCGAGTTTCACCTTCGGCACGAAGTTCACGGCGTACTCAGCGCCGCGATAAATTTCAGTGTGGCCGGATTGAGACCCGAAGCCCTTGATTTCTGTCACCATCATGCCGCGCACGCCGAGGCCGGTGAGCGCTTCGCGCACCTCCTCGAGCTTGAACGGCTTGATGGCTGCAACGATCATTTTCACGTGTCGTCCCCTTCCTAGTTCCGTTGTTGCCGCACCGCAGCAGCATCGCGGCGCACGCTGGGGGGAGCAGTCCCTCAAGATGCCTTCCATTCAAGCAAACCACCGCCGCTATCGCGGGCATCGGGACCAAGTGGAGTCGTTTTTTGCACAATTTGTAATCAACGCCTAAAATTCAGGCGATTTGCGAATGCGGCATATGACGCGTCGAAATCCGCAATCCGACCGTTACTTCCCTGCGCTCCTTGGATAAACTGGCACGAAACCGCGCGAGCCTCAGGACGCCGCCCGACCATGAGCAGACCACCCACCCGCAAACGCCCCCTCGTGGCGGAGCGCCGCACGCCGCCGGGCAAGACGGCGAAGAAGGCGCCTGCGCGGAAACCCGCGCGCCGGCGGAGCACGAAAAAGCGGCCTTGGTACGCCCGCCTCGTCCGCTGGGTGGTGGGGCTCATCTGGTCGGTGACCTGGCGCGCGGGCGCAACGACGGTGGCGCTCGTCGCCCTCGCGGCGCTCTACGTGGCGCTCACGCTCCCCTCGGCGGAGACCTTCATCGACCAGCGCGCGCGCGGCTCCGTCACGATGCTCGACCGCGACGGGCAGACCTTCGCCTGGCGCGGGGATCAGTTCGGCGGCCGCGTGACGGCCGACACCGTGAGCCCGCACATCAAGAACGCCGTCCTCGCGACCGAGGATCGCCGGTTCTATCGCCATCTGGGCATCAGCCCCCGCGGCATCGCCTCGGCCGTGCGCATCAACCTCTCCGAGGGGCGAGGGCCGCTCTCGGGCCATGGCGGCTCCACACTCACGCAGCAAACGGCGAAGCTCATCTGCATGGGCCGACCCTTCGATCCCGAGGCTTGGCCCTCCGAGGCCGCCTACGAGGCCGATTGCCGGGAGGGCTCGATCACGCGCAAGGCGCGGGAGGCCATCTACGCGCTCGGGATGGAGATCCGCTACACCAAGGACGAAATCCTCACGATCTACCTCAACCGCGCCTTCCTCGGCTCCACGGCCCGCGGCTTCGAGGCGGCCACGCAGCGCTATTTTGGAAAGCCCGCCGCGGAGGCCAATCCGGCGGAGGCCGCGATGCTCGCCGGGCTCCTCGTGGCGCCGTCGCGCTTTGCCCCGACAAACAACCTCGAACGCAGCCAGGCCCGCGCGGCCACGGTCGTGCGCCTGATGCGCGAGGAAGGCTATCTCAGCGAGGCGGAGGCGGCCTTTGCACAGGCCAACCCGGCGACGCTGAGCGAGGCTGCAGCGGCGCGGCAGGGCGGGTATTTCGCCGATTGGGTCATGTCGACGGGCCCCGAATTCTTCACCCGCGACACCACCGAGGATGTCATCATTCGCTCCACCTTCGACCCGCGAATCCAGCGCGCGGCGGAGGAAGCGCTCGTGCAGGTTTTCGAGGAGAAGGTCCGCGAGGGCTCGGAGGCGGAGGCTGCCATCGTTGTCATGAGCGCGGACGGCGCGGTCCGGGCCATGGTGGGCGGGCGCGATCTGCGCGTGTCAGGCGCCTTCAACCGCGCGGTGCAGGCCAACAGGCAGACAGGATCCACCTTCAAGCCCTTCGTCTACGCCACCGCCATGGAGCTGGGCTACGGCCCCAACGACACGGTCGTGGACGCGCCCTGGTCCATCGAAGTCCCGGGATCGGGAACCTACGCGCCGAAGAATTACGCGCCGGAGTTCGCCGGCCGCGTGACGCTCACGGAGGCGCTCGCGCGCTCGCTCAACATCCCCGCGGTCAAGATCTCAGAAGACCTCGGTCGCGACCTCGTGCGCAAGGTGGCCGAGGATTTCGGCATCCGCTCGGAGCTCGCGCAGGGCCCGGCCCTGGCGCTCGGCGCCTCCGAGAGCACCCTTCTGGAGATGACCGGCGCCTATGCCGGCATCCTCAACGGGGGCTCCGCGGTGGTGCCTTACGGGCTCGAAGAGCTCAGGCTCCTCGGCGATCCCGAGCCGCTCATGGGCACCGGCGGCGGTATTCAGGAGCGGGTCATCACAGAGGACGCCGCAGCGCGGCTCGTCTACATGATGTACCAGACCGTGCAGCGCGGCACGGGCCAGCGCGCGCGCATCGACGGCTATGAGATCGCCGGCAAGACCGGCACCACCCAGGCGGCGCGCGACGCGTGGTTCATCGGGTTCACGGCGGATTACGTCACCGGTGTCTGGATGGGCTATGACGACAACCGCCCGCTCACGGGCGTCACCGGCTCCGGCCTGCCCGCCGATATCTGGCGCGAGACCATGGCCCGCGTCCACGGGCCCGTCCCGCCGCCGCCGCTGCCCATGGCCCGTCGCATCGACGCCCCGGCCACCGCCCGCGCCCAGGCGCCCGCGAGCCGCGCACCTCAGCCGCAGAACGCCGTGGAAGGCCTCATTCTCGACGTGTTGAGAGGTATTCTCGGCGGTGGCTGAGCCGCGCGCCACAGACAGCCGACAGGAGAGACGCGGGCCATGAGAGAAAGGCGGAAAACATTGCTTAATCGCTTCGGGCCTATCAGGCTCTCGACAGACGACATCTGAGTTCGGTCCCCATGGCCTCTTCTGCAGCGAACACCCCGGAACCAGGCTTGCACGAGCTCCGCGCCGCGCGCCGCGAGAGCCGTGGGCTCTACTGGTTCGTGGGCATCTTCAGCTTCTTCGTGAATCTGCTGATGCTGACCGGCCCCATCTACATGCTGCAGGTCTACGACCGCGTGCTCGGGTCGCGCTCGGTGGAGACGTTGCTCGCGCTCTCGCTGCTCGTCGCGTTTCTCTACGCGATGATGGGCATTCTCGACTATGCCCGCGGGCGCGTCATGGGCCGCGTGGGGGCGCGCTTCCAGTCGCGGCTCGATCGCCGGGTCTTTTCCGCCGTGATCCGGCGCACGGCCATCGATCCAACGCCCTCGAAGGCCACGGGCCTCCGCGACCTCGAAGCCGTGCAGCGCTTCATGACGTCGCCGCTCCTCATGGCGTTCTTCGACATCCCGTGGACGCCGCTATTCATCCTCGGCATCTTTGTCTTCCACCCACTGCTTGGATGGCTCGCCCTCGCCGGCGCAGCCGTTCTCGTCACGCTCGCCATCCTAAATCAAGTGCTCACGCGCCAGCCCCTCGGCGAAGCAAACGCGGCCCAGTTCCGAGCGGAACGGATGAGCGAGCAGCTCAAGGACGAGGCGGAAGTGGTGCAAGCGCTTGGCATGCGCGAGGCCTCCTTCACGAGGTGGCAGCAGGCCCGCGATGCCAGCCTCCGGCAGGGGATCGCCGCCTCCGACACGGGCGGGACGTTTCAGACGACGACAAAGGCGTTTCGGCTCTTTCTGCAATCGGCCATGCTCGGCCTCGGCGCGCTTCTCGTGCTCCGCGGGGAGCTGACGCCCGGCGCCATGATCGCGGGGTCCATCCTGCTGGGCCGCGCGCTGGCGCCCGTGGAGCAGCTCGTCAACCAATGGCCCCTCGTGCAGCGGGCGCGGGAGGGCTGGACCGGGCTGGCGCGGCTTCTGAGCGAGGTCCCCGCCGAGGAGCCACGCACGAAGCTCCCGCGCCCGAAGGCCAAGCTCGAGGCGCAGCAGGTCACCGTGATCCCGCCCGGCGAGGCCCAAGCGGCCCTCAGGATCGTGTCCTTCAAGATCGAGCCCGGCCAGGCCTGCGGGGTCATCGGCCCCTCCGGCGCCGGGAAATCCACGCTGGCCCGCGCGATCACCGGGGTCTGGAAAACGGCGGGCGGCAAGATCCGGCTCGATGGTGCGAGCCTCAACAACTACGATCCCGACGTGCTCGGGCAGCTCATCGGATACCTGCCCCAGCGCGTGCAGCTCTTCGAGGGCACCATCGCGGAAAACATCGCACGCCTGTCGCACGCGCCGGACGCCGACAAGGTGGTCGAAGCCGCCAAGAAGGCCGCAGCCCATGACATGATCCTTCAGCTGCCAGATGGATACGACACGCGCATCAGCGCCGTGGGCGGGCGGCTCTCGGGCGGCCAGGTCCAGCGGATCGGCCTCGCACGCGCCATGTATGGCGACCCTGTCCTGCTCGTCCTCGACGAGCCCAACTCCAACCTCGACAATATCGGCAGCCAGGCGCTCAACCAGTCGATCCGGGATTTGAAGGCAGCCGGCGGCGCGGTCCTGATCATGGCGCACCGACCGGCGGCGATCCAGGAATGCGACGTGCTGCTCATGCTCGAAGGCGGGCAGAGGCGCGCCTTTGGCCCCAAGGAGGACGTGTTGCTAGAGGTCGTCCAGAACCAGGCTGAAATCCGCGCCAGCGCCGCGCGCGGCCAAGCGGGAGGCGTGACGTGACGCGCACGACTGACAGCAAGACGCCCGGCGGTCCGGGGGAGACGTGGTCTGCCCGCAGGCCGTTGACGCTGGGCCTCCTTGGCGTCCTCGTCCTCGTGGGAGGCTTCGGCACCTGGGCGACGCAGGCCAACATTTCCGGCGCCATCGTGGCCACGGGCCGTATCGAAGTGGACCGCAACAGGCAGGTCGTCCAGCATCCCGATGGGGGCGTCGTGGTGGAACTCATCGTGGACGAGGGCGCGGAGGTGCAGGAAGGCGAGGTCCTGATCCGGCTCGATGACACCCTGCTCCGGTCCGAACTCGCGCTCATCGAAGGGCAGCTCTGGGAGACCATGGCACGCCGCGCGCGGCTCGAGGCCGAACGGGACGGAAGAGCCACCATCGCCTTTCCACCGGCCCTCCTCGAGCAGAGCGAGGATGCCGATATCGGCGACCTCATCGAAGGCCAGCGCCGCCTGTTCCTGGCCCGGGAGGAGACCATCACGGGCCGCATCGAACAGCTTGTGAAGCAGCGCGGGCAGATCGAGGATCAGGTGAGCGGCATCGAGGCGCAGCTCGACGCCTTCGAGCGACAGGTAACCCTCATCGAGCAGGAGCTCGAGGGCCAGCAAGACCTGCTCGACCGCGGCCTCGCACAGCTCGGCCGGGTGCTGGCGCTCGAACGTGAAGAGGCAAATCTGCTCGGCACGATCGGGGAACTGCGCGCCTCCCGCGCGCAGGCGGAGGGTCGCGTAACCGAAATCGACATCGAGACTCTGGGCCTCCGCGCCAGCCGCCGGGAGGAAGCGATCACCCAGCTTCGCGATATCCGCTTCAACGAGGTGGAGCTCCTCGAACGGCGTGCCGGGCTCGTGGAGCGCCTGAACAGGCTCGACATCACGGCCCCGGTGTCTGGCGTGGTCTACGGGCTCACGGTCTTTACCGAGCGCGCGGTCATCAGGCCCGCGGAGCCGGTGCTTTTCATCGTCCCACAGGACCGCCCGCTCATCATCGCCGCGGAAGTGGATCCGATCCATATCGACCAGGTCTTCGTGGGCCAGGACGTGACCCTGCGCTTTTCCGCGCTCGACCAGCGGACAACGCCGGAGCTCGAGGGGCAGGTCCTCCAGCTTTCGGCCGACGCGTTCGAGGACGAGGCGACGCGGGCAAGCTTCTACCGTGCGGAGATCATCCTGACGGAAGGGCAGATCGCGCGCCTGCCCGAGGACGTGACGCTCATCCCCGGCATGCCGGTCGAGAGCTTCATCCGCACCGACGACCGCACCCCACTCGCCTATCTCGTGAAGCCGTTGGCCGATTACTTCTCCCGCGCCTTTCGCGAGAGCTGAGCGTCGCGCCGGATCCTGGGGCTGGCAGCGCGGAGGCCTGACCAGCCGCCTGCCGGCGGAAGAGAGGCCGGATGCCTCCGGCGGCCCTCCGGGGGAGGTATATGGCACAAAGATGCCGGGCGGCGCGCTCCACTGGGACGGGGAGCGCTTCCCGGTGAGCGGTGGCACCACGCGCCGGTGCCCGGCTGAAGAATCGGGTTTCGGCGCCGGGCCCTGCAGCTATGGTGCGGGCGAAGATTGAAGGAGACTGAGATGGCTGGAAACTACGAGGCACGGCTCGCGGAGCTCGGGGTGACGCTACCGGATGCGCCGGCGCCGGCGGCGAATTACGTGCCTTTCGTGCGGGTGGGCGACCTTGTCCATGTCTCCGGTCAGATCTCCGCGGGGCCGGGCGGCCTCATCACGGGCAAGCTCGGCGCGGATCTCGACGTGGAGGCGGGGGCGGCGGCGGCGCGGAGCTGCGCGATCTCGCTCCTCGCGCAGGTGAAGGCGGCCTGCGACGGCGAGCTCGACCGGCTGGTGCGCGTGGTCAAGCTCGTGGGCTTCGTGAATTCCACGGCCGATTTCACCGACCAGCCCAAGGTCATCAACGGCGCGTCCGATTTCCTCGTGGAGGCGCTCGATGACGCCGGGCGCCACGCGCGGAGCGCGGTGAGCGCGGCCTCGCTGCCGCTGGGCGTGGCCGTGGAGATCGAAGGCATTTTCCAGATCGCATGAGCTTCTGGTCACGTCCTTTCGCCCACCGGGCTCTCCACGGGCCGGGGCGGCCGGAGAACAGTCGCGAGGCCGTGGACGCGGCTGTGGCGGCGGGCTACGGGGTCGAGATCGATGTCCAGCTTTCCGCCGATGGGCAGGCCATGGTCTTTCACGATTACGGCACGGCCCGGCTCACCGGTGCGCAGGGTACGGTGCGAACGCGGAGCGCGGCGGAGCTCACGGCGCTTGGCCTGCTCGGCGGGCCCACGGGCGCGCCCACGCTGCCCGAGGTGCTCGCGCAGGTGGCCGGGCGCGTACCGCTTCTCATCGAGATCAAGGACCAGGACGGGGCGATGGGCCCCGACGTGGGGCCGCTGGAAGCCGCCGTGGCCGCCGCGCTCGAAGACTACGTCGGGGAGGTGGCGGTCATGTCTTTCAACCCCCATGCCATCGCCGCCATGGCAGAGCTTGCGCCCGGTGTGCCGCGCGGCCTCACCACCTGCGCCTTCACGGCGGAGGACTGGCCGACCATCCCGGCGAAGCGGCGGGGCGAGCTTGTCTCCGTACCCGACTATGACCGCGTGGGCGCGCGCTTCGTGTCTCACGATCACCGGGACCTCAGGGCAGAGCCCGTGGCGCGCCTGAAGGCGCGGGGCGCCACGGTGGCCTGCTGGACGATCCGCAGTGTCGAGGAGGCCGCGCAGGCCCGGCAGGTGGCGGACCAGATCACGTTTGAGAAGTACCTGCCCACGCTTGACCCCTAGGGGGCCGCGCCCATCTCCTCTCCATGGCCAATCCGCAACCGAAAGAGACCCCCGTGGAGGTGCGCGTCCTCACCTCGCTCGCCGAGATCGCGCCGGAGGTCTGGGATGCCTGCGCCGCGCCCGAAGGCGCTGCGCGGCCCATGGACCCGTTCACCACGCACCGCTTCCTCAAGGCGCTGGAGGACAGCCGGTCCGTGGGCGTGGGCACGGGCTGGGAGCCGCATTATCTCGAGGCGCGCGTGGACGGCGAGACCGTCGGCGTCGCGCCGCTCTATGCCAAGAACCACAGCCAGGGCGAATACATCTTCGATCACAACTGGGCCCATGCGCTGGAGCGCGCGGGCGGGCGCTACTATCCCAAGCTGCAGATGGCGGTGCCCCACACGCCGGCCACGGGCCGCAGGCTCCTGGTGAAGCCGGAGCATGCCGAGATCGCGCAGGCCGCGCTCGTGCAGGGCGCGGTGCAGATCGCCGACAAGAATGGGCTGAGCTCGCTTCACATCACCTTTTGCACCGGCGACGAGGCCGAGGCGGGCCGGGCCATGGGCCTCATGCCGCGCGCCTCGCAGCAGTTCCACTGGCTCAATGACGGCTACGCGAATTTCGACGGCTTCCTCGCCTCGCTGAACTCCCGCAAGCGCAAGAACATCCGCAAGGAACGCGCGCAGGCGCAGGCCTTCGGCGGGACTATCCATTCGCTCACCGGCGATGACCTCCGCACCGAGCATTGGGACGCGTTCTGGCGCTTCTACCAGGATACCGGCGCGCGCAAATGGGGCACGCCCTACCTCACACGCGCCTTCTTTGACCGGGCGCAGGAGACGCTGCGCGACGACATGCTGCTGGTACTGGCAGAGCGCGAAGGGCGGTACGTGGCAGGCGCGCTCAATTTCATCGGACGCGAGACACTCTACGGGCGCTACTGGGGCTGCACGGAAGACCACCCCTGCCTCCACTTCGAGCTCTGCTACTACCAGGCGATCGAGCATGCCATCGCCCACGGCTTGACGCGGGTGGAGGCCGGTGCGCAGGGAACTCACAAGCTGGCAAGGGGTTACCTGCCGGTGACGTGCCATTCGCTTCACTGGATCGCGGATCCGCGCTTTGCCGATGCCGTCGCGGAGTTCCTCGAGCGGGAGCGCGACGCGGTAGAGCAGGAAAACGAGATCCTCACGAGCTACGGGCCGTTCAAGAAGATCGACGTAGAGGAACAGGAATGACGAACCTAGATAACGTCGCGCTCGACGAGCTTCGCGCGGCAGGCTGGGCCCACGATCCCCAACGGGACGCGATTACGAAAAGCTTCGAATTCAAGGATTTCACGGAGGCATTTGGCTGGATGGCGCGCATGGCCATCACCGCCGAGAAGATGAACCACCACCCGGAGTGGTTCAATGTCTACAAGCGCGTGGACGTGACGCTCACGACCCATGATGCGGACGGCCTGTCTGAGCTCGACGTCAAGCTGGCCAAAGCCATGGACGCCGCGGCATGAACGAGATCCTCAACAGCCCGATCTTCACCACGGAAATCGTCGGCGGGCAGTCCCTCAGTGACTGGCTCTCGCTCGATTTTCTTGCCGCCATCCTCGGCACCGTGCTCACCGCGATCCTGATCCTGATAGCGGGCTTCATCGTGTCGGGCTGGGTCAGCCGACGCATCAAGGGCATCGCCGCACGGCACCAGACCCTCGACCCGACGCTCTTCAACTTCCTCGCGCAGATCGCGCGCTACGTCATCATCGCCTTCACGATCCTCTTCGTGCTCAACACCTTCGGGGTGCAGACGACGTCGATCGTGGCCGCCATCGGTGCGGCGGGCCTCGCCATCGGCCTCGCGCTGCAGGGCACGCTGTCGAACGTGGCGGCGGGGATCATGATCATCTTCTTCCGGCCTTTCAAGGAAGGCGATTTCGTTCAGGTCAACGACAAGATGGGCACGGTCAAAGGCATCACGCTCAACTTCACGGAGCTGGCCGATCTCGGGAACGTGCAGGTCATCATCCCCAATTCGGAAGTCTGGGGAAACACGATCACCAATTTCTCGGCTTATCCGAAGCGGCGCGCGGAATGGACGTTCGGGGTGGGATACGGCGCCAACCTCGCGGACGCGGAGCGCATCATCCGCGAGACGATCATGGCCGATGCGCGCAGCCACACGGACCCCGAACCCTTCATTCAGGTCAATAACCTCGGTGATTTCTCGGTGGATTTCCTCGTGCGGGTCTGGTGCGACGCGGCGGATTACTTTGCCTTCCAGTCCGACATGAAGCGGAGGGTAAAGGAGGCGCTCGACGCCGAGGGGGTCGCCATCCCCTTCCCCACGCGGACGGTCTACAACGTGGCCGACGCCGCCGAGTAGCCTGCGCACCGAGGGGCCCGCGCAGTCATGCGAGCCCCTGCCCCGAGGACCGTGTCCCGTTTCATCTCCTGATCTCTCCTCCCGCACCGCGCGGGCGGAGGGCGGGGGTGGGCGGGCTGGACGCCCTCCGACCGCGCGGTCCCAGTCTCAGACCTTTTCGAGGAGTGCCTCGCCCGCCGAGATCTCGCATTCGCCCGGCGAGGCCTCGGGGTTGAGCACCTTCACCACCCCGTCTTCCACGAGCATCGAGTACCGTTTCGAGCGATCCACGAAGCCCACAGGCGGCGCGGTGAAGTCCATCCCGATACCCTTGGTAAAGGTGCTCATGCCGTCGGCCAGCATGGTGATGCCCGCCGCGCCGGCACCGGTATCCTTGCTCCATTGGTCCATGACGAAGGGATCGTTCACCGCCACACAGATGATCTCGTCCACGCCCTTCGCCTTGAAGGCCTCGGCGGTGCGGATGAAGCTCGGGACATGGGCCGTCGTGCAGGTGCCGGTATAGGCGCCGGGCAGCCCGAAGATCACGACCTTCCGGCCCTTCACGAGGCTTCCGAGCGCCACTTCTTCGGGCCCCTCTGCCCCGATTCTCAACAAGCTCGCCTCGGGTAGGGTCTCGCCCACGGAAATTGCCATCTCGCGTCCTCTCTTCATTGCGTCGCGTTAGCGGGGAGCATAGCGTCGCGCTCGCCGAGAACCAGAGGAGGTCGCCCATGGGCCGCGTCGTCGTCATAGGAGCGGGCCAGGCCGGCGCCACGCTCACGACCAAGCTGCGCGCCCTCGGGCACGCGGGAGAGATCGTGCTCATCGGCGAGGAGCCCGTGGTGCCCTACCAGCGCCCGCCGCTCTCGAAGAAATACCTGCTGGGCGAAATGCCCGTGGAGCGCCTGTACCTGAAGCCGGAGACCGCCTACGCGGAGGCTGACATCACGCTGCGCCTCGGCACCCACGTCGATGCCGTGGATACCGCCGCCAAGGAGGTGCGCCTGGGTGAGGAGCGGCTGGGCTACGATGACCTCGTCTTCACCACGGGATCGGTCGTTCGCATGTTGCCCGCGAGCATCGGCGGCGACCTCGCAGGTGTCTTCACCGTCCGCACCTTGGCCGATGTCGATGCCATGGCGCAGGCCTTCGAGGCCGGGGGGCGCGTGCTCCTCGTCGGCGGTGGCTACATCGGGCTCGAGGCTGCGGCCGTGGCCGCCATGAAGGGGCTTGAGACCACCCTCATCGAGGCCGAGGAGCGGATCCTGAAGCGCGTCGCGGCCCGCGAGACATCCGCCTATTTTCGCAAGCTCCATCTCGGGCGCGGCGTGGACATCCGCGAGGGGGTCAGCCTGAGCCGCCTCACGGGCGACGGCCATGTCAGCCAGGCCGCGCTTTCGGACGGCTCCACGCTCGACGTGGATTTCGTCATCGTGGGCGTGGGCATCGACCCGGCCATCAGCCTCGCGCAGAATGCCGGGATCGACTGCGACAACGGCATCGCCACGGATGCGCAAGGACGCACCTCCGCGCCGGGCGTCTGGGCAGCGGGGGATTGCGCCTCCTTCCCCTATCGCGGCACGCGCATCCGGCTCGAAAGCGTGCCCAACGCCATCGATCAGGCCGACATCGTGGCCGCCAACATCCTGGGTGCGGAGAAGGACTACATCGCCAAGCCCTGGTTCTGGTCGGACCAATACGACGTGAAACTCCAGATCGCGGGGCTCAACAGCGGCTACAGCCGCGTCATCGTGCGCGACAGCGGCGCCGCCCGTTCGCATTGGTACTACCGGGGCGACATCCTTCTCGCCGTGGACGCCATGAACGACGCGCGAAGCTACATGATCGGCAAGCGCCTCATCGAGGCCGGCAAGAGCCCGCCCGCCGGCGCGGTGAAGAACCCGGAGACCGACCTCAAGGCCCTCCTGACATGAGCCGCGCCCCGTGCGGATCATAGCCGGGCGCTTCCGCGGCCACCCGCTCGTCGGCCTCGGCAAGGGCGATCCGGCCGCCCATCTGCGGCCCACCTCGGACCGCGTGCGCGAGGCGCTCTTTTCCATGATCGGCGCGCGGATCGAGATCGCGGGGGCCCGCGTCCTCGATCTCTTCGCGGGGACCGGCGCGCTGGGGCTCGAGGCGCTCTCCCGCGGCGCGGCCCATGTCACTTTCGTCGACAGCGGGCGCGTGGCGCAAAAGCTCATCAAGGGCAATATCGCGAAGCTCGGCGTGGTGGACGACACCGACCTCCTCCCGCAGGACGCGCTGCGCCTCCCGCCTGCGGAGGTGCCCGCCGATCTCGTATTTCTCGACCCGCCCTACGGCAAGGATCTCGGCGCCCCGGCCCTCGCAGCTGCGCGGGCGCAGGGGTGGATCGCGGATGAGGCCATCGTTGTCTGGGAAGAGACCGCGCCGCAGCGTGCCGAGGGCTTCACAGCCCTCACAAGCCGCCGCTATGGTGACACGACGATAACCCTGCTGGAGCCAAGCGCATGACATATACCGATGCCAGCCCCGCCTGGCCCTGGGCAGATCAGGCCGCCGAGGGGGAGGCGAAGCCCTCGCCCCCGAGCCCCCGCGTGACGCCGCCGCTTTTCATGTCCGACAGCCTGCGCGCGCGGAACGGGATCCCCGTCTTTGTGGAGGATTGGCTGCGCCTCGAACGGGAACGCGACGCCCGGCGCGCGGAAAAGACCTCCTCAAACGCGTAGGGGCGAGCCCTTTCGGACCCGCCCCCGGCGCAGCCTCCGACCCAGGCGGCGCAGGATGGCTTCAATCAGTCGGCGCTGCTTCACCAACCGTGGATGCCACGGCGGCTCGCGCGTCTTCGACCAACATCTGGCCATCCAACCCCTTGGTCGCCATTTCGGCGACCCAGTCGGATATCACTTCGTCACCTAGGGCGGCGATGCGTGCTGTCTCGGCCTCGCTCATCACGGCTATTTCATTTCCGGCGGCAGCCATCGCTGCGCGACCGTCCACATCGCCCGTGTCATGCGCCCGTCCTGCCCATGCCGAGGCCATAAGCCCGGAATTGGCATCGATAACGGCCTTGAGATCGTCTGGCAGGCCTTCGTAGGTGGCCTTGTTCATCGCCCAGATGAAGTAAAGGTTATATAGGGATCGATCCCCCGCGATGTCAGTGTGGCTGTCGGTCAGCTCATCAAGCTTTAGTGAGGGAGACATCTCCCAGGTGATGACACCGCCGTCCACGACGCCCTTGGCGAGCGCTTCCGGAAAGGCCGGGACGGCCATGCCCACGGGGCTCGCGCCGAGCTTTTCGAGGAGCAGCGTGGCCGGGCGCGAGGGGCCGCGCAGCTTGAGACCTTCGAAATCCTCCACCGCCGCGATGCTGGGCCCTTTCTTGTGCACGAGGCCGCGCCCGTGCATGTGCGCTGCGATCAGGTGCACGTCGCGAAAATCGTCCATCAGGTGCTTTTGCGTGAACTGCCAGGCGGCCATGGAAGCCTCCTCGCCGCTCTTCGTCGTCATGAAGGGGAGTTCCATCGCCTCCGCCTCTGGGAAACGGCCCGGCTGGTAGCCGGGAATGACCCACCCCCCGTCAATCACGCCATCACGGATAAGGTCGTACTGGCTGGGCGCGCGCCCGCCGAGTTGCATGGCCGGATAGAGCTCTACCTTGATGCGGCCGTTGGACTCGGCCTCGATCTTGTCCGCCCAGGGCTGCATGAAATAGGTCGGGTTCGCCGATTTCGGCGACACGAAATGCTGGAAGCGTAGCGTGACCTCCTGCGCCGCTGCAGCGGCGGCGGTGGCTGAGATGAGCGCGGCGAGCGCGACGGATTTGAGCATCATCGGATTGCTCCCTTCTGAACGACGTCGTTGCAGGGCCCTCCCGGGCCTTCGACAAGTATGCCCCCTTGCCCACGATCCCAAGGCCCGCGCAAGCCCTGCCCACGCGCCATAACCGCGCGATGGCGGGCGCCGCCTTGTCTACCTGCCCCATCAACAGGACCGATGGACTAAACATCGCGACTCAGTTATATAACTTTCATGCAATATTTAGATGGCGCCTTCGCCGCACTCTCCGACCCCACGCGCCGGGCCATCGTGGCCCAGCTCGCCCTCGGCCCGCGCACGGTGAATGAGATCGCCGATGCGCTCCCGATCAGTCAGCCGGCGGTGTCAAAGCACCTCAAGCTCCTTGAAGGGGCGGGCCTGATCGCGCGGGACAGGGTGGGCACAACCCGGCCAGCGCGGCTTGCGCCCGAGGCCTTCGTGCAGCTCGACCGATGGCTCGAGCGCTACCGCCAGCTTTTCGAGGATCGCTTCCAGCGTCTCGATACCCTGCTCGACACGCTTCAGAAGGAGACCGTAGATGCCGCTAACCCTGACCACGCCGACTGAGACGACGATCGAGGTGCGGCGCAGCTTCTCCGCGCCCCGCAGCCTCGTTTGGCGGGCCTATACCGACCCCGCGCTTGTGCCACGCTGGCTCACCGGACCTGACGGGCACACCATGCCCATCTGCGACATGGATGTCCGACCGGGCGGCGCCTTCCATTGGGCCTGGGCCTTTCCCGACGGCACGCTCATGCATGCCCGCGGCAAATACATCACCGTCGAGCCAGAAACCCGCCTCGTGAATTCCGAGACCTTCGACGACTTCGGCGACGCCTCCACCCATGTGGACACCCGCTTCGAGACGACCGCGGCGGGGACGCAAGTCATCCAGACGATGACCTATGACAGCCGCGCCACCCGCGACGCGGTGCTGAAATCCCCCATGGACGAGGGGATGGAGGCCAGCTTTGCCCGTCTCGACGGTCTCATCGCCGACGCGGAGATCGCCTAGAGCACACGCCAAATCACGACGCGGGGAGGTTCGTGCGCTCGTGCAGCCCCCCTTCCGCCTTTGGCCGGCGGCCGGAAGGTCGTAGAGAGAGGGTGTCCGCGCAGCCACGAAAGACACGCCCATGCTCATCCCCCGCCAGAAAGTGCCCGCGCTTTCCGTTCCCACGCTTGATCACGGGCCCTTCGATCTTGCCACTGAAAGCTCGGAACGCGGCACCGTCATCTGCTTTTATCGCGGGCTGCACTGCCCGATCTGCGCGAACTATCTCAAGGAATTCGACAAGCAGGCCCCGAACTTTGCGGAGCGGGGCGTCGGCGTTCTGGCGCTATCGTCGGATGGCGAGGAGCGCACGCGCGCCATGGCCGACAAGATCGGCAACCAGAACCTCCGCTTCGGCTACGACCTGACGCTGGCAAAGGCCAAGGAATGGGGGCTCTACATCTCCACCTCGCGC
>JBCAYL010000001.1:2100000-2352089 GCA_038533575.1 Pseudomonadota bacterium | reverse complement strand
TCGGGGCCCGGGACCCTGCGTGGTGGGTAGTTTGACTGGGGCGGTCGCCTCCTAAAGAGTAACGGAGGCGCGCGAAGGTTGGCTCAGAGCGGTCGGAAATCGCTCGTTGAGTGCAATGGCAGAAGCCAGCCTGACTGCGAGACTGACAAGTCGAGCAGAGTCGAAAGACGGCCATAGTGATCCGGTGGTCCCGAGTGGAAGGGCCATCGCTCAACGGATAAAAGGTACGCCGGGGATAACAGGCTGATACTGCCCAAGAGTCCATATCGACGGCACTGTTTGGCACCTCGATGTCGGCTCATCTCATCCTGGGGCTGGAGCAGGTCCCAAGGGTACGGCTGTTCGCCGTTTAAAGAGGTACGTGAGCTGGGTTTAGAACGTCGTGAGACAGTTCGGTCCCTATCTGCCGTGGGTGTAGGATACTTGAGAGGAGTTGCCCCTAGTACGAGAGGACCGGGGTGAACGATCCACTGGTGGACCAGTTGTCGACTACGGCAGTGCTGGGTAGCTATGATCGGACAGGATAACCGCTGAAGGCATCTAAGCGGGAAGCCCCCCTCAAAACAAGGTATCCCTGAGGACCGAGGTAGACGACCTCGTCGATAGGCCAGAGGTGTAAGTGCGGTAACGTACTCAGCTGACTGGTACTAATGGTCCGATAGGCTTGATTTGATCCAGTAGAAGCCAGTTCTACCGGGTCGGAAGCATACACGCAGTGTACTTGGACTTGGATCTGATGATCCAAAGCGAGTTTCTTTCTCGGTTTGGTGATCATAGCGCGAGCAAAACACCCAGCCCCCATCCCGAACCTGGCCGTTAAGTGCCGTAGCGCCGATGGTACTGCGTCTTAAGGCGTGGGAGAGTAGGTCATCGCCAAACCTAGTAAGAAACTCTCGTATCTCTCTGACGATGTACCGAAGCTTGAGCCGCCCCTCGGGCGGCTTTTTCGTGTCTTCATGTCTCACACCGCTAAGCGTAGAACGCGCCCCATGAAGAACGTCGTTTGCATCAATTGGGGCAAGAAATACGGCGCCCCCTACATTAACCGGCTCTATGCCATGGTGGCGCGCAACATCACGCCGCCTTTCCGTTTTGTTGCGTTCACCGACACGCGCGAGCAGGTCCGGGACGAGGTAGAGTGTTTCGATCTACCGCCGATCCCCGGCGGCAAGCTTCCCGTCAACACGCCTGGTAAATGGCCCAAGTCTCGACTGTGGGCACCCGCGCTCGGCGACCTTGAGGGCAACTTTCTCTTCATCGATCTCGACGTGCTGATCACCGGGTCGCTCGACCCGTTCTTCGAGTATGGCAATCCCGATCAGGTGATCCTTGGCCTGAACGCCGCGAAATGGCCGCTCAAGCGCGGGCAGACGTCGATCTATCGCGCCCCAGTGGGGAAGCTCGCGCCTCTGCAGGACATGTTCGCCGCCGATCCGCAGGGCACGGCCGACCGATACCGCTTCGAGCAATTCTTCGTCGCCGAGAATGCGCCGGGCGGGATCGATTATTGGCCGAAAGCCTGGATGAAGCATTTCCGCATCGAATGCATCCCGACCCTGCCGCTGAACTTTTTTAAGCCGCCCCGATTGCCCCTCGATTGCCGCGTCGTGATCTTCGCCGGCGGGCCCAATCCGCCGGAAGCCGCGAACGGTCAAGTCAATGCGCAGACCCCAGCCATGGGCCCTTGGACCTACATCCGGCATGCGCTCAAGCAGAAGCAGCCTCTCAAGAGGCTGCAGGATTATGGCCTGCCCGCCCCTTGGGTCGAGGAGCACTGGCGCGAATGAGCTACAGCGCCAGCCCGGCCCAGAGCCCGAAGCCGCCCACGGCCACGAGGCTCCCCGCCCACACGACGTCGAGGTTGAACCACGTCGCGCGGAGCGCCTTGAGGCCGAGATAGCGGTGCACGGCCCAGGCGAGCACGCCGCCGGAGCCGATCATCGCTGCGGTGTGCATGAGGCCCACGACGAAGGCCATGGCGACATTGGCGCCCATGAGATCAAGCGCGGCCCGGTGGCCCATGTCGAGCTCGTCCAACCCGCAGAGGCCGAGGAAGATCGGCACCAGCATGAGCCCCGCCCCGTGGGCCATGGCCACGAGGAAAGACCAGAGCGCGAGCTGCGATGGCTTCACCCGCGCGAGAAAGCGGGGATGCTTGCGATACCACAGCAGGAAGAGCCCCGTGGCGATCACCACGCAGGCGGCGCCGATCTGGATCTCGCGTTGGTACTCCACGAGCATGAACATGACGGCGAAGGGCAAGAGAATGCCGATCATCGCGAGAAAATGGCCCACGCTGAGCAGCCCGAGCGCGCGCCAGAGCGCCGCCCGCCGCCCTTCGAAGAGCGCGGCGGACACGGCCAGCGGCCAGCCCATGCCGGGATTGAGCCCGTGATAGAGCCCGGAGACGGCCACGGCGAGCCAGAGGCCCGCCGTCGTGCCGATCACCTCCATCTAGACGGAGGGGTAGCAGAAACTGTCCGTCGAACAGTCACCGCCTTCGAGCCGGATCTGGTGGGAGCGGTAGCCCTTCGGGAACTCCACCCAGAAATCCTCCGCCAGCGTGAAGGAGCCGTCATCGCCCACATTGGCCATGACCATCGCCGCGCCCCGGTCACCGGGATAGAACTGGTCATCCCACGTGGAATAGAGCGAGTTCGTCCAGTAGACGCGCTTTCCGTCGCGGCTGATCTCCACCATTTGGGGCCCGTAGCCGAACTCCTTCCCATTGGGATGCTTGGCCTTTTTGACGATCCCGCCGATCTCGATCTTGTTCGCGAGGACCGGGTTCATCGGGTCCGAAACATCATATTGATGCATCTCTCCCTGGCCCCAGCAGGACACGTAGAGATACTTGTCATCGAGGGAGAGGTCGATGTCGGTCACGAGCGCGGGCACCGCGCCGAAGCCCTGCAAGAGCGGCGGCAGGTCATCGGTCTCCGCGGGATGTGGCGCGATGGTGATCGTCTTCTTGGCCTCGAACGTGCCGTCGTCATTCTGCCACCATGTGAAGATCGCGCCCTCGAGATTGGTCGTGTCCACGACCACGCCGACGAAGCCGTGCTTCTTGATCGGGTCATGGGCCGGCCTGATTTCCAGCGCCATCTGGTACTGCTCGCCCAGGTCGATCGTCTGCTTCACCTTGCGCGCACGCAGGTCCCAGAAGTGGATGACGTGGCCGTACTTGTTGGAGAGCAGGTCCTCCGGAACGACGCCGTTTTCGAATTGCGGCGGCAAGCCCCATTCCGAGCTCACCATGTAGTCGCGCGGCAGGTTCCACCAGAAATCGTAATGCTTTGACTGCGCGCCGCGGTCGATCTCGTAGCGGCCGATGATGTCGAAGGTTTCGCAATCCAGGATGAAGATGCCCGGAGGGCCATCTGTCCCGTCCTCGCCGCCACCGCCCAACGTGGAGACATAGATGCCCTCGGGGCCGCAATGGATCGTGTGGGGGCGGGAATAGCCGGTCTTCTCGAAGACTTCCTCGGGCTCGATGATCTTGTGGATCTTGGCCTTGAGCGGCTCTTTCACGTCAAAGACGTAGATCCGCGAGGAGCGGATGCCCGGCACGATCAGGTAACGGCGCTCCACGAAGGCGTGGCCCGAGAGCGGGGAGAGGGAGGCAGAGCAGGCATTCCAGCCGAAATGGTGAAACTCGTCGCCTTTGTTCGGCACGATGACCTGGTGCACGATTTCGCCGTAGGTCTTCGACGACGGATCCACATCCACGATGGCGAGACCGTCGGGCTGCGAGAAATCCGGGGAGAGCATAAGGGTGAAGGCCAGCGTCTCGGCGGGCGCTTCCATGGCGTCTTTCGGCGATGGGTAAAATGATTTGTCTGGATGCACGTTCATTGAAAACAACTCCCTCCTGGCGCGGTTATTGCCTGACTCGGCCATGCGCCTTGGTGCCGAAAGTGAACGCGGGCGGATGCCCCTGCGTCAAGTTCGCTTTTGACGTGTGGAATTTGGCCGCGCCGAACTAGCTGGCACGGTCATGCCAGAGGGACACACCATCCACCGCGCCGCGCGGGATCATGCTGACATGCTCAAAGGACACGTGATCGCGGCGACCTCGCCCCAGGGCCGTTTTGCCGAGGGCGCCGCCGAGATCGACGGGCGGCGGTGCACGGGGACGGGAGCCGTGGGCAAGCATCTCCTTTATCATTTCGAGGGCGAGGTGACGGTGCACATCCATCTCGGGCTCGGCGGGTATTTCACGCCGGTGCGGCAGCCCGCCGATCCCCCGCGAGAGGTTGTCCGTCTTCGGCTCGAGAGCCCCACCCATGCGCTCGATATCATCGGGCCCAATACCTGCGAGATCCTGCCGGTGGACATGGAGACGTTTCGCCTCCGCTACGGGCCCGACCTCCTCGCCGAGCCGCCGGACCCGGACCGCGCCATCGCGGCCATCGCCCGCTCGCGCGCGCCCATCGCGCGGCTCCTGATGGATCAGAAGGTCATGTCCGGGATCGGCAATATCTACCGGGCCGAGATCCTCTGGCTGCGCAAGATCAATCCCATGACCCCGGGCCGGGACATCGTGGAGGCGGATCTGCGCGCGCTCTGGGACGAGATGCGCGGGCTCCTGCAGCTCGGGGTGGAGACGAATTCCATCATCACCAACGGGGACGTGCCGAAGGCCGGGGAAGAGATCACGGAGCGCACGAACATCTTCGCCCGCGAGGCCTGCCCACGCTGCAACGGGGCCATCGAGAAATCGAAGCTGAGCGGGCGGACGCTTTACCACTGCCCCACCTGCCAAGTCTAAGGCTTGATTAAAGCCGCGCGTCGCGCCCATGATGGGCCATGTTTGCGATTACCCCCGTTAAGACCGACACCGTTTTCCTTCTCCGACATGCCGAGGCCGTGGGCGCGGGCGCCGATGACCCGCTGACCGATGCGGGGCAGGCCGCGTCTGAGAGCCTCGTCGAGGCCTTGGAGGAGCTGGAGGTCGACGGCATCTTCGCCAGCCCCGCGGCGCGTGCCAAGGCCACCGTGGCGCCCTTCGCGGAGAAGTCGGGCCAGGGCGTGACCGTCATGACGGATCTGCGCGAGCATCGGCTGAGCCTCTCGGGCCACGACCCGGACGACCCGCTTCTCGAAACCCGCTTTACCAACCGCGCGCAGGCGCGGCCGGGCGGGGAGAGCTTCAATGCCGCGGCGGTGCGGCTCAGGCAGGCGATCAAGTCGATCTCGCGCCGACCGATCCGCGCCCCGCTCTTCGCGACCCATGGCGGCCTCATCGCGAGCCTCCTGAGCCAGATGGACAAGACCTATGGCTATGGGGAATTTCAGGCGATGCCGCGGCCCGCGCTCTTCAAGGTCACGCATCTGAAGGGCACGCCGCGCAAGATCGAGCCGCTCTAGCCGCTTTCCAGCGTCCCGGCGCGCCGCTAGCATGGCCGCAAAAGAGGCGCGGGCATGCCGGACAATCCATTTGATTTCATCCCCTCGCTCGAGGGCTACGACGAGGGGCCCACCGGGGCGCATCGGCTTAATCGCCGCTACGACATGATCGTGGCGCCCTTCAAGGCGGAGCTTTCTGACGCGCGCGTGCTCGACCTCGCCAGCCATGACGGGCGCTGGCCCTATGCGCTGGCCCATGCCGGCGCGCGCGAGGTGGTGGGGATCGAGGCGCGGCAGGCGCTGATCGATCGCTTCGCCGCCTTTCCCGATGTCGCGGCAAAGGGCCGGGTGCGCCTCCGGCAGGGGGATATCTTCGCCGGGATGGAAGAGCTTGCCGCCGCGGGAGAGACGTTCGACGTCGTGGCGGTTTACGGCATCTTCTACCACATCACGGAGCATTACCGGCTCGTCCTTCTCGCCCAGGCCCTGAAGCCGAAGCTCATCATCATCGACAGCGAGTTCATCGTCGCCTCCGACGGGCCCATCGTCCGCTTCATGCGAGAGGAGACCTCCAACGCGCTCAACACCGTGGCCCGCGCCGAGGGGCGCGAGGTGGAGCTCGTGGCCACGCCCTCCATGCGGCTCGTGGATGTCTTTGGCGAGGTCACCGGCTGGAGCACGGAGTGGATCGACTGGGACGTGCTGCCCGCGGAAGAACGCGCCGGTCTCGGCGACTATTTCCGGCAGAATGCACAGCGTCGCCGGGGGACAGTGGCCCTCCGCCCGCTCGGCACCTTCGACCCGAAGGAGAAGCGCCCGCGGGTCTGGGTCGACCCCCGCGACGGCAGCCGCAAGACCGATTAATTTCCGTGCGAAAGGCGCTTGGAGGGGGTTGCGACTCGTGCCCGACAGGCATAGCTACGCCTCACGCTGGCGCGGGATGGAGCAGCCCGGTAGCTCGTCAGGCTCATAACCTGAAGGTCGTAGGTTCAAATCCTACTCCCGCAACCAGCATGAAATACCCCCAGGTCGCCGACCTTGGGGGTTTTGTTTTTCTAGCTTTATGGCGGGCTTGCCCGCGGCCCTCGCTCAGGCTTCGAGCATGAAGCGCTTGGAGAGCGGCAGGCTCGCCGCGCCGAGCGGGCGGGCGCGTGGCCCGAGCGTACCGGCGGAGATGGTCGGGATCTGGAGGCCCTGGCGCGGCTGGGTCTCGAGCTCTTTGGTAACTGCCGCGATCACGCGGTCGCGCAGATCCGTGGGCATGTGGCCATCGATCAGCACGGCGGGGAAATCCATGATGGCGCTCCCGGCGAGGATAAGCTGCGCGAGCGCTGGCACCGCGTCGGCGAGCCAGGCGTCGAGGATCTCGGGCTCGATGGTCCAGTGATCCTGCTGGCCGAACATGTGCGCGGCATTGCCCTGCTGGGCCTCGACGCGGCGCTCGAGCCCGATGAGAGAGGCCACATCCAGAAGCTGCCGCCGGTCGCCGTCCTGGGCGGAGACGAGGAACGGACCCACCGCGCCCGCATTCCCGGCCCGCCCGGTATAGAGCGCGCCGTGGAGCGCGATCCCGCCGCCGACAAAGTAGCCGATATAGATGTATAGAAAGTCCGCGGGCGGATCGCCCGTTCCGAACGTGAGCTCGGCGCCGCAGGCACTCGTGGCATCGTTGCCGAGGTAGACCGGAAAATCGAAGAGGTCGGCCATCTCCGCGCGCAGGTCGAAGCCGCGCCAGGCGTCCATTTTCTCCGGATCCACGCCGATCATCGAGGCCCATTCCCAGAGATAGAAGGGAGAGGCGATGCCCATCCCGGCGATGCGCCGGCGCTGCGCGTCACTGACTGAGGCGCAGAGCTCCGTCACCGCGCGGCGGGCGAAGTCGAGGACGAGCTCCGGGGTGGGGTAGCTGTATGTCTGGTGGAGATGGGCGATCTCGGTGCCCACGAAATCCACGAGGATGAGTTCCGCAGACCGGCGTCCGACCTTCATGCCGAGGAAGTAGGCGCCGGTCGGCGCGAGCCGCATGGGAACAGAGGGCTGCCCCACCTTGCCGCGCAGTTTCTCGCCGCGCTCGAGCAGGCCATCGGCCTCCAGCGCGCGCATGATCACGGAGACGGTCTGGGCGGAAAGCCCGGTCTTTCGCGCGATTTCCGCCTTGGGGAGCGGTCCCACCCGCCGGAGGATCGAAAGGACGAGCCGCTCGTTGCGGGCGCGCATGCCGCTCTGATTCGAGCCCGTGGCCTCGAATTCATCAATCATATCAGTGGGGTTTGGCTCTATTCCGGCCATGATACATGCTCTCCTCCGCCGCACTTTCGGGGATCAGGGGCGTGTTGGTCAATAATAAATAAGAGTGATTTAGTTATTGACGTTTCCCTTGCGTCACGGCAGGAAAGCGCAGTGCACCCGGAAATCGGGGCGCAAGAATTGGGAGATTATCAATGAAGAAACTGATCGCGACGACGGCCCTCGTGGGTGCTTCCTTTGCCGGGACGGCGGCCCTCGCAGGCGGCCATGGTGTGTCCGCTTGCCTCATCACCAAGACCGACACCAACCCGTTCTTCGTGAAGATGCGCGAAGGCGCGGCTGCCAAGGCTGAAGAGCTCGGCATCACGCTCAACTCCTTCGCGGGCCAGGTCGACGGTGACCACGAGACACAGGTCGCCGCCATCGAGACCTGCATCGCCAACGAGGCGAGCGGGATCCTGATCACCGCGTCCGACACCTCTTCGATCGTGCCCGCCGTGCAGCAGGCGCGCGACGCAGGTATCCTCGTGATCGCGCTCGACACGCCGCTGAGCCCGATCGACGCCGCCGACATGACCTTTGCCACGGACAACTACCTGGCCGGTCAGCTCATCGGCCAATGGGCCGCGGCGACGCTGGGTGACGACGCTGCCAATGCGCGCATCGCCACGCTCGATCTCGCCGTGAGCCAGCCCACCGTGGACGTGCTCCGCAACCAGGGCTTCCTCGACGGCTTCGGCATCGACCTCGGTGACCCGAATGTCATCGGCGACGAGACGGACAGCCGCATCGTGGGCTCCGACGTGACGCAGGGCAACGAAGAGGGTGGCCGCCGCGCCATGGAGAACCTCCTCGCACAGGATCCGACGATCAACGTCGTCCACACGATCAACGAGCCTGCCGCCGCCGGTGCCTACGAGGCGCTCCGCTCCATCGGCCGCGAGAACGACGTGCTGATCGTTTCTGTCGACGGGGGCTGCCCGGGCGTGCAGAATGTGGCCGACGGCGTGATCGGCGCCACCTCGCAGCAATATCCGCTGCTCATGGCATCGCTCGGCATCGAGGCCATCGCGCAGTTTGCCGAGGACGGCACTCTGCCGGAGGCGACGCCGGGCAAGGACTTCTTCGACACGGGCGTGGCGCTCGTGACGGATGCGCCGGCGGATGGTGTTGAGAGCATCTCGGTCTCCGAGGGCACCGATCTCTGCTGGGGCTAAGCGCCTCTCGCCGAGCTGACAGTAGGGGCGGGCCCAGTGGCCCGCCCCGCACATCCGGACCTTAACGCGCAACACGACGGGGCCCCATGGCACAGACCGATTACGAAAGCGCCGCCTCCACAGCCGCCACCGAGGTGGCGAGCTTCGAGGAGCACAACAAGGGCATCTTCGGGAAATTCCACCACGCGCTGCACACGACCCCGGCCCTCGTGCCGCTGATCGTGCTGGTGAGCGCCATCGTGATCTTCGGGATCACGCTCGGGGAACGGTTCCTGTCGCCCTTCGCGCTGACGCTGATCCTCCAGCAGGTGCAGATCGTGGGCATTGTGGCCGCGGCGCAGTCCATCGTGATCCTGACGAAGGGGATCGACCTCTCCGTGGGCGCGATCTCGGTGATGTCGTCCGTCATCATGGGTCAGTTCACGTTCCGCTACGGGCTGCCCGTGGAGGTGGCGATCCTCTGCGGCCTCATGTGCGGCACGCTTATCGGCGCGCTGAATGGCTGGCTCGTGGCCTATATCAAGCTCCCGCCCTTCATCGTGACGCTGGGGATGTGGCAGATCGTTCTCGCCGCGAACTTCCTCTATTCCGCCAACGAGACCATCCGCAGCCAGGAGATCGAGGCCAACGCGCCGCTTCTGCAATTTCTCGGCGAGCGGTTCACCATTGGCGGGGCCGTCTTTACCTACGGCGTCGTCTTCATGATCGGGTTGGTCATCATCCTGGCCTACGCGCTCCGCCACACGGCCTGGGGCCGCCATGTCTATGCCGTGGGTGATGACCCCGAGGCTGCGGAGCTTTCGGGCGTCAACGTCAAGATGACGCTCATCTCCGTCTACGCGCTCGCAGGCCTCATCTGCGCCTTCGCGGGCTGGGCTCTCATTGGGCGCATCGGATCGGTGTCGCCCACCTCGGGCCAGCTTCTCAACATCGAGAGCATCACCGCTGTCGTGATCGGGGGCATCTCGCTTTTCGGCGGGCGGGGCTCGATCCTCGGCGCCTTCTTTGGCGCGCTGATCGTCGGCGTCTTCACGCTGGGCCTGCGGCTCGCGGGGGCGGATGCGCAATGGACGTTCCTCCTCATCGGCGTTCTCATCATCGCCGCCGTCGCGGTGGACCAGTGGATCAGAAAGGTGGCTGCGTAATGGCTGACCCCATCCTGAAAGCGCGCGGCCTCGTGAAGCGTTATGGCCGCGTGACCGCTCTCGATCATTGCGACTTCGACCTGATGCCCGGCGAGATCCTCGCCGTCATCGGGGATAACGGAGCCGGGAAGAGCTCGCTCATCAAGGCCGTCTCGGGCGCCGTCATCCCCGACGAGGGAGAGGTGGAGCTCGAAGGCGTGCGCGTGAGCTTCCGCTCGCCCATCGAGGCGCGGGAGGCCGGGATCGAGACGGTCTACCAGACGCTGGCCATGTCGCCGGCGCTCTCGATCGCCGACAACATGTTCATGGGCCGCGAGATCAGGAAGCCCGGCATTCGGGGCACGCTCTTCCGCCAGCTCGACCGCAAGAAAATGGAAGAGATGGCGCGCGAGAAGCTCTCCGAGCTGGGCCTCATGACGATCCAGAACATCAACCAGGCGGTGGAGACGCTCTCGGGCGGCCAGCGTCAGGGCGTGGCGGTGGCGCGTGCGGCGGCGTTCGGCTCGAAGGTCATCATCCTCGATGAGCCCACGGCGGCGCTCGGCGTGAAGGAGAGCCGGCGCGTGCTCGAGCTCATCATGGACGTGAAGAGCCGGGGCATTCCGATCATCCTCATCAGCCACAACATGCCCCATGTCTTCGAGGTGGCCGACCGTATCCATGTCCATCGCTTGGGCAAGCGGCTCACGGTGATCGATCCCAAGGATCACACCATGTCGGATGCCGTTGCCTACATGACCGGCGCGAAGGAGCCCGAGGCCGCGTAACGCCGCCGGCGCGAGCCACGAATCTTTGCAATAATTCGTGCGCGCCTCAGAGGCCGCCGCGCAGGCGGGAATAAAGCTCCCGGAACTGCGCCAGGCGAGGCTCGAGGCGCGGCGTCTCCGGCTCGAAGACCTTTTTCAGTTTCGGCGTGAAGGCCAGATCGCTTTGGCTGATCTCACCCAGCCCCACCTGCGCGAGCCGTGCGGCCCCGTAGGCCGGGCCGCCGCGCCCCGCCTCCGCGCGGGCCACCGGATGCCCGAGGACACTGGCCAGCGTGCCGAGGACGAGGTCGCTTTGCGCGCCGCCGCCAAGGACGGGGATCGGGCCGTCGGGCGCGAAGCCCGCGCCGAAACTGTCCCGCGCGTCCCGCATCATGAAGGCCATCGCCTCCACCACCGCCCGCGCCATCTCGGGGCGCCCCGTGGCATCCTCCAGCCCGTAGAAGCCCGCGCGGATGGCCGGGTCGCCATGGGGGCTGCGCTCACCGGTGAGGTAGGGGAGAAAGAGCGGCACGCGGCTCGTGTCGGCGCGCGCCGCCTCGGCCAGCATGGTCTCCACCTCCATGCCCAGAACCCCGGCGAACCACGCCATGGGGCGCGCGCCGTTGAGCATCGCGGCCATGCGGTACCAGAGGCCCGGGAGGGTATGGGCAAAGGCATGGACGAACTCGTCCGGGTTCGGGGCATAGGCCGCGTCGACGACGAGAAGCTGGCCGGATGTCCCGAGCGAGATAAAACAGGCACCGGGCCGCGCGGCCCCGACCGAGAGCGCGCCCGTGGCCGCGTCGCCGCCGCCCGCGAAGAGCGGAATGCCCGTCGGAAGCCCGAGCTCCCGGGCGCGTTCCGCGCGGATCTTGCCCACCTCGGCGAAGCCATCCCTGAGCGGAGGGAGCCATGCGGGATCCGTGGCGGAGGCCTCGGCCAGGGCCGGGTCCCAGGCGCGGGATGCCTGATCGAGCCAGAGCGTGCCGGCCGCATCCGACATGTCTGATCCCGCCTCCCCGGTGAGCCAGAGCGCGAGGTAGTCCTTGGGCAGCATGACCGACGCGATGCGCCCGTGGGCCTCGGGCTCCGCCTCGGCAAGCCAGAGGAGCTTTGGCGCCGTGAAGCCCGGCAGGGGCCGCACACCCGCGCGCATCCCGATATCGGGGATGCGGTCTTCCAAGACTTCGCAGTGGGCCGCGGCGCGGCTGTCGTTCCAGAGGATGCAGTCGCGGACGGGCGCGTTCTGGGCGTCAAGCATCACCGCGCCGTGCATCTGCCCGGAAAGGCTGATGCCCGCCACATCGGCGCGCCGCGGGCCGAGGGCAGCGACGGCGCGGCGCATCGCCTCGAGCCAATCCGCCGGTGCTTGTTCCGACCATCCGGGCCGGGGAGAGGAGACGCTGAGCGGCCCGAGGCCCTCGGCCACGATTGCCTCGCCCTCTACGAGCACGGCCTTGACGGCCGAGGTCCCCAGATCGATCCCCAACACCAGCATTCATGGTCCTCCGTTTCGCGCGACCATAGTAAGAGCGACAGGAATGCACAAAGGCCCGCGCGCGCGCGCCGCTTTTCCCCCGCGCTTCGGCAGGTTAGGTCGGCGGGGAAAGGAGACAGACATGTCATCCATCGTATCCATCGCGGGCCTGCGGAAGGTCTACGGCTCGGGCTTCGAGGCGCTGAGCGGCGTCGATCTCGACATCGAGGAGGGAGAGGTGCTGGCGCTGCTCGGCCCCAATGGCGCGGGCAAGACGACGCTGATCTCCACCATCTGCGGCATCACCACCCATACCGGCGGGACGGTCACGGTGGGCGGGCATGACATCGTGTCAGGCTACCGCAAGACCCGCAGCCTCATCGGCCTCGTGCCCCAGGACATCGCGCTCGAGCCCTTTGCCAAGGTCATGGATACGGTCCGCTTTTCCCGCGGTCTCTTCGGCGCACCGCCAAACGATCCCTATATCCGCGAGCTGCTGAAGACGCTCTCGCTCGATGACAAGGCGGCGGAGGAGGTGCGCGAGCTCTCGGGCGGCATGAAGCGCCGGGTTCTCATCGCCAAGGCGCTGGCCCACGAGCCCCGCATCCTGTTTCTCGACGAGCCCACCGCGGGCGTTGACGTGGAGCTCCGCAAGGGGATGTGGGAGACGGTGGAAAAGCTCCGCCAGCAGGGCGTCACCATCATCCTGACGACCCACTACATCGAAGAGGCCGAGGCCATCGCGGACCGCGTGGCCGTCATCAACAAGGGGCGCATCCTCCTCGTGGAGGAGAAGGACAAGCTCATGGCGCGCATGGGGCAAAAGGAGCTGCGCATCGAGCTCGCGGAGCCGCTCGGTGCCGTGCCGGAAGGGCTTTCCCGCGAGGGGCTGTCGCTCGGCGAAGGCGGGACAGTCCTGACCTACAGCTACGACAGCGCGGGGGAGCGCACCGGCATGGGCTCGCTCATGGCGGATCTCCAGAAGGCCGGGCTCAGCATCCGCGACCTCAAGACCACCCAGTCGAGCCTCGAACAGATCTTTGTCGAGCTGGTGCATGAAGGGGAGGCCGCGGAATGAACATGCAGGCCGTCAAGACGATCTACGCCGCTGAAATGGCGCGCTTTTTCCGGACGCTGGCGCAGAGCTTCATCTCGCCCGTGCTATCCACCTCGCTCTACTTCGTCGTGTTCGGCACGGCTATCGGCTCCCGCATCCAGGAGGTGGAAGGCGTGAGCTACGGGGCCTTCATCGTGCCCGGCCTCATTATGCTGACGGTCATGACGCAGGGCATCTCCAACGCGTCCTTCGGCATCTACTTTCCGAAATTCATCGGCACGTTCTCGGAGCTGCTCTCCGCGCCGATCAACTTCCTCGAGATCGTCATCGGCTATGTGGGTGCGGCGGCCACGAAATCGCTTTTCATCGGGCTCGTGATCCTGGGGACGTCGTTTTTCTTCGTGGAGATGACGATCCTGCACCCGCTCGCCATGCTCGCCTTTCTCGTGCTCACCTGCATCAGCTTCGCGCTCATGGGCTTCATCATCGGGATCTGGGCGAAGAATTTCGAGCAGCTCCAGCTCATCCCGCTCCTCGTCGTGACGCCCCTCGTCTTCCTCGGCGGCTCGTTCTACTCGATCTCCATGCTGCCGCCGCTCTGGCAGCAGGTGACGTATTTCAACCCGGTCGTGTACCTGATCTCGGGCTTCCGCTGGGCCTTTTTCGGGCAGGCCGACGTGCCGGTGGGCCTCTCGCTTCTGGCCATCGGTGCGTTTACGGCGCTCTGCCTCGCCATCATCTGGTGGATTTTCCGCACGGGCTGGCGGCTTAGGGAGTGAGGCCGCTTTGCTGGACAAAGCTGCCGTGCTTGAAACCATGGGGACTGGCAGCTTCCAGAGGAAGCCTAAGGCATAGCCCTCAAAGAAGAACCGTTGCAGCCTCCAGTAGGCTGTCATGCGCTGTTTTGCGCATGTGGTCCTCTTTGGCGGGTTCGAGTCCCCATTCCGCCATATACTTCAACGCTGCCGACGAAACGTAAGCATTCCAGAGGGCAAGCCTGCGCGGGTCAATCTCTCGATGTTTGGCATACGTATCCTCAAACAGAACTTTTCCCGCCTCACCGTGGATGTATTGCAACTCCAGGCTCGTGCAGGCAACATCGGAAAGAGGGTCGCCCAATGCAGCATCTTCCCAATCGAGGATTGCCGCAATCCGCCCGTGTTTCCAGAGAAGGTTTGCAGGCCAAAAGTCTCCATGCAAAACGACATCTGGACCATCAAATGGTGCATTCTCTATTTCTTTGAGGTAGCCACGGAATTTCTTCCATTCTGAGCCCGTGGGCAGAAACTCAAGAAGTTCTGGGACCGGATCAATCCGACGTGGCAGCGTTGGCATGAGGCACACTGGAACTTCTTGCACGGAGATCAGAGCTTCGGCCATAGTCTCGAAGGTTGCTTTGCGCATGGGTTTTACGAAATCAGATGACCCTTCAACAAACGCAATCATCAGGAATGGGTTTTCCAGCACAGAGCAGCTTGCATCAAAACTAAGTGGCTTGGGCACCGAAATCCCTGCCTGAAAAAGTGCTTCAAGTATATTGAACTCAAGTTCTGCGGCGTGACCGCAATGTGTTGCGCCGTGAATTCGCAGCACGATGTTCTCTATAGTACCATTAGGCCGCAAGAGCGTGACGCGATAGACTTCGGCGGAAACTCCTCCTTCCATTCGCTCTATAAATTTTGGCACAACGCCTTCGGCGTACTGTTCGACGGCGCGGCGTAGGTTTTCATCATTTAAGGTTAACAATTCAGCCGCCTTTCGAACGGAGCGGACAATCGTGCATCGTGCAGCAACGGTCAATAAGGACTCAAACTGAGCATTCGCTGCGCGCCGCCTGTGCGCTCAAAGCTCACATCGGCTGCGGTGGGTTGAGCCCAGGTGCCTTTGCACGGGAGCTCAAGCCAAAGCTTCCCCCGACCCCGCCTTGTTGCCAGGGTCCAAGGGGCCTAAATGGCAGCCAATGAAAAGATACATCCCCTTCATGAAGAACGACCCGGAGGTCGCTGTCGTGCGGCTCGACGGGCTGATCGCCGCGGGGCGCGGGCTCAATGACAACGGCATCGGGCCGGTGCTGGAAAAGGCCTTCTCGGGCAAACGGGCGGCGGTAGCGCTGGTGATCAACTCTCCCGGCGGCAGCCCCGTGCAGAGCGCGCTCATCGGCGCGCGGATCCGGCGGCTGGCGGAGGAGAAGGAAACCCCGGTCTATGCCTTCGTAGAGGATGTGGCGGCCTCGGGCGGCTACTGGCTGGCCGCGGCGGCCGACGAGATCTTCGTCGACGAAAGCTCCGTCATCGGCTCCATCGGGGTCATCTCCGCGGGCTTCGGCTTCCCCGAGGCGCTGGAGCGCTACGGGGTGGAGCGCCGTGTGTATACCGCGGGCAAATCGAAGAGCATGAACGACCCGTTCCGCCCCACGAAGGACGAGGACGTGGCGCGGCTCAAAGTGCTGCTCGACGACATCCACCAGACCTTCATCGATCACGTGAGCCATCGCCGCGGTGCGAAGCTCGCCGAGGATGACCGGCTCTTCACCGGGGAGATCTGGGTGGGCCGGAAGGGCGTGGACGTGGGCCTCGCAGATGCCGTGGGCCATATCACGCCTGTCCTGCGGGAGCGCTTTGGCAAGAAGGTGAAGTTCCGCCGCTACGGCCAGCGGAAGCCGCTCTTGAGCCGCCTGGGCGCGCGCGTCCTCGGCGATCTCAGCCACGGGGTCGAGGAGCGGGCGGCCTACGCCCAGTTCGGCCTCTGAGATGATCCTGAAGATCGTCACCCTCTTCCTGATCGTCATCGCGGCCATGGCGATGTTCGGACGCTTGCGCTTCCCCGGGCAGGAGAGGCTGCAGCGCCTCACGGCGAAGAAGTGCCGCGCCTGTGGGCGGCCGCGCATCGGCAAGGGTCCCTGTCCCTGCGGTGAGGGTGCATGATCCTCGATTGGGTCTATGTGGCGCTCGGGCTCGTGATCCTGCTTCTGGCGGGGGACGTGCTGGTGAAGGGTGCGGTGAACCTCGCGCTCCGCCTCGGGATCCCCGCGCTCATCGTGTCGCTGACGATCGTGGCCTTTGGCACGTCGGCGCCCGAGCTCCTGATCTCGGTCAACGCGCTGCTCGACGATCAGCCCGGGCTCGCCATCGGCAACGTGGTGGGCTCGAACACGGCCAATATCCTGCTCGTGCTCGGTCTGCCCGCGCTCGTCTTCACGATGTCCACGGCCGATTGCGACACGCGCAAGAGCTACGTTCACATGATTCTCGGCTCGCTCCTTTTCATCGGCATCGCCTACGCCGCGCCGCTCACATGGTGGCACGGGCTCATCCTGCTCGGCGCGCTCAGCCTCGTGCTCTTCGACCAGTTTCTCGACGCCAAGAAAGCACGGATGGCCGACTCCGGCCCGTCCGGGGCGGAGGAGGATCTCGAGGGCGTGGATCCCGAGCTTCCGGGCTGGCGGATCGCGCTCTTTCTCGCGTTGGGGATCGTGGGGCTCCCGCTGGGTGCAGATCTCCTCGTGGACGGCGCCTCGAGCATCGCGAGGGCCTTCGGCATGTCGGATGCCCATATCGGGCTCACGCTCGTGGCCATCGGCACCTCGCTGCCCGAGCTCGCCACCACCATGGTCGCCGCCTATCGCCGGCAGGCGGATGTGGCGCTGGGCAATGTCATCGGGTCCAACCTCTTCAACCTTCTGGCCATCGTGGGCGTCACGGCGCTCGTGGCGCCAATAGAGGTGGCGCGGCAGTTTTTCGTCATCGACTTCTGGACGATGCTCGCAGCCTCCATCGTGCTCGCGCCCTTCGTCTTCTTCAAATGGGGGCTGGGGCGGCTCTGGGGCGCGGCGTTCATGGCCGCCTACATCCTCTACATCTTCACGGTGCTCGGCTGATGCGGGCGCTGGTGACAGGGGCTGGCGCGCGGCTGGGTCAGGCCATGGCGATCTATCTCGCTGGGCGCGGCTTCGACGTGGCCGTGCATTACGCCTCGTCCTCAGCCGGGGCGGAGAAGACCGTGGCGGGCGTCGAAGCCGCTGGTCAGCGCGGCGTGACGCTCAAGGCCGATCTCCTCGATGACACGGAGACGCAGGCGCTCCTGTCCGCGGCGCGAGAGGCGCTGGGCGGAGACATCACCTGCCTCGTCAACAATGCCTCGATCTTCGAGTACGACACGCTCGAGACGGCCACGCGCGAAAGCTGGGACAGGCATATCGGCTCGAACCTGCGCGCGCCCTTTCTCCTGACGCAGGCCGTGGCGGCGCAGGGCACGCCCGTGGACACGGACGGAGAGCCCAAGGCCTCGGGCCTCGTCGTCAACATGATCGACCAGCGGGTGCGCAAGCTCACGCCGGAATTCATGACCTACACCATCGCCAAGATGGGGCTCTGGGCTTTCACGCAGACGGCCGCGCAGGCGCTCGCGCCCCGCATCCGCGTCAATGCGATCGGTCCGGGCCCCACGCTCCAGGGCGGCCGCCAGAGCGCGGAACACTTCGCCAAGCAGCGGGCCGCCACGGTGCTCGGGCGCGGCGCGCACCCCGCGGATATCAACGCGGCGCTCGGTTACTTTCTCGACGCGCCGGCGATCACTGGACAGTTGCTTTGCGTGGACGGGGGGCAGCACTTGACGTGGCAGACTCCGGACGTTTTGGGGGTTGAATAAGAGGCGGAATGGAGAGTTGTGCACCGGTGCGATTCTCGTCACAGACGTGTTACAAAAACTCTAAGAAAATCAGCGTATTGTCCTGTGACAATAAAAATATGAAGCAAATTCAATGCCTTGATAAATAGCCTAAAAATTAGGCAGTCAAAGCAACGGTAAAGAAAACAAGGAAAAATTCGCGCTGCGCCAACGTTATCCGGCAACTTATCCCCAGCTTTCGTGGATAGGAAAAGCGTTGCAGGCGGGGGGCCTCTGTAGCAGCCAAAACGAGAATCGACGGCATGGATCAGGACTTGTCAAACAGCGCTGACACACCGGAGACAGGGCAGGCTGTCATCGCCCGATATGTGCGCACATTGGATGGATCTCCGGGCGTTTACCGGATGCTCGATGCACAGTCGCGCGTGCTCTATGTCGGCAAGGCAAAGAACCTGAAGAACCGCGTGTCGAACTACGCGCGCGGAAATGCGCATGCCCCGCATATCTTCCGGGTGATCGCCGAGACCGCCTCGATGATGTTCCTGACGACGCGCACGGAGACGGAGGCGCTGCTCCTCGAGCAGAACCTCATCAAGCAGCTCAAGCCGAAATACAACGTCCTGCTCAGGGACGACAAATCCTTCCCCTACATCTTCATCAGCTCGGAGCACGATTTTCCGAAGCTCGAGAAGCACCGCGGCGCCAAGACCCGCAAGGGGCGCTACTATGGCCCCTTCGCCAGCGCCGGCGCAGTGAACCGGACGCTGAACACGCTCCAAAAGGTCTTTCTCCTCAGGACCTGCTCGGATCGCGAAGTGGAGGCCGGAGATCGCCCCTGCCTGAACTATCACATGAAGCGGTGCGCGGGCCCTTGCGGCGGGAAGGTGACCCCGGAGGATTACGCGGTGCTCGTGCGCGAGGCCGATGACTTTCTCCAGGGCAAGACGACGAAGGTCCAGCAGACCCTCGCCGCCCAGATGGAGGAGGCGAGTGCCCAGATGGAGTTCGAGCGCGCCGCGGCCTTGCGGGACCGGATTCGCGCGCTCACGCAGGTCCAATCGGCCCAGGGAATCAACCCGCAGGGCGTGAAGGAGGCCGATGTCATCGCGCTCCATGTCGAAGGCGGGCAGGCCTGCGTGCAGGTCTTCTTCATCCGCGCCAACCAGAACTGGGGCAACCGTGATTACTATCCTCGCGTGACGGGCTCGAACAGCGAGGCGGAGATCATGCAGGCCTTCCTCGGCCAGTTCTACGGCGACCGGGAGCCGCCCCGGCAGGTGATCCTCTCCCACGACGTGGAAGACCGCGATCTCGTCACCGAAGCGCTGGGCGAAAAGGCCGAGCGCAAGGTGGAGCTTCTCATCCCCCAGCGCGGCGAGAAGGCGGAGCTCATCGCCAATGCCTCCCGCAATGCCCGCGAGAGCCTCGCGCGGAAGATGTCTGAGAGCGCCACGCAGATGAAGCTCCTCAGGGGCATCGCGGAGGCCTTCGACATGGAAGAGCCGCCGCAGCGGATCGAGGTCTACGACAACTCCCATATCCAGGGCACCAATGCGGTGGGCGGCATGATCGTGGCGGGCCCCGACGGCTTCCTCAAGTCGCAGTACCGGAAGTTCAACATCAAGGGTGAAGAGCTCACGCCGGGCGACGATTTCGGTATGATGAAGGAGGTCCTTTCGCGCCGCTTCAAGCGGCTCCTCAAGGAGGACCCGGACCGTGAGACGGAGGTCTGGCCGGACCTTCTCCTCATCGATGGCGGGCAGGGCCAGGTGAGCGCCGTGCACGGGATCATGAAAGAGCTCGGCGTCGACGACATTACCATGGTGGGCGTCGCCAAGGGCGTAGACCGTGACCTCGGCAAGGAAGAGTTTCACCGCATGGGCCGGGGCGTGAAGGCGCTCCGCCACAATGATCCCGTCCTCTACTTCATCCAGCGGATGCGCGACGAGGCCCACCGCTTCGCCATCGGCACCCACCGCGCCAAACGTGCCAAGGCGATGTCGAAGAATCCGCTCGATGATATCCCCGGCGTCGGCGCCACCCGCAAACGCGCGCTCCTCGCGCATTTCGGGTCGGCGAAGGCCGTCAGCCGCGCCAATCTCGCCGATCTGAAAGCCGTCGATGGCGTAAGCGAGGGCCTCGCGGAGAAGATCTACGGGTTCTTCCATGAAGGATGAGACGCGTACAAAACGTGCCCCGGGCTCTGGATTTTTGTACAAAATGAGGCGAAAGCCCTCGCCATGCGCCTGAACCTGCCCAACATCCTGACGATCCTGCGCCTGCTCTCCGCGCCGGGGATTATTGTGGCCTTTCTCCTCCTGCCGCGCCCCTACGCGGATTGGCTGGCGATCGTGCTCTTTCTCGGGGCCTCGCTCACCGATTGGGTCGACGGCCATCTCGCGCGCGCCTGGAAGCAGGAGACAAAGCTCGGCGCGATGCTCGATCCCATTGCCGACAAAGCCATTGTTTTGACTGCGCTTTTGGCGCTCGCGGCCGTGTGGCAGCCGGTCTGGCTCATCCTCCTTCCCGCCGCGCTCATCGTCTTCCGCGAGGTCTTCGTGAGCGGCCTCAGGGAATTCCTGGGCGACACGGCCGGGACGCTGAAGGTCACGAAGCTCGCCAAGTGGAAGACCACCGTGCAGATGGTGGCGATCACGGTGCTTCTAGCCAAGGGCATCTTCGAGCACGCGCTCATCGAGCGCAGCGTGGGCCTCGACCCCGCGCTCTACCAGGCGATCGTGAGCGGCGTGGAAGAAGACGTACTCGGCCTGCGCTGGCGGGTCTGGCTGCACGGCCTTCTCGAGACCGGCGGCGTAGCGCTCCTCTGGCTGGCCGCCGCGCTCACACTCGTCACCGGCTATGACTATTTCCGCAAGGCCACACCGCATCTCAGGGGGGCGAAATGAAGCTGCGCGTGCTCTATTTCGCCTGGGTGCGGGAGCGGATCGGCACCGGGCAGGAGATGCTCGAGACCGAGGCCGACACCCCCGCCGCCCTCCTCGAGGAGCTGCGCGCCCGCGGCGGCGCCTATGCGGCCGCCTTCGAGGATGTCACCGCCCTGCGCGTGGCTCTCGACCAGGAACTCACAGGCTTCGATGCCCCGCTCGCCGGGGTGTCGGAGGTGGCGTTCTTCCCGCCGATGACGGGCGGCTGAGCCATGGATATCCGCGTTCAGGAGGCGGTCTTCGATCCCGGCGCGCTGCTGTCGGAATTTGCCGCGCGCCAGCAAAGGGCGGGCGCGGTCGTCAGTTTCACGGGTCTCACCCGCGATCTCGGCGGCACGCTCGAGACCATGGAGATCGAGCACTATCCCGGCATGACCGAAAAGGCCCTCGCGGCCCTCGCGGATGAGGCCCGGTCGCGCTGGTCCCTTGAGGACGTCCTCATTCTTCATCGTCACGGCCACCTTCGCGCGGGCGAGCCCATCATGATGGTCGCCACCGCCGCTCTGCATCGCAAGCCAGCCTTCGAGGCCGCCGATTTTCTCATGGATTACCTGAAGTCCCGCGCCCCTTTCTGGAAGAAAGAGATCACCCGCGACGCGGCAACCTGGGTAGACGCCAAGGACACCGACGAGGCAGCGCTCTCGCAATGGACGCGTTAGTCCCCGCGTCTTTGTGCCCCATACCTCCCCCGGAGGGCCGCCGGAGGCCTCCCGCTCTCGCCTCCTCTCCCGCGCTCTGCAGCGAGGCACCGCGCCGCGCAGCGGCGCCACCGAAGGCCGAGCCCGCAGGGTGAGGGGGAGGCGGGCGGGCCCATCCTCAAGGCCCGCGCCTCAGGCGATGTTGCGCTCGAGTTGCGCCCTGAGCTCTTCGGCCTCCTGGCGGGCATCGCGCAGCCCGTCCATGGCGGCGCGGAGCTCGGCCTCGGTCTGCGTGAGCTGGTTCGAGATCTCCGCCTCTCGCTGCTGGAGGTAGGTGATCGCCTGGTCGCGCGCCTCCTCGGCCTCGTGGAGCTGCTGCGCCAGCCGGTCGAGCTCGCCGACATCGGCGCGGCTCACCCGCGTGAAGCGGTTGATGAGCCAGCTCGCGAACCATCCCAATGCGAAAGCCACGAAGAGGATCACCGCCGTGGCAAAGATAAGCTCGCCTCTATTCACCTGCCGCCTCGCCTTCCTGTGTTGTGGTTTCGCCCGCCTCGTCTGCTTGGGTCGCAGGCGCGCTTTCGTCCAGAGAGACCATGCGGAATTCGATCCGCCGGTTCGCCTCGCGCCCGTCCTCGGTGTCGTTGGAGGCGATGGGTTCCGCCTCGCCGAAGCCTTGCGGATAGATGCCGGGCCAGGCCAGGCGCTTGCCGCGGATTGCCGTCACCACGGCCTCGGCCCGCTGCTGGCTGAGCGCGAGGTTCATCTCCTCGCGGCCCTGGCTGTCGGTATGACCTTCCACGACGATTTCGAACTCCGGGCACCCTGAGAGCACCGCGACCACCGCGCCGATGGTCTCGAGGCTCTCTGCGTCGAGATCCGTTGAGCCGGGCTCGAAGGTGAGCTTCTTGGCGGTGGTGATCTCGATGATATCCGCGAGGCATTCCTCCGGGGTGGGGATGCTCGCCATCGGATCTAGCTCCTCGCGATAAACCACCGCGATGGCGAAATCCTCACCCTCTCCCAGCTCCTCCGAGAGGGTCTGCGCCACGCGCGCCCGGGCATCCGGATTGCCGGTATCGCCGCGCACCGACACGCTCTCCGCGGTCACTTCGAGGGATCCGTAGTCGAGCTCGGAGAGCGCCGAGAGCCCGGCAAGCACCCGGAGTGACCATCCCTGGGGCAGGTCCGGATGGGGCTCGGCGGCGAGATAGGACTGGTCGGCGCCAAAGCGGGATTTCCCATAGGTCTGCACCGCCGTCACCGCGAGCGCGTCGCCCACATGTCCGCGCATCTGGACCTGGCCTTCAGGGCTCTTGGTGGCCGCGAAGCCCGGCGGGCCAGCTTCTGTCGTGACGACGGGCTCGGGCAGGACGGCCGTGAGGCTGAAGAGGTCGGGCAGGGCGGCTTCGAGGTCGGCGGCGACCGTGTCGAAGACGGCCTCGTCGGTATCCATGGCGGCCACGAGCGAAACCTGCATGTCGTTGAAGGTCACCGAGCCTGACCCAAGCGCGTCCACCGCCGCGATGCCCGCCGCGGCGGCCTCTCCCCAACGCGTCGTCGGGGTGCCGAGGCCCAGGCGGCAATTCGATTTTTCCTGGAAGCCCGCCTCCACCGCCGCGGTAAGGATGGTGTCGAGGGCGGCGTCGGTATCCGCAGAGCAGCTGTCGAAACGCGCGCCGTCCCCGTCGATCAGGAAGCGGAGCGTGAAGGGCGTGATGACCGGCCTCGGTGCGGAGATGCGGACGGCGGCGGTCACGGCATTGGGCGCGGCACGCGAGAGTTCCGCCTCGAGCCGCGCACGATCGGTCTCGCTGTCAGCCGCAGCCGTGATCTCCACCCGGTCGGCGCTCACGGAGATCTTCGAGCGCGGCAATTCGGCCAGCGCATCGAGCCCGTAATCGAGGGCCTCGGGCCAGCGCGCCGGGGTCGCGTAATCCGCCGTCTCGAGCAGGTCGGTGACGTCCTCGCCATCGGCCACGCGCGCGATCCGGGCCAGCACGGCGTCCCGGTCGGTCTCTGTGGGGATGAGGCCGATGAGCGAGATGCCCGCATCGTTGCGCAGGATCTCCACCGTGAAGCGGGGGGCGACGACTGCATCCGTGTCGGTGACGCTCATGTCGTCGATGATCCGGGCCGCGTCGACGACGCCCCCGGCGACCGAGAGAGCCTTGAAGCGCTCGGCTTCTGACGGGGCCTCGCCGGAAATCACCACTTGCAGCCCGTCAGCCTGGACGTTCGCCCAGTCGTGCCCTTCGACCCGGAGATGGAAGTCGACGCCGCGCGCGCTCGACCTCTCCAGCGCTCCCACCGAGGCCGACGCCGCGATGAGCGCGCCGACGGCCGCGCCACCGAAGGCAACGATCAGGGGGACGATGGTCGACAATCGCATGTGGGCGGAACTCCTCCCCGCGTGCATACGGTGCGGCACATCGGGGTTCAACAGGTGCCGTCAGGCAAGCAGGGCGAGGGCGAAAAACAGCGCGGGGATAAGGCCCGCGTCCCGGTTGGATCGAAAGAGCGCCATGCAGCGCGCGGGGTCGTCGATATCGAGCCGCCGCAGCTGCCAGGTCATGTGCCAGCCCATGGCCCAGGGCGCGCCGAGGGCAATCGCGAGCACCAGGGGGGAGCCATCGATGAGCGCCGCGATGATCGCGAGGGACATGAGCGTCACCGTGGCCACCATGAAGCGTCGCAGCCACGTGGGGGTGTTTTCCCCGAAAAGGCGGGCCGTGGACTTGATGCCCATGAGGGCGTCGTCCTCGGTGTCCTGGTGGGCGTAGATCGTATCGTAAAAGAGCGTCCATGCGATGCCCGCTAGGTAGAGCCCGATGGCCGGCCCGCCGAGGGAGCCCTCATGGGCCGTCCAGGCGAGGAGCGCGCCCCAGTTGAAGGCGAGCCCGAGAAAGACCTGGGGCCACCACGTGAACCGCTTCGCGAAGGGGTAGATCGCCACGAAGACGACGGAGGCGAGGCCCACGATAACCGTCATGTCCGAATAGGTGAGCAGGATGCAAAGCGCGAGGAGCGCCTGCACGCACATCCAGACGATGGCGGCTCTCACGCTCACCGCGCCCGAGGGGATGGGGCGCGATTTCGTGCGCGCCACGCCCGCGTCGAAATCCCTGTCGGCGATATCGTTCCACGTGCAACCCGCGCCGCGCATGAGAAAGGCGCCCAGGGCGCATCCACCGATGATCCAGATATCCCAGAGCCGTGGCCCGCTCGCCAGCATCGCGAGGCCCACGCCCCAGAGACAGGGGATGAAGAGGAGCCAGGTGCCCGCGGGCCGGTCTGCCCGGGAGAGCCGCAGATAGGGCTTTGCAAAGTCGGGCGCGATGCGGTCGACCCAATTGCCGTCCACGGCGTCGGCCACTTGGCCTTGGCTCTGAGCTTTCATAGGGTCCGCTCCATGGGTCACGTTGTCCGCCTCTATGTAGATCAGCCGCTGGGGGCCGGGCAATCGGTGACGCTGGGCCGCGACCATGCGAACCGTCTCTTCAACGTCATGCGCATGGGCCCGGGCGACGAGCTGCGGCTCTTCAACGGCGTGGCGGGGGAATGGCGGGCGCGCGTGCGGGAAGCCGGCAAGCGCGGGGGTGTGCTCGAGGTGCGGGAGGAAGCGGCTCCGCAGCGCATGCCGCCCGATCTCTGGCTCCTCTTCGCGCCGATCAAGAAGGAGCGCACGGATTTCATCGTGGAAAAGGCAACGGAACTGGGCGCGGCGCGGATCCTGCCGGTGCAGACCGACTTCACCAATGCGGAGCGGCTGCGGCAGGACCGGCTCGCGGCCCATGCCGTGGCTGCGGCCGAGCAATGCGGCGGCACCTACGTGCCCGAGGTCGCGCCGCTGCAAAAGCTCTCGAGCCTGCTCGATGCATGGCCCGCCGGGCGACAGCTCATGTTCTGCGATGAAGCGGCGCCTCAGGGCGCGCTGCCCACGGAGGCCGGTCCCTGGGCGATCATTGTAGGCCCCGAGGGCGGATTTTCAGATGCCGAGCGGGGGCGGCTCGCCGCGCTCGGTCACACGGTTTCGCTGGGCCCACGCATCCTGCGCGCGGACACCGCCGCCGTCGCGGCCCTGACCCTTTGGCAGTCCCGCCTGGGAGACTGGTCATGATCCGCCCGGAGGCGCGCCGCGTCCTCATGGACTGGAAGGAGATCCTCGCCGGTGGCCTCCTCATCATCGTGGGCGGCAACTGGCTCACGACCGGGCATACGCTCCAGCCCATCCTCGGCGGTGTCTTCGCGCTCGTCGGGGCCGCGCTCATCGCGGCGGGCTGGCGGCGCGTGCGCTTTCCGGCCGCCGAGGGCGGGCCCGGCCTCGTAGACGTCACCGAGCGGCAGATCACGTACATGACCGGCCAGGGCGGGGCGGCGTTGGCGATCGACTCACTGGCGCGTGTGGAGGTGGAGGCGCGGCCCAATGGCCATGCTTGGATCTTCACGGGCTTGTCCGGCGAGACCTTGCGCATTCCAGGGGACGCACGTGGCGCAGACAAGCTTTTTGACGCGCTCGTGCCGCTGCCCGAGATCAACTACGATCAGGCGGTGCAGGCCGCCCGCGCTCCGGGCAGCCTCACCGGGCGCAGCGACACTTTTCTCATTTGGCAGAGAGACCGCACGGCCCTGCATTGACGTTCACCACGCCGCAGGGTCCTGCCTGAAATACGCGCTGAGCTCCCGGTAGAGCGCCGGTTCCTCGTGCGCCATTTCGCGCGGGGTCTCGAAGAAGGCTTCGACGGCCACGGCGAACATCTCCTCCGGGGCGGTGGCACCGTAGGGGTCGAGGAAGGGCCGTTTGCCGATGTCGAGAAGCCTGTTTGCGCGTTCGAAGGCCTCGTCGAAGGCCTCCGCCCAGGCCGCGGCCCGTGCGCCCACGACCGGAAAGCCATCCACCGCGCCGCTCGCATCATCGAGCTGGTGGGCGAATTCATGGAAGACGACGTTGTGCCCGTCATCGTCGACGAATGCGCCGCGCTCGCTGTCGGCCCAGCTCAGGATGACCGGCCCGCGCGACCAGCTCTCGCCGATGCGCACCGCGTCGCGCTCGGTGACGACATAGCCATCCTGCACTGGCTGGCGGGATTTGAAGGCACCGGGATAGATGATGATCGTGCGCAGCGTCTCGTACCAATCCTGGTTGCCTGCCACGAGAATGCAGGCCTGCGCGGCGATGGTGAGCTGCATCTCGTCGGTGACCTCGAGGCCGCCCGCCCCGTAGAACTTCACCTGATCCATGAGCAGGACCATCTTGCCCTCCAGACGTTCAAGGAGCGCGGAGGGCATGCGCGCCGTGAGGGGAACGCGCTCCTGCACCACGGCGCGCTCCGCGTCAGTCAGGCGCTGCGACAGGAGCGCCGCGCGCCGCGCCCGGCGGCTGCGCACCCGCCATTGCCACAGGCCAAGACCAGCGAGGGCGGCGCCGAGGAAAACGAGCCAAATCATGGAGCTGTCCTTACCCCAAGCACAGCGGCTGCGCATTGACTTCCCGCGCCCCCCGCTCCACCTCTGGGCTCAGCCACGACGAGCGGAGCGCCCCATGTCCATCCCCCAATCCGGCGGCGGCCCGATCGAGAGCTTCGCAGATCTCGCGGGATATCTGGAGGCGGGCTGCAAGCCCAAGGACGCGTGGCGCATCGGCACCGAGCACGAGAAGTTCGGCTATGACGCCGCGACGTTGAAGCCGCTGCCCTATGACGGACCTTGTTCGATCCATGCCATGCTGAGCGGCCTGCGGGACGGCTTCGGCTGGCAGCCGGTTGAAGAGGCCGGGCACCTCATTGGCCTGGTGAAAGGCGGAGCGAACATCTCGCTCGAACCCGGTGGGCAGCTGGAGCTTTCGGGCGCGCCCCTCGTGAGCATCCACGAGACCTGCGACGAGGTGAACACCCATCTGGCGGAAGTGCGCGAAGTGGCGGACCGCATCGGCGCGCGCTTCATCGGCCTTGGGGCCGCGCCGGACTGGACTCATGCGGACATGCCCATCATGCCCAAGGGCCGCTACAAGCTCATGGACAGCTACATGAGCCGCGTGGGCACCACCGGCACTTGGATGATGCGCCGGACCTGCACCGTGCAGGTCAACCTCGATTTCTCCTCCGAGGCGGACATGGTGCAGAAGCTGCGCGTGGCTTTCGCATTGCAGCCGATCGCCACTGCTCTCTTCTCGAATTCGCCCTTCTGGGAGGGAAAGCCCAACGGACACAAGAGCTGGCGCTCGCGCATCTGGCGGGATCTCGACGCTTCCCGCACCGGCATGCTGCCCTTCGTCTTCGAGGACGGCTTCGGCTTCGAGCGTTGGGCCGATTACGCCGCCGACGTGCCGATGTACTTCGTCTACCGCGACGGGAAATACATCGACGCCCTCGGGCAGAGCTTCCGGGATTTCATGAAGGGAGAGCTGCCCGCCTTGCCTGGTGAGATGCCGACGCTCTCCGACTGGGCCGACCACCTCACCACCATCTTCCCTGAAGCGCGCGTGAAGAAATTCATCGAGATGCGCGGCGCCGATGGCGGGCCATGGCGCCGGCTCTGCGCGCTGCCAGCGTTCTGGGTCGGGCTCATCTACGACCAGTCCGCCCTCGACGCGGCCTGGGACATGGCGCGTGGCTGGGATGCGGAGACGCGGGAGGCGCTGCGCGTGGCCGCCTCCGTGGACGGGCTCGCCGCCGAGGTCGGGGGTCTCAAGATGCTCGATCTGGCCAAGGAGGCTGTGGCCATCGCGGAGGCAGGCCTGAAATCCCGCGCCATGCCCGGCGCGGGCGGGCTCCTGCCGGATGAGAGCCACTTCCTGAATGCGCTGCATGAGAGCCTCGAAAGCGGGCAATCCCCGGCGGACGAGCTGCTCGCGGCCTATGACGGCGCCTGGGGCGGCGATCTCAGCCGGATCTACGCGGACCATTCGTACTGAGCGCGGGCGCGGGCGCCTTCAGCCCTTCTGACCGATTTTCGACTCTGTGCCTGCTCGCAGCCGCGCGATGTTTTCCGCGTGCCGCCAGAGGATCAGAAGCGCGAGGGCGATGCCGAGCGCGATGCCGCTGCCGTATCCAGTGCTCGCCATGAGAATCGGCGAGAGCACCGCCGCGACGAGGGCCGAGAGCGAGGAATAGCGGAAGATCGCGGCGACGATGAGCCATGTCGCGCAGACGGCGAGGCCCGCGGGCCAGTGCAGCGCCAGCATGAGCCCGATAAAGGTAGCCACCCCCTTTCCACCCTTGAACTGAAGCCAGATCGGGAAGCAATGCCCGAAGAAGGCCGCGAGCCCGGCGAGCTGCGCGGCGTCCTCTGCCGCGAGCGCGCGGGCGAGAAGGACGGCGAAGCCGGCCTTGCCCGCATCACAGACCAGCGTGAGGGCGGCGGCGAGCTTGTTACCGGTCCGCAGGACGTTGGTCGCGCCGATATTGCCCGAGCCGATCTGCCGGATATCGCCCAGCCCGAAGAGCCGCGCGAAGACTAGGCCGAAGGGGATCGCGCCAAAGAGATAGCCCGCCATCGCGATGGCGGCGAGAAGGGGCAGGGCAGTGGTCAGCTCAGGCATCGGCCAGGCTGCCATGCACGCATTTGCCCCCGACCCAGGTGCTGACGACCTGCCCGGTCATTTCCGCGCCGTCGAAGGGCGTGTTCTTGGATTTCGAGGCGAGGGCCCAGCGGTCGAGCGTCAGCCGCCCCTCCGGATCGAAGAGGATGAGATCGGCGGGCGCCCCGCGCATAAGGTTGCCGCCGCCCAGCCCCAGCCGCTTTGCAGGGTTCAGGCTCCCCGCGCGAAAAAGCTGTGGCAGCGTCAGGCTTCCATCGGCCACGAGGCCCAGCATGGCAGGCAGGAACGTCTCCAGCCCCACCGCGCCGGACGCGGCTTCCTCGAAGGGCAAGCGCTTCGATTCTTCGTCCTGCGGCGTATGCATGGAGCCCACGGTGTCGATCAGGCCGGAGGCGAGGGCCTCGACCACCGCCGCGCGGTCCTCCTCGCTGCGAAGCGGTGGCTTCACCTTGAAGAAGGTCCGGTAGTCGGCAATCTCGGCCTCGGTGAGTGTGAGGTGATGGATCGATGTGCCCGCGGTGATGTCGAGCCCGTTCCTCTTGGCCCGTTCGAGGGCTGGCAGGGCGCGCGCGGTCGTGATCTGGTCCGCGTGGTAGGCCGCGCCGGTCATCTCGAGAAGCGCGACGTCGCGATCGAGGGCCATGCGCTCGGCCATGGCGCTCACGGCCGGCAGCCCCATGCGCGAGGCTCGCGTGCCGGAGGTCGCGGCGGCGCCCTTGCTGAGGCCGGGGTCTTGCACATGGGCCATGACAAGCGCGCCGAGCGAACGGGCATAGGTCAGCGCGCGAGAGAAGACCTTCGTGTCTTCCACCACGCGGTCGCAATCTGTGAAGGCCACGGCACCTGCATCCTGAAGAAACCCGATCTCGGTCATCTCCCGGCCCGCGCGGCCCTTCGTGAGGGCTGCCATCGGCGCCATGCGGACTGGTGCAGCTTCGGCGGCGCGACGCACCTGGAATTCGATCGCTTCAGGCGTGTCGATGGCGGGCGCGGTGTCCGGGCGCGTGACGATGGTCGTCACGCCGCCGCGTGCCGCCGCGTGTCCCGCGGAACCGAAGCTTTCCTTGTGACGCTCCCCCGGTTCACAAATCTTCACGCCGATATCGATGAGCCCCGGCGCGAGGCAGAGCCCGCCGCAATTCAGCACCTGGGCGTTGGCGTCATCGGGTGCCGCGTCATAGGTCAGCTCCGCCACTGTGCCCGCGCGCACGCGCAGCGAGCCGAGGCGATCCGTGCCTGCCTCCGGGTCGATGATCCGCGCGTTCTTGAAGAGCGTGTCCATGGCTATCCGGCCAGAAGAATAAAAATCGTGACGAAGGCTGCGAGAAAAATCAGCACGGCGGTCGCCACCATCCCGGAGATGCGCGCGTCGGACATCGGCTTTTTGGCGGGGGCTTCCGCGGAGGGATCGGCCGCATCGCTGGTCACCGGCACGGGGGTGTAATCGACGCCCTCCTGCCCATAGACCCCGATCAGCGTGAGCCGCGGGTCCGGTTCGAGCTGCATCCCGCCTTCCCCGAAAGCCTTGGACATCGCCACGAGGACATGCCCGCTCAGCGCGCCCAGTTTCTGCTTGTCCCGCTCGACCTCCGCGGCCACGGCGCCGTGGCCTTCGACGAGGTAGCCCACGAGCCCGAGGCCCTCGAGATTCTTGACGGGAAAGACATCCACGTAGTCTGGATCGAGGGTCTCCGCGCCGAGGATCGCGGCGCGCGCTGCGGGCTCCGCGGCGAGGGACCGACCTTCCTTGTCTGTCATCGAGAGCGCGTAGACGCGGATGCGCCCGCGCTCGCCCGCCGGGATGGACAGCGTCATACCATCACCTCCCCGGCCGCGGCGCGCGCGCTCTGCATGAGGAGATCCATGGCCGCCATGCGGACGGCCACGCCCATCTCGACCTGCTCCTGGATCACGGAGCGGTTGATGTCATCTGCGAGTTCGCCGTCGATCTCCACGCCGCGGTTCATGGGGCCGGGATGCATGACGATAGCCTCCGGCTGCGCATGGGAGAGCTTTTCGGCGTTGAGTCCGAAGCGGTGATAATACTCCCGCTCGGAAGGGATAGAGCCACCGTCCATGCGCTCCCGCTGGAGCCGTAGCATCATGACGACATCCACGTCCGCGAGGCCCTCGGCCATGTTGCCATGGACCTCGACACCCCAATCGTTCGCACCCGAGGGCACGAGCGTGGGCGGCCCGATCAGGCGTACCTCGTTGCCCATCTTCGTTAGCAGCTGAACATTGGATCGCGCGACGCGGCTATGGGCGATATCCCCGCAGATCGCGACCTTCAGCCCGTCGATCCGTCCAAGCCTACGCCGGATGGTCAAAGCATCCAGAAGCGCCTGCGTCGGATGCTCGTGCCGCCCGTCCCCGGCGTTGAGGACGGCGCAGTTCACCTTCTGGGCCAGCAGGTCCACCGCGCCCGAATGGGGGTGCCGCACTACGAGGAGATCGGGGTGCATGGCATTGAGCGTGAGCGCCGTGTCGATCAGCGTCTCGCCCTTCTTGATCGACGAGGCCTGCATCGCCATCGACATCACATCCGCGCCGAGCCGCTTGCCCGCAAGCTCGAAGGAGGCCTGCGTGCGCGTGGAGTTCTCGAAGAACATGTTGATCTGTGTCAGGCCCGCGAGCACGTCCGTGTGCTTGTGGCCCGAACGGTTCAGCGCGACGTAGCGGTCGGATAGATCGAGGATCGCCGTGATCTCGGCGGGGCTCAGAGGCTCTATCCCAAGCAAGTGACGCATCGCGCGTGGTTTAGGCGCGGCGCGCTGGCTGGGCAAGGGCCGTGGGACATCCATTGCGCACCTTCCTGCGGTGGCGCTTCGGTGCTAGGTCCGGCCCATGGATGCAGCGGATTGGCACAAGGCAGCGGCGGAGCTCGCGTGGCAGGTGGAGTGCGGCGTGACCGAGGCCATCGGCGACGTGCCGATCAACCGTTATGAGGCGGTCGAAGAGCCCAAGGCCAAACCTGCAGCCGCGGCTGCGCCGGACATGGCGGCACTGCAAGCTGCCGATCCCGTGGCAGAGGCCGAGGCGCTCGCCGCGTCGGCTCCCACGCTCGAAGCGCTCGCCGCGGTGCAGGCGGGTTACACGCATTGTGAGCTAAAGCTCGGCGCACGCAATTTCGTCTTCGCGGATGGGACCGCCGGCGCGCCGGTGATGATCCTGGGCGAGGCGCCCGGCCGCGATGAGGACCGCGAAGGCAAGCCCTTCGTTGGCCGCGCGGGGCAGCTCCTCGACAAGATGCTCGCGGCCGTGGGCATGAGCCGGGCGGAGAACGTCTACATCACGAATGTCCTGCCGTGGCGCCCCCCGCAGAACAGGGATCCGAAGGCAGAGGAAGTGGCCATGATGCTGCCCTTCGTGAAGCGCCACATCGCCCTTGCGCAGCCCCGGCTGCTCATCGCGATGGGCAATCATTCCTGCCAGGCGCTTCTGAAGAAGAAGGGCATCACGCGTCTGCGGGGCCAGTGGCACGAGGCGGAGGGCCTGCCCGTGCTCCCCATGCTGCATCCGGCCTATCTCCTTCGGCAGCCGCACGCGAAACGGCAGGCCTGGGAGGACATGTTGAACCTTCAGGCGCGGATGAACCCATGAGCCGCATCGACGAGGACCGGGCCTTCCTGCCTTGCCGGATAGCGGTGCTCACCGTGAGCGACACGCGCAGCGCGGAAGATGACCGCTCCGGCGACGTGCTGGTGGGCCGGCTCACGGAAGCGGGGCATGCGCTCGCGGCACGCCGGATCGTCGAGGACGATCGCACAGCCATCTCCGAGCGACTGAGGGCGTGGATCGCGGACCCCGAGATTGACATCGTGATATCCACCGGGGGCACTGGGCTGACCGGGCGCGATGTGACGGTCGAGGCCCACCGTGATGTCTATGAGAAGGAGATCGACGCCTTCGGGACGATCTTCACCATCGTCTCGATGCAAAAGATCGGGACATCCGCCGTGCAATCCCGCGCCACCGCGGGGGTCGCGGGAGGCACCTATCTCTTCGCACTGCCGGGCTCGCCCGGGGCCTGCAAGGACGCGTGGGACGAAATCCTCGTCAAACAGCTCGATTTCCGCCACCGGCCCTGCAACTTCGTCGAGATTTTGCCTCGGCTCGACGAACACTTGCGACGGAAATAACCGCCCGACGCGTATCAGGCTTCAGGTGCGGCAGCTTTTGCATCTGCGGCATTGCGACCTACCTATGTCCTGCGCCAAAGCCAGACGGATATTCGAGCCATGCGTTTTCTTTTTCGAAGCCTTTCCGGCCTTTTTCTCCTCGCGCTCACCGCGGGCCTTTTGGCCGTGGGCGTCGGCGAACTCCGAGATGCCGCGCGCGCCATGGCCGAAGACAGCGGGCGCAGCTTCCCAGCCCGAGAGCGCGTCTTTGCCGTCAACGTGGTGACGATCGACCCGCAGACCGTCGAGCCGGTGCTCGAGGCCTTCGGCGAAGTGCGCTCGCGCAGGACGCTCGATTTGCGCCCCGAGGTGTCGGGGGCGGTTGTGATGCTGTCAGACGCGTTCGTGGATGGCGGGCGCGTCTCGGCGGGGGATGTCCTCCTTCAGGTGGACCCTGCCAACGCGGAGAGCGATCTGGCGCTGGCCCGGGCAGAGCTCAACGAGGCGCGCGCCGAGCTCGCGGAAGCCGAGCGGGCGCTGGTCCTGTCGCGAGACGAGCTGGCGGCCGCAGAGGACATGGTCATCCTTCAGGACCGCGCGCTGGCGCGGCAGCGGGACCTCGTGGATCGTGGCGTCGGAACGGACGCCGCTGTGGAGGCGGCGGAGCTGACGGTAAACGCAGCACGGCAATCCGTCCTTTCGCGGCGCGGCGCGGTGCAGGCCGCGGAGCAGCGGGTGACGACGACGACCGCGCGCATCGAACGAGCTAAGATCAACGCCGGCGAGGCGGAGCGCGCGCTCGAAAACGCAACGATCACGGCGGCCTTCTCCGGTGTCCTGTCTGACGTGACGATCGTCGAGGGCGGCGTGGTGGGTCAGAACGAGCGGGTGGCAACACTCGTCGATGACACCGAGCTCGAGGTGGCCGTGCGCGTCTCCACCGAGCAATACACGCGGCTTCTGGACGAGGGCGGGCTGATCCGGCAGGCCGATGTCACCGTGGCGCTCGATGTCTTTGGCGCGGATATCCTGGCTCAGGGCACGGTCTCCCGGGTGAGCGCCTCGGTGGGCGAGGGGCAAACGGGACGTCTTCTATTCGTCTCGCTCGACACGGCGCCGGGGTTCCGTCCGGGCGATTTTGTCAGCGTCTCGATCAGCGAGCCCCCGGTGCCTGGCGTGTCCCGGCTCCCGTCCTCCGCGCTCTCGGCATCGAGCACGGTGCTCGTCCTCGACGAAGAGAATCGCCTCGCCGAAGCACCTGTGGAGCTCGTGCGGCGGCAGGGCGACGACGTGCTGGTGCGCGCATTTCCCATCGCTGGCCGGCAGATCGTGGCGGAGCGCTCACCGCTTCTGGGCGCAGGCATCCGGGTAAACCCGCTGACGCCGGAGGCCATCGAGGAGCAGCTCGCTGCAGGCCCGGCCATGGTGGAGCTCGACGAGGAGCGCCGCGCACGGCTCATCGCCTTTGTCGAAGGCAATCAGCGCATGCCCGCAGGCGCAAAGGAGCGGGTGATCGCGCAACTTCGCGAGCCCTCCGTCCCCGCCGAGATGGTCGAGCGCCTCGAAGGCCGGATGGGAGGCTAGGGCATGCTCAAGGGCGCGGGCGTCTTCAATTATTTCGTGCGGCACGGCACGGCGGCGAACCTTCTTCTGGTCATCATGCTCTTTGCGGGGGTCGTCTCTTTCCCGCAGATGCGCGCGCAGTTTTTTCCCGACGTCGTCATCGACGACGTGACCGTCTCCGTCCGCTGGGATGGTGCGGGCGCGGAGGATGTGGATCGCGGCATCGTCCAGGTGCTCGAGCCCGCGCTCCTGAGCGTCGAGGGTGTGACCGGGACGGAAGGCACCTCCCGCGAGGGGCAGGGCTACGTGGAGCTCGAATTCGAGCCGAATTGGGACATGGCCCGCGCCGCTGACGATGTGCAGCTCGCGGTGGACGCAGTAGCTGGTGATCTGCCCGACGGGGCAGATGACCCGTCGGTCCGACGCGGGCAATGGCGCGACCGGGTGACCGATGTCGTCATCACGGGACCTGTCTCCGTCGACCAGTTAGGCCGGTTTGCCGATGAATTCGTGGTCCGCCTTTATGCCGAGGGTGTCACGCGGACCACCATCCGCGGCGTCGCCGCGCCCTCCACGGTCGTCGAGGTCACCTCGCTTTCGCTCATCCGCAACGACCTTTCCATGCGCGACATCGCCCAGGCGATCGCGGCGGAAGCGACGGCCGATCCCTCCGGTGACATCTCATCGGCGGCCCGCGTGCGCACCGGTCAGGAAGCGCGCAGCGCCGACGAGATCGAGGCGATCGTGCTGCGCTCAAACGCGGATGGCTCGCAATTGCGCGTGGGTGACGTGGCCACCGTCATCGTCGAGGGCGTGGACCGCGATCGCAGCTACTTTGTCGGCGAGAACCCGGCCATTTCGATCCGCGTGGATCGCTCCGAACAGGGTGATGCCATCGAAATGCAGCGCGCGGTGGAGCGCGTGGCTGCCGAGCAGCAGGCCACGCTGCCCGAGGGCACCCGGATCGACCTCATCCGCACCCGTGCCGAAGCGATCACGGGCCGCCTCAACATCCTCGTGGACAACGGCCTCATGGGCCTCGCGCTCGTCGTCGGGCTTCTCTTCCTCTTCCTGAATGCGCGCGTGGCGTTCTGGGTGGCAGCGGGTATCCCGGTGGCGATGTCCGCGGCCATCGCGCTCATGTACGCCTCGGGCCTCACGATCAACATGATCTCGCTCTTCGCGCTCATCATCACGCTGGGCATCGTCGTGGACGATGCGATCGTGGTGGGCGAGCACGCGGACTATCGGCGCCGAAAGCTCGGAGAGGCACCGCAAGAGGCCGCCGCAAATGCCGCGCGGCGCATGTTCCTGCCGGTCTTCTCCGCCACCATTACGACGATCATCGCCTTCTTTGGCCTCGTGGCCATCGGGGGCCGCTTCGGCGATCTCATCGCCGCGATCCCGTTCACGGTCGTCGTCGTGCTGATCGCCTCGCTCATCGAGTGCTTCCTCATCCTGCCCAATCACATGGGCCATGCCCTCAAACACGCCGACAAGCAGCATTGGTACGATTGGCCCTCGCGGCAGGTGAACCGCGGCTTTGAATGGGTACGCGAGAATGGCTTCCGCCCGCTCATGCGCCTCGTGATCTGGGCGCGCTATCCGGTCGTGGCCATGGCCTTCGTCGTGCTCGCCTCGCAGATCTCGCTCTTCATGCGCGGCGACGTGCAGTGGCGCTTCTTCAACGCGCCCGAGCAGGGGAGCGTCACGGGCAACTTCGCCATGGCTCCCGGCGCCACGCGGGAGGACAGCCTCGCCATGATGCGGGAGATGCAGCGCGCGGCCGAGGAGCTCGGCGCGGAATACGAGGAGCGCTACGGCAACAACCCCATCGCCTACGCCCTCGCCGAGATCGGCGGCAATTCCGGCCGCGCCATCGCAGGCTCGGAGACGAAGGACGCAGATCAGCTCGGGTCGCTGGCCATCGAGCTCATCGATGCCGACCTGCGCCCCTATTCATCCTTTGCCTTCGTGGGCGAGTTCCAGGACCGCGTACGCAGGCACCCGCTGGTGGAGACGATCTCCTTCCGGTCCTGGGGGTCAGGGCCCGGCGGTGCGTCGCTCGAAGTGAACTTCCAGGGCGCGGACGCGGAGACGCTGAAAGCTGCGTCACTCATGCTTCAGACGGAGCTGGCGCAATTCCCGGAAGTGTCCGCCGTCGAGGATAACCTCGCCTATGACAAGGAAGAGCTCATCCTCGAGCTCACCGCGCAGGGCAATTTCCTCGGCTTCCAGATCGATGATCTGGGCCGTGTGCTGCGGGACCGGCTAAGCGGGATCGAAGCCGCCAGTTTCCCCGACGGGCCACGTTCTGCCACCATCCGCGTGGAGCTGCCGGAGGGCGAACTCACGGCCGATTTCCTAGAGCGGACGCAGCTGCGCACTGCGATGGGCGACTATGTCCCGCTCGCCGATATCGTGAGTGTGGATCGCCGGATCGGCTTCTCCACTGTGCGGCGTGAGAACGGCATCCAGCGCATTACCGTCTCGGGCGAGCTGAGCGAGGACGATCCCGCGCGCGCCACGGAGATCCAGGGTCTTCTCGCCGATGACATCCTTCCGCGCGTGGCCGAGCGCCACAACGTGACCTTCGAGCTAACCGGCCTCGCCGAACAGGAACGCAACTTCCTGAACGACGCGCGGACGGGCCTCGTGCTCGTGTTGACGGGAATTTTCCTGACGCTCGCGTGGATTTTCTCGAGTTGGACGCGGCCGCTAGTGGTGATGTTCATCATACCCTTCGGCCTCATCGGGACGATTTGGGGCCACTATGTCTGGGACGTGCCGCTTTCGATGTTCTCGGTCGTGGGGCTATTGGGGATGGTCGGGATCATCATCAACGACTCGATCGTGCTGGTGACGACCATCGACGAGTACGCTGAGGACCGAGGGCTTTTCCCAGCCATCGTCGACGGTGCCTGCGACCGGCTGCGGCCCGTGCTTCTCACCACCTTGACCACCGTTCTGGGCCTCACGCCCCTCCTTTACGAGGGCTCGAGCCAGGCGGAATTCCTGAAGCCCACCGTCATCACGCTGGCCTACGGGCTGGGCGTGGGGATGTTCCTCGTGTTGCTTGTGGTGCCCGCCATCCTCGCGATGCAGCAGGATGTGGGTCAGCAGGTCACGGCGCTGCGCCGGGCCTTGCGGTCCGGGCGTCGCGCGCCGGAGGCTGGCTTGACGACAGTTCTCGCGACGGCGGCCATCGCAGGCATTTTTGCGCTGACACTTGGCTGGACGCTCTTTTCCGGTGCCATGCATCCCGTCGTGCCGGCCCTCGTGCCGATGTCGGGTATCGCGGGCGCGCTGGGCGCCTTCGTGCTGGGTAGTCTCGTTGTGGTGATCGCCGCCTACACGCTGGCGGGGCTTGCCGTGCTCGCGCGCCGCGCGCGCTCCTAGCCGCCGGTACAGCCGCGGATATCCACCGCGGCGCCCGCAGCGAAGACGGTCATCCGCAGCCCAGAGCGATCGAAGGCGAAGGGCTCTGCATTGTAGCGCACAAGGTCCGTCTGGGCGGTGAGCACATCGTCCGCACGGGTCACGCTGGGCTCAGCGACCCAGACGGTCGGGTCCGCCGTCTCGATGGCCACCTCTTCCGCGGCTCCGATGGCGGGCAGCTCCGCGCGCACCGTGAGCGAAAGACCGTTCTCTGTCGGCGTGACGGCGCAGGTGACGGCGCCCACGCGCGCCTCGGCCTCCGTCATGGGGCGGTCGGCGAGGGCGGCAGAGATCTCCGCATCCGCGGCACCCTGTGCAGGCAGGACCACATCGATGGGAAGCTGCGCGGGAACGCAGACTTCCTCGCAAACGCCCACATGGAGCGTGCCGCTCACGCGGATGGGCGCATCGGCGTCCCGCCGCGTCAGGTAGAGGGGGATGATGACCTCACGCTCGTAGCCGATGGAGCGCATGCCTCCCTGATCGAAGATCTCCGGCACCGGCCAGTGCGGGCGCAGGGAGGCAAGATTCTCGGAACTGCCGAATTCGAAGATGGGCGGGATCCCGGCATCACCGGGCGCGCGCCAATATGTTTTCCAGCCTTGTTCCAAGGTCAGCCGAATCGCGGCCATGTGGCCCATGCCCTCTTCGCGCCAGCCCGGTAGCACCTCGGCCGTGATGATATCACCGTCGAACAGGCCTTGAGCGGGAAGGGGGCTCGCGAGGAGCGCGCAGATCGACGCGGTGCAAAAGAGGGTGCGGGCAGCAGACATGCAGCCGAAATAGGCAGCATTCACCGCTGACACGAGTCACAAAAGCGGGACCACGCGCATTCCCGCCGTCCTGTGATCGTGTCGCCCTTGCAGCACCGATGTTGAGCGCGCATGTATTACGGGTGACCGAGCAGAGCGCCCCGACCGACCTCACAGGCCAGCTTCTCATCGCCATGCCGGGCATGAGTGATCCGCGCTTTGACCGCGCCGTCATCTTCATGTGCGCGCATTCCGACGAGGGCGCGATGGGCCTCATCGTGAACAAACCCGCCGAGGATGTGCGCTTCGCGGACCTCCTCGAGCAGCTCGAGATCACCGGTACCGACAAAAGCCGCGACATCCGCGTCCTCTTCGGGGGACCTGTGGAACACGGTCGCGGCTTCGTGCTTCATTCTCCCGACTACGTCGCCAACGAGAGTACCCTGCAGGTCGACGGGACGGTGGGCATGACCGCCACGCTCGACATCCTCGAGGATATCGCGCGGGGCGAGGGGCCCGAAGCCTCGGTGCTTGCGCTGGGCTATGCGGGGTGGGGGCCCGGTCAGATCGAGGGTGAGATCGCGGCCAACGGATGGCTCACCTGCCCGGCCACGGCGGATTTCGTCTTCGGCGAGGATCACGGCGGCAAATGGGTGGGGGCTCTGAAGAGCCTCGGGATCGATCCGCTTCTGCTTTCGGCCGAGGGCGGGCGGGCCTAGCGCGGGGCCGCCGCGCGCCGCAGCCTGTCATTGATCGCGACGCCAAGCCCGGTTTCCGGGATCGGTGCCACGGCGATGGGCGCGCCCGTGTCGAGCTCCCGAAGCAGCGCGAAGAGCCGTGCCGCCGCTTCACGCAGATCGCCCGTCTCGCTCAAGGACACATCCCCCGAAACCGGACCGAAGCCGAGATGCACTTCGCCCGCGAGCGCAGTGAGTGCGTCGAGCCGCACGGCCCCGGACGGGGCGTAGTGCGAGGCAAGCTGTCCCGGTGCGGTGGGGGCGTTCGCGGCAGGCGCATGGGCCAGAAGCGGCACGCCGAGCGCGGCCTCGATGGCCTCTGCGGGGATGCCGCCCGGGCGCAGAAGCGTGGGCTCCGGCCCTCCGATGATCGTGCTTTCCAGGCCCACCTCCGTGGGGCCACCGTCGAGGACGGCGGCGATGCGCCCGTCGAGCCCGGAGAGGACATGGTCCGCCGTTGTCGGGCTCACTCGGCCCGATGGATTGGCCGATGGCGCGGCAAGAGGGCCCGTGACTTCCAGAAGCGCAAGGGCAAGGGGATGGGCAGGCACGCGCAGCCCGACGGTGGCCATGCCCGCGGTGACGAGATCGGGCACGGAGCCGCGATGCGGCACCACGAGTGTGAGTGCCCCGGGCCAGAACGCAGCGGCCAGTGCCTCTGCCCAATCGGGCAGCTCCGCGAGCGAACGCGCAGCCGCGAGCGATGGGACATGGACGATGAGCGGGTTGAAGCGCGGGCGGCCCTTCGCCTCGAAGATACGAGCCACAGCGGCCGGATTGAGCGCGTCGGCACCGAGGCCATAGACTGTCTCCGTGGGGAAGGCGACGAGCTCTCCGGCGCGAAGCAACGCCGCTGCGGGTGCCACGTCGTGGAGGCGCCGGGTCCCACTCTCTGGCTCTTGGGTCATGACGCCGCGTTTCCATTGCCTCGCTCGCCGCCGCATATAACGTGCGGGTCAACCAATGTGAAATCCGCACAAGCCGCGAGGAAGAGATGCCCTACCGCTCTCCTGTTTCCGATTATCAGTTCATTTTCGATGCCGTGGTCCCCATGGCGCCGGTGGCCGCGACGGAGCGCTTCTCCGAAGCGCAGCCCGACCTGCTCGACGCCGTGCTGACCGAAGCCGGCAAGATGTGCGATGAGATCATCGCGCCGCTCCAGCGGCACGGCGACGTGCACCCGGCCAAGCTCGAGAATGGCGTAGTTCGGACGCCCCCGGGCTTTGCCGCGGGCTATGATGCAATCAAAGACGGCGGCTGGGTCGGCATGGCTGCGCAGCCCGAGCATGGTGGCATGGGGCTCCCGATGGGTGTTGCGTCAGCCTGGAACGACATGATGTCCGGCGCCTGCATTTCGCTGCATCTCCTGCCGCTCCTCTCCCAGGGTCAGATCGAGGCGCTCGAGCATCACGCCTCCGATCAGCTCAAGGACATCTACCTCGAGAAGCTGGTGAGCGGGCAGTGGTCCGGCACCATGAACCTGACCGAGCCGCAGGCGGGCTCCGACGTGGGCGCCCTGCGCACGAAGGCCGAGCCGCAGGGAGATGGCTCCTACAAGATCACCGGGCAGAAGATCTACATCACCTGGGGTGACAGCGATTTCGTCGAGAACACCTGCCATCTCGTGCTCGCGCGGCTGCCGGACGGTGTGCCAGGGCCCAAGGGCATCACGCTCTTCATGGTGCCTAAGTTCATCCCCAACGAGGATGGCACGCCTGGTGAGCGTAACTCGCTGCGCGTCGTGAGCCTCGAGCACAAGCTCGGCATCCATGGCTCGCCGACCTGCGTCATGGAGTTCGACGGCGCGCGCGGCTGGCTCGTGGGCGAGGAGCACAACGGCATGGCCTGCATGTTCACCATGATGAACAATGCCCGCCTCGGTGTCGGGATGCAGGGCATTGGCGTGGCCGAGGGCGCCTACCAGCACGCGCTGGCCTACGCCATGGACCGCACGCAGGGCAAAAGCATGCTCCAAGGTGGACGCGGCACCATCGTCGATCACGCCGACGTGCGCCGCATGCTGACATCCATGAAGGCCGATATCTTCGCCGCACGATGCATTGGCGTGGCCTGCGCGCAAGCCATCGACATGGCCACCGCGACGGGCGACAAGGCCTGGAAGGCACGCGCCGCGCTGCTCACGCCCATCGCGAAGTCCTTCGGCTCCGAGGTGGGCATCGATGTGGCCGAGCAGGGCGTGCAGATCCATGGTGGCATGGGCTTCGTCGAAGAGACAGGCGCCGCGCAGTACAGCCGCGACGTGCGCATCACGACGATCTACGAGGGCACCAACGGCATCCAGGCCATGGACCTCGTGGCCCGCAAGATGATGGATGGCGGCGAGGCCGCGAGCGCGCTCTTCGAGGAGATCGAGAGCCACGCGGAAGAGGCCAAGGCCCGCTTCCCGGAGCTTGCCAAGGCCGTGTGGCACGCCTGCGAGACGTTGTCGGAGACGACGGACTGGCTCGTGGCGCAAGGCGATCTGAACGATCGCTTTGCGGGCGCCGTGCCGTACATGCTGGGCTTTGCCCGCGTGCTCGGCGCGCATTTCCACTTGAAGGCCGCGATGGCCGGAGACGAGACCCGCGTGAAGATGGCGCGCTTTTATATCGAGCGTCTCCTGCCGCAGCATCTGGGCCATTTCGTCCATGCCAAAGCCGGTGCCGAGGGGATCTATGCGCTGACCGCAGACGAGCTCGCCGCGTGACGCTTGCCGGGCGCGAGCCCGGCCCGCGGAAGGGCGCGCGATGAGCGATCGGCAGGCGGAGGCCGCTCTCCTAAGCTATCCCGTTGCGGAGCCGCCTCCCCCGGGCAAGGGTGTGGAGGTGGCCGAGGGTGTCCTCTGGCTTCGGTTTCCGCTGCCGATGGCGCTCGATCACGTCAACCTCTACGCCTTTGACGAGGGCGACAGCTGGACCCTGATCGACGCGGGCATGCGCTGGCCGAAGGGCGAGGCGGCGCTGGAGACCTTGCGCTCCGGTGCGCTGGGCGGGAAGCCCATATCAAGGGTGATTTGCACGCATCACCATCCTGACCATGTCGGATATGCCGGGCGCTTCCAGGCGGAGGGCGCCGAGCTCTTCATGACCCGTACGGCGTGGCTCACGGCACGCATGCTCACGCTCGACGTGCAGGAGAAGTATCCGCCGGAAACAGTCCGTTTCTACAAACGGGCGGGCATGGATGCGGCCGTGCTGGCGGCGCGGCTGGACGAGCGTCCCTTCAACTTCGCGGATGTCGTCGAGCACATGCCTCTGGGCTATACCCGGCTCAGTGAGGGCGATGTGATCCGCTTCGGCGGCAGGACCTGGGTCGTGCGCCTCGGGTCGGGACACGCGCCTGATCATGCCACCTTCTGGTCTCGTGATGACGGGCTCGTACTTACCGGGGATCAGATCATTCCCGGCATCAGCCCTAATATCGGCCTCTACCCAACCGAGCCCGAGGCGGACCCGGTCGCCGACTGGATCGCCTCCTGCGAGCGCCTGAGCGCATTCGCGGAGCCGCAGCAGCTGGCGCTGCCGGGGCATAAGAGACCCTTCCAGGGGCTTCCGCTGCGCCTAGGTCAGCTGATGGACAATCACCACGGCGTCCTGCGGCGGCTCCTGGCGCATCTCGAGACGCCCAGCACCGCAGGCGAGACGTTCCTTCCGATCTTCAAGCGCGAGATCGGCAAGGGAGAATACGGCCTCGCTCTGGTGGAGGCCTTCGCCCATTGCCAGCACCTCTTTCATCGGGGAGCGGTGACGCGGGAGCTCAACGAGGCGGGTGCCTTCGTTTATCGGGCGGTCTGAGCCTCGACCACGATCCGCGCGAGTTCCTGCATGGCGTCTTCCGCCCGGTCGGCGGGCAGGAAGAGGTGATCGTGGTAGAAGCCCGCCACGGGATTGATCCCCATACCCAGCCCCGCGAGCCGCGTGGAAATGGCCGCCAGAAAGCCCACCGCATCGAGCGCGGAGTGTATATTGAGGGTGATCCAGCAACAGTGGAATTCCGGCGTGAGCCCCGCCTCTTCTGCGGCACTCCAGCGTAGGATGACCGTGATCGCCTCTGCCTCATGCATGATCATGACGGGCGTGAGCGCGGTTGCTTCTTCGATCGTTGTGACGGTGGCGAAGCCGTAGGTGCCCGGGTTCAACACCGGGGACATTCCCGCGAAAAGAGCCTGGAGATCCTGCTGGCCGCCCATGCCGGGCTTCTAGCAGATCGGCCCCCAATCGGAAGCACGCGCTGCGCGCCTTTGGCACCGTGACAGGGCCTGCGTGCCACGGTATGCCATGCGCAAGTCAAACGGAGAGAGACCCATGGCCGACGACCACGCCGAAACGCACGAGCATGGCACGATGAATATCGAGACGCAGGAGAAGACCTTCGCGCAGTTCTTGTCCATTGTCGGCCGTGGCATGGTGATCTGCATCGTGGCCCTCATTCTGCTTTATCTCGTCAACGGCTAAGTGCCCGTGGATCGTCGCGCGTTCCTTCTGGGCGCGCCGGCCCTTCTGGCCGGGTGCTCGACCAAAAGGCGTGTCTTCGCCGATCCCGCGGCGGTGGCGAATGCCTTCGTGGCAACGCGTGGCCCGACGCGGGTCGAGGTTTTCACGTCCTTCAATGTCGGCTCCGACTACGGCGCGCATACGGCGCTCTTCATCCACGCGGATCAGCGGGTGGTCTTCGACCCCGCTGGCACGTTCGAGCATCCCGCCCTGCCCGAACAGCATGACGTGATCTTCGGCATCACAGAGCCCGCGCGGCGGGCCTTCGTCGATTACCACACGCGGTCCACGTTCTGGACGACGCTGCAGATTTCCGAGGTGCCACCAGCCACGGCCCGATACATCCTCGCCGAGGTGCGCAAGGAAGGGCCTGTGCCCGACGCGCTCTGCACCCGCTCGGTCTCGTCTGTCCTCGCGCGCGCGCCGGGGCTGCCGTTTCAGGTGGAAACCACGTGGTTCCCGGACCGGCTCCACGACCAGCTTCTCGATCAGCCGGGCATCACGAGGCTCGAATTTCGGCAGGACGATGATGCCGACAAAGAGAAGTTCTGGGAGACGGCGACGCTCTAGAGCAGCCAGAGCAGCGTGTAGAGCGTGGTAGCGCCCGCTCCCACGGCTGCGACGACGTTTCGGCTGAGGTAACCCACCACGCAGGTGACGATGGCGGCTGAGAGCCGGGCAGGATCGAGCGCGCCACCCGTGGCCTCGGGCCAGATGACGGCGGGTGCCACGAGCCCGGGCAAAACGGCGACCGCGGTATACCGCAAGTGCCTGAGCACCCAGCCGGGCATGGCGCGGGCGCCGATGAGGCCCAGGAAGGACAGCCGGAAGGCATAGCTCCCGATTCCGAGCGCGATGATGACCGTCCAGACCTGCCAGGTGGAGGCGTCGATCATCGCCCTGTCTCCTGCCAAAGCTCCACGCGCGCGCCGACGATCATCGCGCTGATGGCAGCCACGAGCAGGCCGAGTGAGAACGGAAGCCACGCCAGAAGGAGCGCGACCACGATGGATGTCCCCGCCGCCGCGACATGGGCGGCCGTCCGGAGCGCGGGCGCGATCAGGGCGAGAAACACGATGGGCAGCGCGAAATCGAGTGCCAGCGCCTCGGGGACGGCTTCGCCGACAAGGGCACCGCCCAGCGTGGCAAGATACCAGCACGGCGCCACCGGAACGATCACGCCGAAATAGTAGGCCACCTTTTCCTGGAGCGACCAGTCGGTCCGTTCCTCGTAGGTGACAGAGGCGAGGGCAAAGGCCTGATCCACCATGAAATACGCGATGAACGCGCGCTGCCAGAAGGGCGCATGGCCGAGGTGCGGGGTCAGCGCTGCCGAATACATCGCCATGCGCAGGTTTACCGCCAGCGCGGTGAGGATGACGATGAGCGTGGGCACCGCGTCCTGCATCATGGCCACGGCCGTGAATTGCGCGGCACCGGCGACGACCACGATTGAAAAGCTCATGACCTCCACGAGCGAGAGGCCGGCTTCGGTGCCGACGACGCCGAAAAGCGCGCCGAAGGGGACGAGCAGCACGATGAAGGGCAGACCGTGCCGAACGCCCAGCGTGAATGCCGCTTTCCGGGTGGCCTCGCCCACGATCCTCTCCTAACCTGCCGCGACCGCACCGCTATCTCGCAGCATGAGTGGATGCAAATGGGCACGCTCGATATCGCCTCGGATTACATCATCGCGCCGGACCCGGACTGCCCGGGGCTGACACGGACGGTGCGCGCCGTCGATGCAGCGGGCGCGCCGCACGAGCTGCGTGTGGTGGAGGAACGCCCGCTCACGATCTTTCTCAACGCGCGGGAGATCGTTACGGCAATGACGATCGGAGACTATCCCGAATACCTGGCCCTGGGCTTTCTGGCGAACCAGGGCATGCTCGCCCCTGACGAGGACGTCACCCGCGTCGATTACGACGAAGAGGTCGCGACCGTCGTCGTGCGGACGGCCCGCGAGACCGACCACGAGGCAAAGCTCGCCAAGAAAACGCGGACGTCGGGCTGTGCCGTGGGGACTGTCTTCGGCGACATGATGGCGGGGCTCGAGGGGCTGACGCTGGCGCCCGGGGAGCTTCGGGAAAGCTGGCTCTTCACACTTTCCGAGAAGATCAACCGCACGCCATCGCTCTATCTTTCCGCTGGCGCGATCCATGGCACGGTGCTCTGCGTGCGAGATCGCCCGCTCGTCTACATGGAGGATGTCGGCCGCCATAACGCGGTGGACAAGGTGGCAGGCTGGATGCGCTCGGAAGGCGTGAGCGGGGCGGACAAGGTCCTCTACACGACAGGCCGTCTCACCTCCGAGATGGTCATCAAATGCGCGCTCATGGGTATCCCGGTGCTCGCATCCCGCTCTGGCTTCACGGCCTGGGGCGTGGAAATCGCGCAGCAGGTGGGGCTCACGCTCATCGGGCGGCTCAAGGGGCGGCGATATGCATGCCTGAGCGGAGCGGGGAGGCTCGTCCGGTCATGAAGCTGCCCGTTGGCGTGATCCTCGCGGGCGGGAAGGGCGCGCGCATGGGCGGGGTCGACAAGGGCCTTCTCGAGCTTGGCGGGCGCACGCTCATGGATCGCGTCATCGAACGGCTCGAAGGGCAGGTGGCGGGCCTTGCCATCAATGCAAACGGGGATGCGCGACGCTACTACCCCTTCGGCCTGCCTATCATCGCCGACAGCATCGCCGATCAACCGGGCCCCCTCGCAGGCGTGCTCGCCGGGCTCGATTGGGCGCAGTCTGTGGGGGCGACGCATATCGTAACGGCCGCGGCTGATACCCCGTTTTTCCCGATGGACCTCGCCGAGCGTCTCGAGCGCGCGGCAGCGAAAGCCTCCACGCCGCTAGCGCTCTCCGCCACCTGGGAAGGCGGACGCACGAACCGGCATCCGACCTTCGGGTACTGGCCGGTCTCCCTGCGCGAGGATCTCCGCTCTGCCCTCGGCCAGGGCCTGCGCAAGGTCGTCCTCTGGACCGACAGCCACGGGGCGGCCACGGCCGCCTTCGACGACGGCGCGTTCTTCAATATCAACACGCCAGAGGACCTCGCGCAGGCTGAGGAGATGCTGTGAAGGTCTTCGGTGTCGTGGGCTGGAAGAATGCCGGCAAGACAGGGCTGATGGAGCGACTCGTCGCCGAGATGGCCGCGCGGGAGCTCACGGTGAGCACGCTCAAGCACGCGCATCACGCATTCGATGTCGACCAGCCCGGCAAGGACAGCCATCGCCACCGCGTGGCAGGCGCGCAAGAAGTGCTCGTGGCGGGGAGCGACAGGTGGGCGCTCATGGCCGAGCTCCGCGGCGCCGAACCGCCACCCCTTTCCGAGCTCCTGGCCAAGCTCTCCCCCGTGGACATCGTGCTCGTGGAAGGGTGGAAGCGCGACCCGCACCCAAAGATCGAAGCGTGGCGTGCGGAGACGGGCCATCCGCTCATGGCGCCCGATGATCCAAAGATCCGCGCCGTGGCCAGCGACGCGCCCGTGGATGTGCGGTGCCCGCGCTTCAGCCTCGATGCGACGGGGGAGATCGCCGATTTCATCCTCGCGGAACTGGCCCGGTGACCTGGGACGCCTTCGTCATGGTGGATTGGTCCGGCGGAGGAGACCGCGGTCCGCGGCCAAAGAAGGATGCAATCTGGATCGGCGAGGCGGGGCAGGAGCCGATCTACGCGCGCAATCGCGTGGTCGCGGAGGCGTGGCTCACGGATCGGATCGACGCGGCGCTCGCGGGCGGGGAAAGGCTCTTTATCGGCTTCGACTTTCCGTTTGGCTATCCAGCCGGGTTTGCCCGTGCTGTCACGGGCCAGGACGATCCCTTTGCGCTCTGGTCCCATCTGGCCGAGGTCCTGCCGACGACGGCGGACGGTCGCGATCGCATGGACGTGGCCGCCGCCATGAACGCGTGCTTCTCTGGAGACGGTCCTTTCTGGTTCGACCCTTTCGGCGCGGGCACCGTGCCCATGAAGAAGCCTGCACGCTTTCCCATCAACGAATGGCGGGACGCGGAGCGGCAGACCACGGGAGCGTTTTCCTGCTGGCAACTCGGCGGCGCCGGGAGCGTCGGAAGCCAGGCGCTCACCGGCATAGCCTCGCTCGCGCGCCTGAGGGCGCGCTACGCGGGCAAGATCGCAGTCTGGCCATTCGAGCGGCTCACGGCTCCCGTGGCCTTTGTCGAAATTTGGCCTTCGCTCGTCGCGGCAGACATCGCCGAGGGGCAACGCCCCGGAGAGATCAAGGACGCGGCACAGGTGCGCATTCTCGCAGACGCCGTCGCCCGGCTCGCGCCCGAGGAGCTTGAGGCCATGCTCGACGTAGCCGCGCCGGAGGAGGGATGGATCTTGGGGCTCGGACACGAGGCGACACTGTCAGCGGCCGCGCGCCACGGGCGTCTGGCGAATGACTGTTTCGCTCTCCCGCCCGGCACCCATTGGACACCCGTGGACGAGGCGCTCGCGCTCCTCGATGACCGGCTTGCCCCCGTGACATCCATGGAGACCTGCGCGCTCGACGGCGCCTCCGGGCGCATCCTCGCTGCGGACGTGACAGCGCTGCGATCTCATCCGCCGGCTGCGAATTCGGCCGTGGACGGGTACGGGCTGGCCGAGGGGCTGGGAAAGGGCCTGCATCACATCCCTCTGGCGAAGGGACGGGCCGCAGCCGGTGCGCCATTCGAAGGGAGGCTGCCGGAGGGCCAAGCGCTGCGCATTCTCACCGGGGCAGCGCTGCCCGAGGGCGTGACGACCGTGGTGCTCGAAGAGGATTGCCGTATCGGCCCGGAGCGGATCTCCGCGGAGGGGCCGCTCAAAACGGGTGCCAATACGAGGCCGGCGGGCGAGGATGTGGAGGCCGGCGCGGCCGTGCTCGAAGCGGGGCGCAAGCTCACACCTGCCGATCTCGCGCTTCTGGCAGCGACAGGGCACGGCGCGGTGCCTGTCAGAAAGACGCTTCGCGTCGCCGTCCTGTCGACGGGGGACGAGCTGCGCGAGGCGGGGGAACCGCTGGCCCCTGGGCAGATCGCCGATGCCAATCGGCCGATGCTGAAGGCCCTGCTTCGGGCATCGGGCTACGACGTCGTCGATCTCGGCATTTGTCCCGATGATCGCGACGCTCTGCGGGCGCGCCTCGATGGCGCTTGCGCCGATGCTATTCTCACCTCCGGCGGTGCCTCCGCCGGGGAGGAGGACCATGTCTCCGCGCTCCTCAATGAAACAGGGACGATGGCCCTTTGGCGCATCGCGGTGAAGCCGGGGCGACCGCTGGCGCTTGGCCTCTGGCAGGGCGTTCCCGTCTTCGGTCTTCCGGGCAATCCGGTGGCCGCGCTCGTGTGCACGCTTATCTTCGCGAGGCCCGCTCTCGCCAAGCTTGGCGGGGGACGTTTCGAGGCTCCCTTCTCCGTCGAGGTCCCCGCGGCCTTCTCCAAGAAAAAAAAGGCGGGGCGCAGGGAATATCTGCGCGCGCGGATCAGGGACGGCGCAGCGGAAGTCTATCCGTCGGAAGGGTCGGGCAGGATCGCGGGACTGAGCTGGGCCGAGGGGCTCGTCGAGCTTCCGGATCACGCGCAAGAGATCGCGCCGGGCACGCCCGTCCGCTACATCCCGTTCACGGGGCTCATGGCATGACCGTCACCATCGCGCCGGGATTCAAGGAGGGACACAGGGCCGACGTGGCACGGCTCTTTCTCGAAGCTTTCGGCGCCAAGCTCGCCCCGGCCCTCGGCACGGATACGCGCGCTGTCACTTTCATCGCGCGTGGGCTGCGGCCCGATTTTGCCTTCTCGGCGACCCTTGATGGAAGGCTTGTGGGCGTGGCCGGGATCAAGACCGCGAAAGGCGGGCTCATGACGGCAAGCTACGCCGATCTGCGTGCGAGCTACGGGGCCTTCGGCGCTGTCTGGCGCGGGGCGGTCCTCGATCTTTTCGAGAGGAAGCTCGATGAGGGCGTCTTGCAAATGGATGGGATCTTCGTCGCGGAGGCGGCGCGGGGGCAAGGCGTGGGCTCAAAGCTCCTCGACGCGGTGGTCTGGACGGCCCGCATGAACCGTTGCGACACCGTGCGGCTCGACGTCGTGGACACGAATACGCGCGCCCGAGCGCTCTACGAGCGGTACGGCTTTCAGGAAGTGGGGCGAATGAAATCTGGGCTTCTCGCGCCGCTCATGGGCTTTCGCGAGGCCACCACCATGGCGCTGCCGCTCAGCTGAACATGCCCGTCACACGGCCCAGAAGCATGAAGGCCCGCGCGGTGCGCGTGTCGGCCAGTGCCGCGATCTCCGCGTCGGAGGCCTCTTCACAGAACTCAACGAGAAGCTGGTCGAACCGGCGCAGGAAGTGGTGCGCGGCATCTCGAAAGATCGTGTCTGACCGCATGCGGCCCGCGGTCAGCGCGAGCGAGCTGCGGTCCCGGATCCCGCCAAGCGCTGCCACCTGCCGCCCTCGCTCTCCGGCGGCAAAGCGGCGCCAGATCTCGGGCTTTGCGCGGTCCGGGCGCATATCGTCCATGTAGATGCCGTCATGGCTGATGAGCGTGAGGACGTCCTGGCTCGCCTGCACGACGCTGGCGGCCTTGCGGTCCTTCAGGGCCCGGCGCAGCGCGCTGAAGCCGTCCTGGTCTTCGGCGGTCTCCGGGAAGTTTAGCGCGCGAATGAGGTCTTCTGTTGCCAGCGGAGGCGCGAGATCCTCGGCCCGCGTCCCGAAGGCCAGCGTGGGCTGATCGTCCGAGCCTTGCAGCTCCGAGGATCGCCGCACGGCCGGCGTGCGGCTCGAGGTGAAGGTGGCGACTGCCGTCTCTGTCTGCTTTGCAGCGGCGACGAGTTCATCGATCTTCTTTTCCACGGCGGGCGAGGGTGTGAGGCCGTGGGTCTGGCGCTCGGCCACGTAGGTTTGGCGCATGGCGTCGATGGCGGCCTGAAGGCGCTGGCTTTCCTCACGGACGATGCGTGCGGACCGTGCCGCGGAGGCAGCCACCCAGATGATCGCCACCGGCACGAAGACCGCGAGGAGCGTCATCAGGAAGGTCAGTTGGCCCTGATTGCCCGGCTCGAACATCTGACCACCGCCCATGCCAAGAAAGAAGATGGCCGCGCCGAGAAGCCACGCCACGGAGAGCCCGATGGCGATGACCTCGGAGCCGGAAATAGCCGTGTCCCGGGTGGACTCGTAAATCCCCAGCGGAGGCTGCTGCGGCGGTGTCTGCTTGGTCTCTTCTGCGGCCATGGCGGCGTGCTCAGACGTAGGTGATGCTCAGGATCTCGTAGCTTTTCGCGCCCCCGGGCGTCCGGACATCGACGCTGTCTCCCTCGTCTTTGCCGATGAGCGCGCGGGCCAGCGGGGACTTGATGTTGAGCTTGCCGTTTTCGATGTCGGCCTCGGGCTCGCCCACGATCTGGTAGGTTTTTTCCTCGTCGGTGTCCTCGTCCACGAGTTCCACCGTGGCGCCGAACTTGACCGCGCCGGAGAATTTCGCGGGATCCATGACATCCGCGCGGGAGATAACCGCCTCGATCTCCTTGATGCGACCCTCGATGAAGCCCTGCTTTTCGCGCGCGGAATGGTATTCCGCGTTTTCTTTGAGATCACCGAGTTCGCGCGCTTCGGCGATGGCCGCGATGATGGCGGGCCGCTCCACGCTCTTCAGGGTCTTGAGTTCTGCGTCGAGCTTCTCATAGCCCGCGCGGGTCAGCGGTATCTTGTCCATGGAACGCTCCTTTGGGGCGATTTGCGGATGTGACCCATGTGGGGATGTGAATGCAAGCGGGAAGGCCCGGCGCACTCTTTGACCATGAAAGTGCCCTGGAAAAACAGAGGATGCTTGGATTTGAGGCACCGGCGGAGAATCGCCACACCACTCGCAGGTTTGTTTCACCGGCGTGATCGCGGAGGCCGAGTCGTCGGCGAAAACGTGCAACCGAGGCGCGAGCTTTCGCCGAAGTCATTCACGGACCCGCGAGGGGCTTTGAGGCACCGTCGCCCCGCATCACCTTCTGAAACATCCCAACCCCAGAAGGATTTCAATCAATGCGTATCCTTATCACGGCAGCACTCACTGCACTTATTCCGAGCCTCGTAGCGGCACAAAGCTTTGAAGGGCCGTCCGTCGGCGTCCAGCTTTCCTATGGCGACGTCGACACGTCGGACGCGGCGGAGCTCGAGGGCGACAATGCCCTCATTGGCGCGCGCGCCTATTTCGACACCGATGTCGGCGGCTTCCTCCTCGGCGGGGGTGTGCAGTACGACATCACGGAGATCGACCTCGAGGGTGTGACCGACATCGACGCGGTCTTCCGGATCGGTGCCCGGGGTGGCGTGCAAAATGGCGGCAACTACTTCTATGGTACCGGCGGCTTCGCGCAGGCCTATCTGTCGGAAGAGGCTGTGGGCGACAGCGGCGGCTTCTTCGTCGGCGCGGGTTACGAGAGCTTCGTGACCGACACGATCACCGCGGGTGTGGAGGTCCTCTACCACCGGTTCCAGAACTTCGAGCTCGACGAACTGACCGCCAACGTCGTGACCGTCGGCGCGCATCTGAACTATCGTTTCTAAATCTTGTCTTTAGAGCGGTGACGGAAGGGGCCCTTTGCGGCCCCTTCTTTGTTTCCAACATCTTAAATGGCGTCCCAACGTCGCGACGGGCGCAAATAACGTCCCGTTCCAATTGACGTGTGCGGCAGGTGGCCATTTATACGGGGGAGCAGGTGAACGGCTACATACGCAACACGGATGACGCAGGTGAGTGAAATGACCGACGCAACGCGGGAAGCCATGGAATATGACGTCGTGATCGTGGGCGCCGGGCCCGCGGGCCTCTCGGCGGCGATCCGTCTCAAGCAACTCGATGCCTCGCTCGAGGTCGTGGTGCTCGAGAAGGGGTCCGAGGTCGGCGCGCATATCCTGTCAGGTGCGGTCCTCGATCCCTCGGGCCTCGATGCGCTCCTGCCTGATTGGCGCGAGATGCAGGCGCCGATCTCCGTGGAGGTCACCGAAGACAATTTCTACATGCTGGGCGAAGCGGGGTCGATGAAGATCCCGAACGCCATCATGCCGCCGCTCATGAACAATCACGGCAACTACATCGTCTCGATGGGCAATGTCTGCCGCTGGATGGCCGAGATTGCCGAGGGCATGGGCGTGGAGATCTTCCCGGGCATGGCTTGCTCTGAGCTCGTTTTCGGCGAGAACGGCGAAGTGAAGGGTGTCGTCGCAGGTGAATTCGGATTGAATTCCGATGGCACCAAGGGGCCGGGCTACGAGCCGGGCATGGAGCTTCACGGCAAGTACGTCTTCCTGTCGGAAGGAGTGCGCGGATCGCTCTCGAAAGAGGTGATCGCGAAATACGATCTCGACGCCAATTCCGACGTGCAGAAATACGGGCTCGGCATGAAGGAAATCTGGGAGATCGACCCAGCCAAGCACAAGCCCGGCACGGTCACGCACACGATGGGCTGGCCGCTCGGCTCCAACGCGGGCGGCGGCAGCTTCGTGTACCACCTCGACAACAACCAGGTGTATGTGGGCTTCGTGGTTCATCTGAACTACGCGAACCCGCACGTCTTCCCCTACATGGAGTTCCAGCGCTTCAAGCATCACCCTATGATGCAGGAGCTCCTCGCCGGGGGTAAGCGTGTGGCCTACGGTGCGCGCGCGATCTCGGAGGGCGGCTGGCAGTCGATCCCGCAGACGGCGTTCCCGGGTGGTGCGCTGCTGGGATGTTCGGCGGGGCTCGTGAACGTCCCGCGCATCAAGGGCAATCACAACGCCATGTTCTCCGGCATTCACGCCGCCGAAGCCGCGCACGAGGCGATCACTGCCGGGCGGGCGGGGGATACGCTCGAGGCCTATGACACGGCCGTCAAGACGGGGCCCATCGCCAAGGATCTCAAGCCCGTGCGCAACGTGAAGCCGGTGTGGTCCAAGTACGGCCTCATGGCATCGCTGACCTTGGGCGGCGCGGATATGTGGTGCAATTCGCTGACCGGCCTCTCGTTCCTCGGCACGCTGAAGCACGGGAAATCGGACGCCGACAGCACGGAGACGGTGCACTACCACAAGCCCATCGACTACCCGAAGCCTGACGGAAAGCTCAGTTTCGATCGCCTCACCAACGTGTCCTTCGCGATGACGAATCACGAGGAAAGCCAGCCAGCCCACCTCAAAGTGCGCGATTGGGACACTCCCGTGCTCGATCACCTGGCCAAGTACAACGAAACGGCTCAGCGGTACTGTCCGGCCGGTGTCTACGAGGTTGTCCAAGAGCCTGAAAAGTCGGCGCGTTTCGTCGTGAACTTCCAGAACTGCGTTCACTGCAAGACCTGCGATATCAAGGATCCGAGCCAGAATATCGTCTGGAAGACGCCGCAGGGCGGCGACGGTCCGAACTATCCGAACATGTAAAAACGCGCCAAACAGGCAAATTGTGATCGATCAGGGCGGCTTTCGGGCCGCCCTTTGCGTATCGCCGCATTGCTTTCGTAAATTTGCCTGCGTAGCCTCCCCGCCCAAGGGCACGTAGGGGTTGCTCAGGGGACAGGTATGAGGCTTGCAGTCAAGGGTGCCGCGCTGGCACTGAGCATGGTTTGTGCATCAAGCGCCGCGGGAGAGCGGCTCGAAATGGGGGTCGCCGGGGCCTATCTCGCCGCCCGCCAGGCCGCCGCAGACAACGACTACGCCGCCGCGGCGAAGTACTACCACCAGGCCCTCGCCCGAGACGCCTCCAACCACGCGCACATGGAAAACGCCCTCTCGGCGCATCTTGCGATGGCGGAGTTCGCGCCCGCAGCGGCGCTGGGCGCAAAGATGCTCGAGACCGGCTCGCCGAGCCAGGTGGCGCACATGACGGTGGTCGTGGACGAAGCGCTGCGCGGTGACTTCGACGCAATGATTGCGAGCTTCGAGGGCGGCACCCGCGTCGGTCCGCTTGTCGACAGCCTCCTTCATGGCTGGGCGCTGATCGGGGCAGAGCGCATGGAAGACGGGCTCGCGGCCTTCGACGCCGTGGCCGAGCGCGATGGGCTGCGTCCTTTCGCGCTGCATCACAAGGCGCTGGCCCTCGCTTACATGGGAGACTTCGCCGCCGCCGAGGAAATCCTCTCGGGCCGTGCTGCCGGGGCGATCCCAGACAACCGCCGGGGCCTCATCACCCGTGCGATGGTCTTGAGCCAATTGGGCCAGAACGATCTCGCCCGGGCCGAAATCGCCCGCGTCGTCGGGCCCGCCCTTGACGCGACGCTCTCGGATCTCGACCGGCGCCTCGCCGCGGGCGAGGCTTTGCCATTCACGGAAGTGTCCCAGCCCGCCCACGGCATGGCCGAGGTCTTCTATACCGTGGCCGCCGCGCTCGATGGGGAGGCCGCCGATAGCTACGCGCTCCTCTATTCCCGGCTCGCCGAGGCGCTCAACCCGGCGCATATCGATGCGCTCATGCTTTCGGCTGACTATTTGGAGCGGCTCGACCGCCCGGGGCTCGCGACAGCCACCTATGATCGTGTGCCCCAGAGCGCGCCCGAGTTCATCACGGCGGAGATCGGTCGGGCGAACGCCCTTTACACCGCGGAGCGTGGGGAGGCCGCCGTGGAAGCCCTCCGGCAGCTTTCGAAATCCCATCCCGATATCTCCACGATCCGTATCAAGCTTGGCGATACGCTGCGTCGTCTTGAGCGCTACGGCGAGGCCGCCAAGGCCTACACCAACGGGCTTTCACTGATCGACCGTGTCGATGACCGCCACTGGTTCACCTTTTTCGCGCGGGGGATTTCCCATGAGCGCGAGGGAAACTGGGACGCGGCCGAGAGCGATTTTCGACAGGCGCTCGTGATGCGCCCGAACCAGCCGCAGGTCCTCAATTATCTCGGCTACTCGCTCGTCGAGAAGAACATGAAGCTCGGTGAAGCGCTGGAGATGATCGAGACCGCGGCGGAACTGCGTCCGGACAATGGCCACATCCTCGATAGCCTCGGCTGGGTGCTCTACCGGCTCGGTCGCTATGACGAGGCCGTCGCCCCCATGGAGGCGGCGGTGGAGCTCATGGCCACCGATCCGATCATCAACGATCACCTGGGCGATGTTTACTGGTCCGTGGGTCGTCGCACGGAGGCGCATTTCCAATGGCAGCGGGCCTTGAGCTTTGGCCCAGACGACGAAGAGGCCGAGCGGATCCGACGCAAGCTTGAGGTCGGTCTCGACGTGGTGCTCGAGGAAGAAGGCCTCACGCGCATTGAACTCGCCAACGACGAAGGTTGAGCGCCGCGCGCGCGCACTCATCCCGCTCGCCGCGAGCCGTGACGGGCGGACGCTTTTGACCCTCGCAAGTCTCGGCGACACCCTGACCTCATCGCCGGCGAGCCGAGACGGGATCACCTGGCAGGGGCCCTTTGGCGACATCGAGCCCGGCACGGAAGCCGAGCGGCAGGCAGCGGCCTTTGCTCTCGTGGTGGCGCAGTCAACGACCGGTGAGCTTACGGTCAAGAAGGATTTGCCCTTCGACCCGGCACTCGGGATCGCCGCCATGGTCGCGGCACTGGACGTGGAATCGCCGAGCGAGCGCGCGCTCGAGGCGCTGACTGTCCGCCGCGGCGCCGCGGCGCTGATCGAACCCGCCGCCAATCAGCTGACCGCCGTGGACCTTCCAAGGCTTCCGGTTGTTCTGCTCCACGCGGATCATGAGCTTGGAGCCGGCCGCGGCCCTCAGGTCGCGACGATCCCGGAGCCGCCAGATGATCTCTCGACGCCCGAGGAGGTGGCGGATTGGCTGCGTGGTCACGTTGAAACGGATGCAGACGAGCCGGCGATCCAAGAGATGCTTGATGAGCTTGCGCTCACGCCCGGCGTGAGCCTTGCCGCGGTGATCCCGGGAGGGGCGATCTGCTATGGGATCTACCCGGACGCTGCAACGGCCCAGGGTGCGGCCGCGCATCTCGAGGCGCTTCATCCCGAATGGTGGGTGGCGGAGACAACGCTCAGTTGACGCGCGCGACGACGTAGTCGGCGAGATCGTGGAGCATGTCGCGCAGCGGATGCTCCGGCGTCGCCGCCAGCGCGCTCTTGGCTTTCGCGATATAGGCCCGCGCGGTTTCTCGCGTGCTCTCCAGCGTGCCGTGTTTGCCCATGAGCGCTAAAGCCTGGGCAAGATCGCCCTCGCGCTGCTCGCCCTTGCCGATGACACGCTCCCAGAAGGCGCGCTCATCCGCGTCAGCGGCGGCGATGGCGCGGATGACCGGGAGCGTGAGCTTCCGCTCGCGGAAATCGTCGCCCACGTTCTTGCCGATCACGCCCGACGTGCCGCCGTAATCGAGCAGATCATCCACCATTTGGAAGGCAATGCCGAGTGCGTCTCCATATTCGAAAAGAGCCGTCTGCACGCGCTCGGGCTGCCCTGCTATCACAGCGCCCACCTCCGTGGCCGCGGAGAAGAGCGCGGCGGTCTTGCCGCGGACGACCTGGATGTAAGTGTCTTCCGTGGTGGCGATCTGCTGGGCCACCGATAGCTGCAGCACCTCCCCTTCCGCGATCGTCGCCGCGGCGTTCGAGAGGATGTCGAGCACCTTCAGCGAGCCTGTTTCGACCATCAACTGGAAGGACCGCGCGAAGAGATAGTCTCCAACCAGGACGCTCGACTGATTGTCCCAGAGAAGATTGGCCGTGGGCCGGCCGCGGCGCTGGCGGCTTTCGTCCACCACGTCATCGTGGAGAAGGGTGGCCGTGTGAATGAACTCCACCGTTGCCGCCAGATGGACATGGTACGGGCCGTCGTAGCCGCAGAGCTTGGCCGAGGCGAGCGTGAGCATCGGGCGCAGCCGCTTGCCCCCCGCTTCCACGAGGTGAGCCGTCACTTCCGGGATGCGCGGCGCGTGTTTCGATGCCATCCGCTCCCTGATCAGGGCGTTCACGGCGTCGAGTTCGTCGGCCAAGGCCTCCGCCATGCGCTCATGCGGTTTCGTGGCAGCGTGATCGAGGCCCATGCCCGCGGCTCCAATTCTCGACACCGCGTGAGGCGGCGCTTAATGGGGTGGATATGAAAGAACTTCTGCGCAGCAACGACCCAACCGTGATCGCGTTTGCCGAGGCTCTCTTGTCGGGAGAGGACATAGCGGTTTTCGTGATGGACGCAAATATGAGCGTGCTTGAGGGCTCCATCGGTGTTCTGCCGCGCCGGATGATGGTTGCGGACCGCGATTTCTTCATGGCCGAGGCCATCCTGCGCGACAACGATGTCGATCTGGGCAGGTGACGACAGACGCCATTACTCATGACGCCTTTCTCGGTGGCCGTGTGCGCGCTTGGCAGCCCGCGAAGGGGTATCGTTCAGGCGTGGATGCGGTGCTCCTAGCGGCGGCCTGTCCGGCGCAAGCGGGCGACACGGTGCTGGAGCTGGGCTGCGGCGTGGGCGTGGCATCGCTTTGCCTTTCAGAGCGCACTGGCGCGGGTGTGACGGGCGTCGAAGTACAGTCGTCCTATGCCGCTCTGGCCCAGAAGAACGGTGTCGACGTCGTCGAAGCGGACCTTGCGCAGCTTCCGCCGGATCTCCGGCAGCGCCAGTTTCACCATGTCATCATGAATCCGCCCTACTTCACGCAGGGCCTCGCGGCCTCGGATGCCGGGCGGCAGGCGGCGCGGGCGGAGGAGACACCGCTTCGGACCTGGCTCGATGTCGCTGCGAAGCGGCTCAGGGCACGGGGCATGCTCACGGTAATCCACCGGGCCGAGCGGCTGCCGGATCTGCTCGGTGCAATGCCGCTCGGGTCCGTCGAAGTCCTCCCGCTGCAAGCGCGTATCGGGCGCGCCGCGCATCTCGTCCTGGTGCGCGCGCGCAAGGACGGGCGCGCGCCGTTTCGGCTCCACGCGCCGCTCACGCTTCACGCTGCCCCAATCCACGAAGGCGACCACCCGGATTATGCGCCCGCGATCCACGCCGTCCTTCACGATGGCGCGCCGCTGCCCTTCCCGGATTAATGAATTGGCAATGTCTGGCCGGTCATGCTCGCGCTCGCACAGGCCTCGCGGCTGCGGCGTGACAGAATCTCGATTCTGTGGTGTCATATGACAGTTCAAACAAAGGAGATGCACGATGAGCTTGAATTCCCACCTGGCGGAACTGAAGCGGAAACACGCAACTCTTGCAGAGGCTGTCGAGACAGCCCAGCGTGCGCCCGGTATCGACACGTTGGAGGTCAAGAAGCTCAAAAAGCAAAAGCTTCGACTCAAACAAGAGATTGAACGACTTACGAGTTAGCGCGCCGCCCCGCGCGGGCGGCGATTGCAGCACCTCCCGTGATGAGGATGGCCGCTGAGAGAAGGGCGGGCGTGGGCTCTGCCACCCCCGCCACCACGAGAATGAGGGTCGAGAGCAACGGCGCGCCATAGCTGAGCACGCCGAGAAGTTGGATATCTCCCCTCTTCATCCCGACATCCCACAGAAAGAACGCCAGCCCGACGGGGCCGAGGCCGAGGGCGATGATGGCGCGCCATGTGCCCGGCTCCGGCCATGCGGGGGTCTCGAAGAGTGCGGAGCCCATGGCGGAGAGCGCGGCGGCGGCCGCGCAGAAGATCGTGACCGCCGCGGTGGGCACGGCCCCAAAGCGGCGCGACAGCACGGAATAGCCCGCCCATGTGAAGGCGCAGGCCAGCGAGAGGAGGTATCCGGGAAGTGCGCTTGCATCGTTAAAGCCACGCACGCCGACAAGGAGGGCCACGCCTGCAAAGCCTGCGGCTGCGCCCAGGATTTGGCCGCTGCGCAGGCGCTCTCCAGGCAAAAGACCGGACAGAAGTACGATCAGGAGAGGCCACAGATAGGCAATGAGGCCAGCCTCCGCCGCAGGTGCATTCCGCAGCGCGAGAAAATAGAGGAGGTGGTAGCCCGCAAGCCCGGTGACGCCCACGGCATAGGCCGCCGGAGGTATCCCGCGAAGCTGTCCCCAGCTGTCCGTGGCCGTGATCCAGGCGGTGCCAATGACCGTTGCGATCGAAAAGCACAGCGCATTGAGCATCAGTGGCGGCACATCCGACGCGCCCACGGTGAAGAGCGCCAGGAGCGACCAAAGGAGGATCGCGCCGGATCCCAGCGCCGTGGCCCGGCTCACGCGATCTCGCGCACGTCGAAGCTTTCGGCCACGTCGCGGGTTTTTTCAATCTCGGCAAGCATCCAGTCGCGGAATGCCTTGATCTGCGGTCTGTTCTCGAGGCCTTCGGGGCAGAGGAAGCGGAACCGCGCGCCGGTGGAGAGCGCGATCTTGTAGGGCGCAACAAGACGGCCCTCGGCAATGTCCTTGATGCAGAGGGCGCGGCGCCCGAGGACGACCCCAACGCCGGCGAGGGCCGCGTCAACGGCATGGTCCGCCTGGCTGAACTTGGGCCCGTGTATCTCGTCCGGCGCGACGACGCCGGCCGCGCGGAACCAGGCCGCCCAGTCCGGATTGGGATCGAGGAAATCGATGGAAAGGTCCGTGATCAGCGGCGCATCCCGCAGGCTCTCTGGTGTGGGATAGCGCTGCGCCAGTTCCGGCAGCATGACGGGCGTCACCCATTCCGAGGCCATGGGCATCGAGAAGAGCCCCTCATCCGGGCCGAGGCCAAAACGGATCGCCACGTCCACGCCGTCACGGTTGAAGTCCATCATGCGCAAGGATGCGGAAAAGCGCAGCTCGATCTCCGGATGGGCCTGAGCAAAGTCGAAAAGCCGCGGGGCGAGCCATTTCGCGGTAAAGGCTGGGCCGGCGGTGACAGTTAGATTTGTCTGATCCGAGAGGCGGCGGACTGCGCGCCAGGCCCCTTGCAACGCTGCGAACCCGTCAGAGCAACCCGGAGCGAGGGCGCGGCCTGCCTCCGTGAGCTCCACTGCGCGGTTCAGGCGGCGAAATACAGGCTCGCCCAAGTGCTCTTCCAAGCTCTTGATCTGGAAGGACAGGGCCGCGGGGGTCACGCTGAGCTCTTCTGCTGCCTTCGCAAAAGACATGTGCCGAGCGGCGGCCTCGAAGGCACGCAAGGCGGTGAGCGGTGGAAGGCGATCCGACATATCAATTAAGTATAGCTTAAGTGAATGCCCCACAAGTCTCGTTTGTTCGAGGGCGCTGGCGCTTCCATATTCAACTCAAGACGACAGACACCGACCCGAAAGGACCCCGCCATGTTCGAAGTTGCCACAACAGAAGCCCACCGTGACGCAATCGCACGCGCCCATGCGGAGCGCGCCGCCGCCTTCGCGGCGGGGGTGGAATGGATCAAGTCATTCTTTTCCGGAAGACCTGCTCCGGTCGCCTCAGCTGCCTAGCAGCCGCGTGACCGAACAGTAGCGAGGGCCGCCCCGGCAAAAGGCGGCCCTTTTTTCGATCAGACGAAGAATTGCGCGCCGTTGGCGGAAATCGTCGAACCGTTGATGAAGCCGCTGTCCTCGGAGGCGAGGAAGGCCACGCACTTCGCGATTTCCTCGGGCTCCCCAAGTCGGCCTGCAGGGATACCGGCGATGATCTTGTCACGGATCGCCTCGTCGATTGCCATCACCATCTCCGTGGCGATGTAGCCGGGGCAGATCGCGTTCGCCGTGATACCGGCCCGCGCACCTTCCTGCGCCAGGCTTTTGACGATTCCGAGATCGCCGGCCTTCGTCGCCGCGTAGTTCACCTGACCGAATTGCCCTTTCTGGCCGTTGATCGAGGAGATGACGATCACGCGGCCGAACTTGCGCTCGCGCATGCCGGGCCAAACGGGATGGATCGTGTTGAAGACCCCGGTGAGGTTCGTGTCGATGACCTCGTGCCACTTCTCGGGCGTCATCTTGTGGAAGGGGGCGTCGCGGGTGATGCCCGCATTGGCCACGACAGTGTCGACGGGGCCGAGATCGGCCTCCACCTGCTCAATCCCCGCCTTGGAGCTGTCATAGTCCGCGACGTTCCACTTGTAGGTCTTGATGCCCGTCTCCTCAGAGAACTGGGCGGCAGCCTGGTCGTTGCCGGCATAGGTCGCCGCGACGGCATAGCCCTGCGCCTTCAGTTCCTTGGAGATGGCTGCGCCGATGCCGCGGCTGCCGCCGGTGACGAGTGCGATGCGGGACATGTGTGTCCTCCCGATAGTGATTTGAAGTTTGTTAGCCTTGAGGAGCTGTGCGCGCAACAATATTGCGCGCACAATATGCGATCAATCGCGCTCCAGGCACATGGCCACGCCCATGCCGCCGCCGATGCAGAGGGTTGCGAGGCCTTTCTTGGCGTCCCGACGCTTCATCTCGAAAAGGAGCGTATTCAGGATGCGCGCGCCGGACGCGCCGATCGGATGGCCGATGGCGATGGCGCCGCCATTCACGTTTACGATCGCCGGGTCCCAGCCCATGTCTTTGTTCACGGCGCAGGCCTGCGCTGCAAAGGCCTCGTTGGCCTCCACGAGGTCCAGATCCTCCGGCTTCCAGCCCGCTTTCTCGAGCGCCTTCCGGGACGCATGGATCGGGCCGACGCCCATGATGGAGGGATCGAGACCCGCCGTTGCGTAGGATGCGATCCGCGCGAGGGGCTCGATGCCCCGCTTCTCCGCCTCTTCGGCGGTCATCAACAGGGCACCCGCGGCGCCGTCATTGAGGCCAGAGGCGTTTGCAGCCGTCACCGAACCATCGCGGGCGAAGGCGGGGCGCAGCTTTTGCATCCCTTCGATCGTGGCGCCGTGGCGGATGTACTCATCCTTGTCGACGACGATGTCGCCCTTGCGGGTCTTCACGGTGAACGCCACGACCTCGTCATCGAATTTGCCGGCCTTCTGGGCGGCCTCGGCCTTGTTCTGAGAGGCCAGCGCGAATTCGTCCTGCGTTTCGCGGCTGATCTGCCATTGCTCGGCCACGTTCTCGGCGGTCTGGCCCATGTGGTAGCCGTTGAAGGCGTCCCAGAGGCCGTCGCGGATCATCGTGTCGATGTAGCTGACATCGCCCATCTTGTGCCCGGCGCGAAGGTGCGCGGCGTGGGGAGATAGCGTCATGTTCTCCTGGCCGCCTGCCGCGACGATATCTGCATCGCCGAGCTGGATGTGTTGAGCCGCGAGTGCCACGGCGCGGAGACCTGACCCGCATACCTGATTGATCGACCATGCGGCGCTTTCCTTGGGCAGGCCCGCGTTGATGTGGGCCTGGCGCGCCGGGTTCTGGCCCTGGGCCGCGGTGAGGACCTGGCCGAGGATCGTCTCGGACACCTCGCCTTTCTCGATCCCGGCACGGGCCACGAGCTCTTCGAGCACGGCGGCGCCGAGATCGTGGGCCGGGGTGTTGGCGAAGCTGCCTCCGAAAGAGCCCACGGCAGTGCGGGCGGCTGAGGCGATGACGACGTTGGTCATGGTTGAGGGACTCCTCTCTTTGCGTCTCGTCAGACAGCGCGGGAGCCCGTTCGCACGAGGGGCACCGCCCCGTCAGTTGGCTCGGTGGTAAGTTACCTACGGGCACAACGCAACGCGACGTGGGCGCTAACATGGGGAGAGGAGATCATTTCCGGGTTGCGTGCAGAGCATGGCGCGCTGGTGCGGGGCTATATCCGGCGCCGCTCCGGAGGCTCGCGCCACGGTGGGGCAAGAGAGGGCGCGCCGAAATGGAAGCCCTGAAGGCAATCGATGCCCATTGCGGTGAGGGTCTCTGCGTCAGCCTTTGATTCGACCGAACCTGCCACGGTGAACATGTCGAAATGGCGCGCGACCGCCTGCATCGCGCCGACGGTGACCTGATTGTCCACGTTGCGCGCGATGTCTTTCGTGAATTTCCCATCCAGCTTTATGAGATCGAACATGAAGCTGCGCAGGTGGCGAAAGCTCGTATAGCCCGCGCCGAAATCATCGAGTGCGAAGGAGATACCCAGGCCCTGAAGATCGCGCATGAAAGAGGTGACGAGCTCTGGCATCGTCATCGCGCTCTTTTCCTCGATCTCCAGAATGAGCCGTTCGGCGCTCGTGGGGTTGAGCGCGAGCCCAGCATCGAGTGTCTTCATCCAGCGGCCATATCCGATGGAGCGGGCAGACATATTGATGGAAAGCCGGATCTCCTCCTCTTCCGCGAGCGTTTTCAACCCGAGCTCCAGCGCCAGACAATCAATATCCCGGCCGGTTTCGCTGTCTTTGACCTCGTGAATGAAATCGCGCGCGGGGATCGGGCGGCCGGTCGTATCGAGAATGCGCACCAGACCTTCGTAGAAGGCAGGCGACGACGGTGCCATGGCCTGCATCACCGGCTGAAACGCCAGCACTCCACGCTTTGAATTGAGCGCGTCTTTCACCATCTCCAGAACGCCACCGTCGCGCGCGTCCAAGGCTGCGGTGAGGGGATCGCTCGCCTCATGCTCCAATAGGTCTTCGGGCGTTTTTTCGCGGTCCATGCGTCGCCTCCCGGGGCTGAGCGGGGTATGACGAGTGAAAGCTAATTGCCGGTAAACGGGAAAGGGCGGAGATGGAGTTCGAACGCTGCGGCTGGGTCGGACAGGACGACATTTACATCCGGTACCACGACCAGGAATGGGGCGTGCCGGAATACGATAGTCGGGCGCTGTGGGAAAAGCTCGTGCTCGACGGCTTTCAGGCTGGGTTGAGTTGGATCACCATCCTCAAGAAGCGCGAGGCTTTCCGAGAGGCGTTCGAAGGGTTCGACCCGGAGCGCGTGGCGCGTATGGGAGACGCCGATGTGGAGCGGCTCCTTGGAAACCCGGGAATTGTCCGGCATCGCGGCAAGATCGAGGGCGCGATCAAGGGCGCGCGCGTCTTTCTCGACACAGAAGACTTCGCCGCGCTCATGTGGGCCCATGTCGGCGGTGCGCCAGTGCAGGGAAATTACCGAACGCTCGATGAGGTGCCGACGCAGTCAGAATTGACGCGCCAGATATCCAAGGATCTCAAGAAGCGCGGGTTTACCTTCTGCGGACCAACGATCGTCTACGCCTGGATGGAGGCGTGCGGGCTCTTCAATAACCACTTGGTCTCCTGTCACCGCCACTTGCCCGTGGCGGCGATGGCGCCCAAGAAGTCCTGACTAGATCGCGAACTTCTCGATATTCTTGCCAGCTGCCTTCGCGGCTTTAATCCATTCCGGCTGACGCCCGCGGCCCGTCCATGTCTGGGTGGCATCCGCCGGATTGCGATATTTCGGCGGATTCTTCGTTTTCGCTTTCCTTTGCGTGCCCGTAAGCTCGGCCAGGGTGAAGCCCATTTCCTTGGCCTTGCGCTCGAGCTCAGCCATAGCTTCTTGCCGCAAGCGGTCGTCGAATTGCGCGATTGCCTTGTCAACATCTTTGCGGAGCTTTACCAATTCAGCCTTGGACATTTTGCTGAGATCGACAGCCATTTACTATTCCTTTCGTAAAATGAGCATGCAGCCCAATTCGACAAATCGAATAGGCGGCTGCTGGCAGAAAAGAAAGGAAAAAATTGTCGAAGGGCTCGTCAGCACCGCTCCGTCGGCTTATTTCAGCCTGTAGGTTGTAGGAGGGCGTCAATAATCGCTTTCGCATTGTTTGACGCCCAGTCGGCATCGCCTCGCAAGCGCCCGATTTCCTCGCCCTGCGGATTAATGATCACGGTAATGGGAAGCCCTAGAACAGCCATGTCACGCGCAACGGCCTGACGCGGGTCGCGATACATCGGGAGATTATCGACCTCGATTTCATCAAAGAACTGTCGCATGCCTTCCACCGGATTTCGGCCCGTGGCGATCGTCACGACGTCGAATGCATCACCACCGAATTCAGCCTGCAATTCCGACAGCATCGGCATTTCCTTGCGGCACGGCGCACACCACGTGGCCCAGAAGTTCACGAGCACGTATTTGCCCTCGTAGGCGCTCAGGAAATGCTCCGTCTCGTCTGGCAAATAAAAGGCTGACGTGGACGTTGCCTGCGGCTCTTCGTGGAAGACGAGCTTGCGCATATCGCCCTCGCGCATGTCGGCTATCGCGTTCAAATCGCCGGCGTTTGCGCTGAGCGCAGCGGCGAGATAGAGCAGGGCGGCAGTGATCAGACGCATGAAAGCCTCTCCAAAATGACCGACACCGCGAACAAGATGTGGGGCGGGCGTTTCGCCGACGGACCCGATGCGATCATGGAGGCGATTAATGCCTCGATCGGGTTCGACCAGCGGCTCGCCGCGCAGGACATCGCAGGATCGCGGGCCCACGCTGCCATGCTGGCGGCGACGGGCATCGTGGAACCTAAAGACGCAGAGGCGATCGGGACAGGGCTTCTCACAGTCTTGTCAGAGATTGAAACGGGCGAATTCGAGTTCTCCGCGGCTCTAGAAGACATTCATATGAATGTGGAGGCACGCCTGACAGAGCTCATCGGGGCGCCAGCCGGGCGGCTGCACACGGCACGCTCTCGCAATGATCAGGTCGCGCTCGATTTCAGGATGTGGGTGCGCGACCAATGCGATGCACTCGATGCAGGGCTTCTGGCGCTGATACGCGCACTCGTGGCACAGGCCGAGGCGGGCGCGGATTGGGTGATGCCCGGCTTCACGCATCTCCAGACAGCTCAGCCCGTCACCTGGGGCCATCACATGCTGGCCTATGTGGAGATGCTCTCACGCGATCTCTCGCGGTGCCGGGACGCGCGGGCGCGTATGAACGAATGCCCGCTGGGCGCGGCGGCGCTTGCGGGGACGTCTTTCCCCATCGATCGGGAAATGACAGCGCGGGCCCTCGCGTTTGACCGGCCCACGGCGAACTCCCTCGATTCCGTGGCGGACAGGGACTTCGCGCTGGAATTCCTGTCGACTGCCAGCATTTGCGCCATGCATCTGTCACGCCTTGCTGAGGAGCTTGTCATTTGGTCCTCCGCGCAGTTTCGCTTCGTGCAGTTGTCGGATCGTTTTTCCACTGGCTCCTCGATCATGCCGCAAAAGAAGAACCCGGACGCAGCCGAACTCATCCGCGCCAAGATCGGACGCATCTTCGGGGCCAACGTGGCCCTCATGACCGTGATGAAGGGCCTCGCGCTGACCTATTCAAAGGACATGCAAGAGGACAAGGAACAGGTTTTTGACGCGGCCGACAACCTCATGCTCGCTCTGGCGGCGATGGAGGGGATGGTGCGCGACATGGCTCCCCAGCGCGAAGCGCTGCGGGCAGCGGCTGCAAGCGGGTTTTCGACGGCCACCGACCTCGCCGATTGGCTCGTGCGCGTCCTTGGCATGCCCTTCCGGGAGGCGCACCACGTCACCGGGTCGCTCGTGGCGAAAGCGGAGGCGGCCGGCATCGACCTGCCCGAGCTCAGCCTCGCACAAATGCAGGAGGTCCATGGCGCGATCACGGAGGACGTCTATAGTGTTCTCACGGTCGAGGCGTCCGTGGCCTCGCGGATGTCCTACGGCGGGACAGCGCCCGAGCAGGTGCGCGCCCAGATCGATCTTTGGAAGAAACGCTTGGAGCAGGAAACATGATGCGCATCATTGCAGTGCTGGCTCTGGTCGCGGTCGCCTCGTGCGGCGCAGATGGTGAGCCTGTATCGCCCTTCGGAAATGCAGGTGTCAGCGTTGGGTCTGGCGGGGTCTCTGCGCATGGGGCCGTTGGCGCGACCGCCGGGCCCGTAACCATCGCCGTCGGCTTCTGATGCGCTGGGTTTTCCTCGCCCTTGCGGTCTGGGGCACGATCCATCCCATGAGCTATTTCATTTCCTGGTTTCAGGCGAACGGCTGGTCTCTCATGGCGATGGTGGATGCGTGGCATGTGAACGATGCCACCTCGGGTCTTGTCTGGGATCTCACCGTCGCCGCCGTCGCGCTGACCGTCTGGGTGATCTTCGAGGCCGTGACGCGGCGGGACTGGCTCTCACTCGTCGCCATCCCCGCCACGTTCGGCATCGGCGTCAGCTGCGGGCTGCCGCTCTACATCTTCCTGCGCATGCGCCGGGACTGACCACGCGGCGCCCGCATCAACGCGCTATTTCAGCGGCACGCAGATGTCGGTCAGCAGCTCGTCCGGTGCGGTGTCCATGGGGCTGTTCAGGTAGCGCTCGAACGAGACGACGTCGTTGTTGGGCTCCTTTCCGTTCTCCGGGAGCCATTTTCCATAGAGGAAATCATAGGCCTGAGGCAGCCCGCCATAGGGGCCCTTGAAATGCAGCGTCGCGATGGGCCCCGCGGGGATACGGATCTCCGTCAGCCCGTTTGGGACCTCCATCGCATCGTCCACCACGGCACCGGCCAGGCTGCGTAGCTCTTCTGTCGGGGTCTCCATCGGGTCATCGTAGTACGCGCCGAGCATTCCGCGGGTATGCGGCCAAAGCCCCCGTGCGGTCATGACCGCGCCGAACTGCTCGAAAGCCCGCGCAATGTTTGTGTAGTCACCCTTGTGCGGCTGGGCCACGATGCGGAGGGCGGGGGTGTTTTCCAAGGTCACGTTGAACATGCTGAACTCCTTTGACTGTCGCATGACGAGGAGAGCGCGCTCCGCGCTCTGGCCTCTGAACTGACCGGGAGGGATGCCGTAGGCCTCCGTGAAGGCGCGGGTGAAGGCCGCCCGCCCACCGAGGCCACAGCTTCGCGCGACCTCGTCGATGGGCATGCCCTGCGTGAGGAGAAAGCCTGCCCGCTGCAGCCGCACGCGGCGCACGGCCTGTGCGCAGGTTTCGCCGGTCATGGCGCGAAAGACGCGGTGCCAGTGAAACCGGCTCATCGCGGCCACGTCGGCGAGGGTGTCGAGCGACAGGTCCTCTCCGGCATGGTCGTAGATGTAGTCGATCACCCTTCGCAGGCGGTCTTCGTAGCTGGCAGGCATGCTTGGCCCTCCATCGGTCCAGAGCTTGTGTCGCATGGGCCAGTTTTGCAAATCTTGCGGAGTTGCATCGCGCCGCGCGCAGCGCCATACGAGGCGGCGCAAGGACGGGAGCCTCCATGACGAACTACCTCGATTTCGAAAAGCCCCTCGCAGAGATCGAAGGCAAGGCCAACGAACTGCGCGCGCTCGGGCGCGACAATGCCGAGATGGATGTCGAGAAGGAGGCCGCCGCGCTGGACGCAAAGGCGCGGCAGATGCTTCAGGATCTCTACAAGAGCCTGACACCCTGGCGGAAATGCCAGGTCGCGCGCCATGCCGAGCGTCCCCATTGCAAGGATTACATCGACGCGCTCTTCACCGAGTACACGCCGCTCGCCGGCGACCGGAACTTCGCGGACGATCACGCCGTCATGGGCGGGCTCGCGCGGTTCGAGGACCGTCCCGTGATGGTCATCGGCCATGAGAAGGGCAACGACACGAAGAGCCGTATCGCGCGGAATTTCGGGATGGCGCGGCCGGAAGGCTACCGCAAGGCAATCCGCTTGATGGAGATGGCGAACCGGTTCGGTCTGCCGGTGATCACGCTGGTGGACACGCCAGGGGCCTATCCCGGGAAGGGTGCCGAGGAGCGTGGACAATCAGAGGCCATCGCGCGGGCGACGGAGAAGTGCCTCCAGCTCCGCGTGCCGCTCGTGTCCGTGATCATTGGCGAAGGTGGCTCTGGCGGTGCCGTGGCTTTTGCCACGGCCAATCGCGTCGCCATGCTGGAGCACTCGATCTACTCGGTGATCTCTCCCGAAGGCTGCGCGTCGATCCTCTGGAAAGATGCCGAGAAGATGCGGGAAGCCGCCGAGGCACTCCGACTGACGGCGCAGGACCTGCGTGAGCTCGGGGTGTGCGATCAAATCATCCCGGAGCCCCTCGGGGGCGCGCACAGGGACCGGCCCACGGCGATCAAGGATGTCGGTGCGGCCGTCTCCAAGCTGCTCGGCGAGCTCGAACCTCAGAGCCCTGACGATCTCGTCACGAACCGCCGGAAGAAATACCTCGCCATCGGCTCCACCGGTCTCGCCGCCTAGCCTCCGCTCGTCCACATCGTCTTGGCGGCGCGGGCCTCCCAGTCCGCGTCGTAGGCTTTACCATCGACACGGCCTGAGGTTTGCGCGCGCAGGATGTCGCCCATGGAAGGGAGCGGAAGCGCCGCATCGTCTCGCGTCCAGAGATCGGAGCGGAGGAGGGCGCGGGCGCATTGGCTGTAGACCTCGCCGACCGCGATGCGGATGACCAGCCGCGGCGTGCGGTTCTTCACCTGAAAGCGTGCCATCAGCTCCGGATCCTGGCTCAGCACGGCCGTTCCGTTGACCCGGATGACGTTCGTCTTGCCCGGCACCATGAACATGAGCGACACGCGGCCGTCTTCCACGATGTTGCGCAGGCTGTCGGCGCGGTTGTTGCCGTGCCAGTCGGGCATGAGAAGCGTCTTGGGGTCCGCGATCGCGACGACCGGCCCGTCATCGCCGCGCGGGCTGCCATCGGTGCCCTCGGGCCCCACGGTCGACAGGACGGCAAAGCGCGAGGCTTCGATCCAGGCGGCGTATTCCGGGGTGACCTCCTGCGCCACCTTGGCCAGTGAATTGGGATTGGGCGCGCCGTAGATCGCCTCGAGCTGCGCGATGGTGGTGATGTCTGTCATGGCTTGAACCCAGCCTCCTCCATGAGCGCGTTCGAGGCCGCTTCGATGCGGGTCTCCATATCCGCCATGAACACTTCCTGCGGCACGTGGGGCGGTATCGGATCGAGGAACTCCACCACGGCATGGCCCGGCGACTTCGCCATACCGGAGCGCGGCCAGAAGAGCCCTGCATTGGTAGCGGCGAGAACGCAGGGCTGTTCCAGCTCGCGGTAGAGCGCGTAGGTGCCGATCTTGTAGGGGGCCACGACCCCCGGACGGATGCGCGTGCCCTGGGGGTAGATACACAATTGCCCCGGAGTGGAGCGGCCCGCCTTCACGTCCTGCACCATCTGCTTGATCGCTTCCGCCCGTCGCCCGCGACGCACGGGCACGCAGCCCAGGCGATAGGCGTATTGCCCGATGACAGGCGTGTAGAGCAGCTCGCGCTTCATGATGAACTTCGGCTGCGGGACGGCATTGAAGATCATGATGATGTCGAGAAAGCTCTGGTGCTTAGAGGCGATCAGGACTTCCTCGGTGGGCGGGGTGCCGCGGATCTCGGTGGTGATGCCCAGCATCCAGCGCGCGGAGAACATCACGTAGCGGGCATAGGTCCGGCAGGCCAACACCGCGCCCTTGGGCGTGAGGAGCGCGTAGGGGAGGAAGACGATCCCCATCACCAGCATCATCGGATAGATGTTGAGCGTGAATATAAAGCCTCGAAGCCAGTGGATCATTCCGCCGGTCATGCCATCGTCCTGAGTGTTCTGAGCGCTGCAAAGCGCGTGGCCGCGAAGGCCACAGCCGCCGCGAGAAAGGGAATGGTGGCTGGCAGGAGCCAACCGAAGCCACGGAAGCCGAGATCAGTGAGCAGCCCGCCCTGATCGCCGGTATCCGGCAAAAGCGCGATCCCGATCATGCCGATGGTTGCGCCCGCAGCCGCCCCTGTGAGCGCGCGAAGGGTGAATCGCCGCACGAAGGCCTTCGCGATGTAGCTGTCCCGCGCCCCCACCTGCCGGAGCACCTCGATGACGGGGCGGTTGGCGGCAAGTGCCGCGTTGGCAGCGAGGGTCACCATGGCCGCCATGGTGCCGGCGATCAGGATGAGCGAGAGCCATCCCAGGGCCCGGATCCGGTTTGCCGCGTCCACAAGCGGGCGGCGGAAGCGGGCATGGTCATCCACCACGGCGCCCGGTGCCTCGGCCTGAAGCCTGAGGCGCAGCCCGCTGACATCGAGCTCCGCGCCAGCCGCTTCCCGGACATCTATGAGCTGCGGCACGGGAAGCTCCTCGATGGGAAGCTCCGACCCGAACCAGGGCGACAGGAGCGTGCGCTGCTCCTCTGCGCTCAGCGCCCGCGCCTCTGCGATGCCCGGGGTTGTGGCGAGCACGTTGAGGGCCGCGTCCGTCTGCACATCGAGCTGGGCTGCGGGGGCTGAAATGCGCACCGTGAGAGACTGCGCCAGTTCGCTCGACCAGCGATCCGCCAGGCGCCCTGTGGACACCGACAGACCCAAGGCAAAACACGCAAGAAAGGCCATCGCCGCGGCAGAAAACGATGTGAGCTGTGCCGTGAAGCCCGAAGGCGGCACGACGCGGTCAGCCTCGGGATCTCCCACGAGCAGCGCAAAAACCATGGAAAGCTTCACAGGTCGGCCCCCGCCAACTGGAGCCGGCGATCCACGATGCGGAGCACGCGTGACTGCACCTGGCTCTTGGCGGCCCGGATGAGGGCCATGTCATGGGTCGCGATCATGACCGTCTTTCCCATGCGGTTGAGCTCGACGAGGAGGCGCAGGATCTTCTGGCTCATGTCCCAGTCGACATTGCCCGTGGGCTCGTCTGCGAGGATCACGTCGGGCGATGTGATGACCGCGCGCGCCAGCGCCACACGTTGCCTTTCGCCTCCGGAAAGCTCCGGCGGCCGCGCTTCACGATGCGAAGAGAGCCCGACCCAGTTCAGGAGTTCGGTCAGATCGGTCTCGGCTTCGCTGGCGTCACGCCCCGACACCACGAGGGGCAGCGCCACGTTCTCGGCCACGCGCAGATGATCGAGGAAGACCGCATTCTGGGGGACCACGCCGATCCGCCGCCGCACCAGCGCGATCTCGTCGCGGGACATGGTCCGCGTGTCCTTGCCCGCGATGCGCACCTGCCCTGACGTGGCAAGAAGATCGCCGAATATAAGGCGCAGGAAGGTCGTCTTGCCTGCGCCCGATGGCCCGGTGAGAAAATGGAAAGAGCCTGGTTTCAACGCCAAAGAGATGTCGGACAGGAGCTCCCCGCCGCCATAGGAATAGGCCACCTTGTCTAGTTCGATCACGCGCCCTGTACCCGCCTTGCTCGGCGCGACACTGCCGCATGGGAGCCACGGTTGCAATCGCAGCACGGGCTCCGGTGAGGGAAAGCTTGTTTTTCAGCATCTTCCGTAGGACAACGTGCCAAAAGGGCCGAGAGAACGGCTTCAGGCAGATATTTGAGCAAGGCAAAGGTGGGAGCGCATGCGGCTGATATGCCCGAATTGCGACGCGACCTACGAGGTACCCGATAGCGTAATTCCGGCCGAAGGCCGCGAAGTGCAGTGCTCGAATTGCGGCAACGCATGGTTTTTCCATCCCAACTCCGCGTCTCACGAACCAGAGGCCGAGCCCGCACCGGAGCCTCCCAAGGTGCCCGTGCCGTCGCCGGAGCCGAGCCCGGCCACGATGGCCGAGCCGGAGCAGGCGGAGGCCTCCGCCGACCTTTCGGATCGCACGGATGTGGCAGAGGATGAAGATGCCGAAGAGGCAGCAACCGATGCGCCCGTGACCGCCCCGCGCCGGCGCCCGCTTGAAAGCACCGTCGCCGATGTGCTCCGCGAGGAGGCCGAGTTCGAGGCCAAGGCCCGCGCGGAAGAAGAGGCGCTCGAATACCAAGACGACCTGCCGCTCGCCACGCCGCCATCCACGCCGCCCGCTTCGATCGACAAGGAAGCGGTCGCCGCCGCCGTGGCGGGATCCCGCAGGGATCTTCTCCCGGATATCGACGAGATCAATTCTACGCTCCGCGCAACGTCCGAGCGCAAGGAAACGGGCGCGCCTCCGGTCGACGAGGCCGTGCAAGCGCAGCGGCATCGCCGCGGTTTCCGGGTGGGCTTCGGGTTGGCTTGCATTCTCTTGGCCCTGATGGCCGGTCTCTACTCCTATGCCGACATGGTCGCCGCGCAGGTGCCTGCGCTTGAGGGCGTGCTGGCGGGCTACGTGGACGTGCTCACGGGCTGGAGGCTTTGGCTGCAGGATTCCGTGGCGCGCCTCGCCGCGCGGATCGAGACCTAGAGCTTCACTGCTAGAAACGGTCGAGAAGCCGGCGGAGGTAGTCCAGCTCCGCTTCCGGGCGTTCGGCTTCTGACGACCGGCGCCGCAGTTCATCGAGAAGCTCCTCGGCGCGGCGGTTCTCGTTCAATTCACCAAGCAATTGCTCGTCAGAGCCAAGCTCTCCGCGCTGGCCCGGTTCCCGGCCGAGCGGATCGCGCTGCTGGGGGTTGGCATTGCCGGCTTGCTGGTTTTGCTGGCCTTGCCCCGGCTGTTGTTCGCCCTGTTGCTGCTGCATCTGTTCGGCAAGGTTTTGCATCCCGTCGCGGAGGGCATCCATGGCCTCGGCCTGGTCGTCGATGGCCTCGGCCAGGTCATCGCGGCGCAGCGCATCTTCGGCGTCATCCATTGCCCGGCCCGCCCGGTCGAGGGCTTCACGCGTCGCGTCGCCTTCCGGCGTGCCCGCGCCGGGCAGGCTACCCCGTTGGCGGTCGAGCTCTTGGCGGAGCGCTTGCTGGCGATCCGCGAGCCCCTGGCGCAGGTCACCGGGGTCCTGGCCCTGTCCGCCCTGGCCTTGCTGGTTCTGCGCCTGACCCTGACCCTGGCCCTGCTGCTGCTGGCCTTGCTGACCACCGGGCTGTTGGCCCTGCTGCTGCCCGGGTTGCTGACCTTGTTGCTGGCCCTGCTGTTGGCCCTGCTGCTGACCGGGCTGTTGGCCCTGTTGCTGCTGCTGACCCTGTTGTTGCCCCTGCTGCTGGCCTTGCTGACCGTCCTGGTTGAACTGTTCCTGGAGGTCGCGGAAGGCTTCATCGGAGAGCCCCTGCTGCTCGCGCAGCATGTCAGCCATGCCTTCCATGGCCTGTTGGCCCTCGGATTGCTGGCCGTCGCCCTGCTGGCCCTGGGTGACCTGCATGTTCTCCATCATCTGTTGCAGTTGCTGGAGCAGCTCCTCGGCCTCGGCCATGCGGCCTTCTTCCATCAGGCGCTGGATCTCGTCGAGCATGTCCTGCAGGTCCTGCTGGGTCATCTCCTGCATGTTCTCAGGGTTTTGCGGCTGGCTTTGCTGCCCCTCGGGCTGGCTCTCTGCGAGCTGCTGCATGAAATCCTGCATGGCCTCGCGCAGCTCTTGCATGAGTTCTGCGATTTCCTCGTCGCTCGCGCCGTTCTCGATGGCCTCCTGCAGCCGCTCCTGCGCGCGTTCAAGCCGCTCGCGCGCGTCGTTGAGGTCTCCCTCCTCGAGCTGGATGGCGAGATCCCAGAGCACCTGGGCGATCTCGGCCTGCTGTTCGTCGGTGATGTCGTACTCGGAGAGCGTTTCGATCCGGCGCATGACCGCCTCGAGGCGCAGCCGCGTCGTCTCCTGCCGGAAGAGATCGTCCGCGTCATAGGTCAGCGTTCGGAGGATCTGCGCAATGCGGGCGGCGTTGTCGCGGTTCCATAGGAGATCGCGACGCTGTTCGATGACGGCCTTGGCCATGGGATCGAAGAACCGGCGGCCGGGCAGGATCATGTTGCGATCGTCCGAGCGGCCCACCTGCTCGAGCTCGTCGATGACCTCGAGGTTCAAGGAGACCGGCAGGTTCGCCCATGGGTGAAGCGAAAGGTCCTCGGTCAAGACCTCGGAGAAGGCAGAGCGGTCGCCTGCGATCGTCATGGGCAGCTGAAGAACGAGCGTGTCCCGGGGCTCCGGCGCGATGCTGAGGCCGTGTCGCCGGTCCACGGCATCGAGGCGCAGCTCGAAGAAGGCCGAGCCCGCGACGACGGCGTAGTCATCCCGCGCTTGGAAGCCCTGTTCGAGGACCGCCCGGCGTTCGGACGGGTCCCGGTCGGACAGCCCTTCTGCGAAATCCACCGTCGGGGCGCGATCGGCGCGGATGGCAACGGCCCAGGTGCGACCTCCATCGCCGGTGACGCTGAGCGTGCCTTCCTGATCGATGTCGAAGCTCTGCACGGGATCAGTGCCGAGGCCCGTCGCGCCGGTGTCAGTTTCGGGGTCGACGGTGCGGGCGGAGACGGTCTCTTCGATGCCGAGCGCGCCGACCTCGCCGTAAAGGCGCAGCGTGACATTGGCGCCCTCGGGGACTTCGAGGGCCGGGTCTGTCACGTCCGGGAGATAGATCGTCGGGAGCCCGGTATAGCGTGGCGGCTCCACCCAGCCCTCCCAGGAGGGGCCGAGAGATGCCTGGGCCGCGCCCGGTGCGAGGTCTCCCACGTCACCCAGCCGCAGGATCGACCCGAAAAGAAGACCGACGACGAGGATGAGGACCGCCACGTAGCGCAAGGCGTAGGGATCCCTGTTCGACACTTCCAGACCGGGCTTCACGGCCGTCGCTTGCGCGGCGCGGTCTGTCATCCGTTGACGGTGGGCAGCCCAGACGCCTTCGGCGGCATCGTCGCCGCCCCCGATGGCCAGTACATCCTTGAGAGTGCTGATGGGCCTGCCCGGGAGGGAAGCGTCAAGTCGCCCTTCCGCCTCCAGGCGGCCGGGCCAGCGAAACCGCCGGAGACCCAAGACGACCGATGCGAGGATCGCGAGACCCGCCACGGCGATAACGGCCCATGCCACCTCGACCGCCCAATCCCACGGGAAGCCCAGCATGAGCGCGCCCAGGGAGATGAAGACTATGGACCAGAGCGGCCAGAAGCACTGGGTCACACGCTCCGCCACCATGCCGACGCGGGTCCAGCCGATGGCTCGGCGTGCGCGGTGTGGCAGATCGGTGGGCTCGTTCATCGCGGGCTCTCCGCTCCGGTGCGGAGCAACGGCATCATAGCCAAGAGGGAATGGTATCGCGATTGATGATGTCGTCAAAGGTGGGACGCGGGCGAATAACCGCGAATTGATCCCCGCGCACGAGGACTTCCGGAATAAGCGGGCGGGTGTTGTACTCACTGGACATGACCGCCCCGTAGGCGCCGGCGGACCGGAAGGCCACGAGCGCGCCGGGCGCCACGCGCGGCATGGCGCGAGCCTTTGCAAAGGTATCCCCGGATTCGCAGACCGGCCCGACGATGTCATAGGTCGCGGGCTCGATCCCGGGGGCGGGCTCCGTGACAGGCACGATGTCGTGGTAGGCGCCGTACATGGCTGGCCGGATGAGATCGTTCATGGCCGCGTCGAGGATGAGAAACTGCCGGTCCTCGCCCTCTTTGACGTAGATCACTCCGGCCACCAGAATGCCTGCATTGCCGGAAATGAGCCGACCGGGCTCGATCTCGATCTCGCAGCCGAGATGGCCCACTTCCTCTTGGATCAGTTTTCCGTATTCGAGCGGCACGGGCGGCGCAGAGTTGTCCCGGGCGTAGGGAATGCCGAGACCACCCCCAAGATCGAGGCGCGTGATCTCGTGACCATCGGCGCGCAGGGTCTCGGTGAGGTCGGCCACCTTCCGGTAAGCAGTGCGAAACGGCGCGAGCTCGGTGAGCTGGGAGCCAATGTGCACGTCGATCCCGATCACCTTGATGCCGGGGAGCTTGGCGGCCGCCGCATAGACCTCGCGGGCCCGCGCGATGGGGATACCGAACTTGTCCCCCTTGCGGCCGGTGGCGATCTTGTCGTTGGTCTTGGCGTCCACGTCCGGATTCACCCGAATGGTGATCGGCGCGGTCTGCCCAAGGCTTTCAGCCACCTCTGAGAGCGCGGTGAGTTCGGGCTCGCTTTCCACGTTGAATTGCCGGACCCCGCCCTCCAGCGCCAGGCGCATCTCGTCCCGTGTCTTGCCCACGCCGGAAAACACGATCCGGTCCCCGGGGATGCCTGCGGCGCGGGCGCGCGCGTATTCGCCGCCCGAGACGACATCCATGCCGGCCCCGGCGTCGCCGAGAAGCTTGAGGATCGCCTGGTTTGACGCGCTCTTCATGGCAAAGCAGACAAGGTGCCCGGGCGTCGACCAGCTCAGCGCGTCATTGAAGAGGTGGTAGTGCCTCAGGAGCGTGGCGCTTGAATAGACATAAAACGGCGTCCCGACCTCGGCGGCGATGTCGGCTATGGGCACGTCCTCGGCGAAGAGGGCGCCATCTCTATAGAGAAAATGGTCCATCAGGGGCGCTTATGGCAGAGCCGTGCCGCGGGCAAGATTTGGGCCGCCCTTTTTGACAGCGGCCCACCCGCCCACCCCCGCCGCCAAAAAGGGCGGGTCCCCCCCAGCGCGCTTTGCTCTCCCGCCTCTAACTGCTGATGAGCTCAGCCTGTTTCACGATGACCTCGGCCTGTTTGATCGAGGCGATATCGACGAGACGCCCCTTGTAGACCGTCGCGCCCGCGCCGGAGGCCTTGGCGTCCTCCATTGCGGCGAGGATTTCCTTGGCTTCCGTAATGGCGGCCTCTGAGGGGGTGAAGACCTCGTTGGCGAGCGCCACCTGCTTGGGGTGAATGGCCCACTTGCCCACCATCCCGAGCGTCGCCGATCGCAGCGCTTGCGCGCGGAAGCCGTCTTCGTCGGAAAAATCTCCGAAGGGCCCATCGACGGGGAGCACCCCATGGGTCCGACAAGCGGCGACGATGGAGGCCTGCGCCCAATGCCATGGGTCGGACCAGTGCTTTTGGCCGTCGTGGAGCATGTAGTAGTTTTCCTGCGTGCCGCCGATGCCCGTCGTGGCCATGCCCATGGAGGCCGCGAAATCGGCCGCGCCGAGGCTCATGGCCTCGAGCCGAGGGCTGGCTGCGGCGATCTCTTCCACATGCGCGATGCCCGCGGCGCTCTCGATGATGACCTCGAAGGCGAGCCGTTTTCCGCGCCCCTTGGCAGCCTCCACCGCGCTCACGAGCGCATCGACAGCGTAGAGATCGGCGCCGTTGCCCACCTTTGGGATCATGATGCGGTCCAGCCGCTCGGAGGCCTGTTCGAGCAGGTCCACCACGTCGCGATACCAGAAGGGCGAGTCGAGGCTGTTGATGCGCACGCTGAGCGTCTTTTTTCCCCAGTCGATGTCGCCGATGGCGGCGATGACGTTCTTGCGGGCCGTTTCCTTGTCATCGGGGGCGACGCTGTCTTCCAGGTCCAGGTTGATGACGTCCGCCGCGCTCCCTGCCATCTTCTCGAAAAGGGCGGGCCTCGAGCCGGGGCCGAAGAGCTGGCAGCGGTTTGGTCGCGCCGGGGGAGCGGGTTGCAGGCGGAAAGACATGGGTGGCCTCGCAATATCGTGTCGTAGATCCTGCTCTGCGCGATATGATCTTGCGGGCGCTCTTGCAAGGCACTTTCTGCATTGCAGCGTCCGCGATCGAGGCCAGCCGTCGGCACGGGAATTGCCCGCCATATCCTCGTTCGCGAAATTGATCACGCTCGGCATGGTCCGGATCAGGGCTGTGAAGTGTCGGAAAAGGCGCGCGTTTCTCGGAGGCCCGTCATAAGCTCAGCGCAAGACTGGAGCCCGCGATGATTCCCACGCCATATCTACTCTTCCTCGGTGATGCGCCCGATCAGCTCGCGGCAAAGGTCGCCCAGGGCATCAAGGATTGGCGTCCAGAACACTGCGTGGGGCAGCTTCGCATGGCAGGGTGCGAAGCCGATGTCGGGCTCCGCGATGTGACCCTCGAGGAGGCGTATGAGGCCGGCGCGCGGACTCTCGTGATCGGAGTGGCCAACAGGGGCGGCGTCATCTCCGAAGCATGGAAGGGCGTCATCCAACGGGCCATCTCGCTGGGCTATGACGTGGCATCTGGCCTCCACAGTCTTCTGCGCGACGAGGGCGATCTCGTGACCGCGGCGGCCAAGGCGGGGCGACAGCTTCATGACGTGCGGATCCCATCCGTCGCCTATCCCATTGCCAACGGGGTGAAGCGCCGGGGCAAACGTATGCTCGCAGTGGGCACCGATTGCTCGGTGGGCAAAATGTATACCGGCCTCGCCGTGGACCGGGAGATGCGCGCGCGCGGGCTCAAGAGCACCTTCGCGCCCACGGGCCAGACCGGCATCCTGATCACCGGGCGCGGCGTGCCGCTTGATGCGGTGATCGCGGATTTCATGGCAGGCGCCATCGAATGGCTGACCCCCGACAGCGCGCCAGACCACTGGGACCTCATCGAAGGCCAGGGGTCGCTTTTCCACGTCTCCTATTCCGGGGTGACGATGGCGCTGATCCATGGCGGGCAGCCCGATGCGCTCGTGCTGTGTCACGAGCCCACGCGGGCCCATATGCGCGGCCTGCCGGGATACGGATTGCCGAGCCTCGAGGCCTTGCGGGACACGGCGCTCCCCCTCGCACGGGTGGCAAATCCGGGCTGCGAGGTCATCGGGGTCTCCATCAACACGCAGCATATGGGCGACGACGAGGCTTCGGACTACTGCCGGGACGTCGAGGCGCGGATGGGATTGCCCACCGTGGACCCGTTCCGTCACGGGAGCGGGCGTCTCGTCGATGCACTGGAAGCGATTTGACCGCAGCGCGCCGCTCGGAACTGTCCCACAAGGGATCGCTCGCATGATTGAGGTCTCGAAGGAGAGTTTCCCGCTCGCAGAGGTTTTCACGATCTCCCGTGGCTCGAAGTCGGCGGCGGACGTGATCACTGTGAGGGTCACGCGCGATGGCAAGACGGGCCAGGGTGAAAGCGTGCCCTATGCGCGGTATGGCGAAACGATGGACAGCGTGGCCGCGCAGATCGCCGCTTTGCCAAGAGACATCACGCGGACAGCGCTCCAGGAGGAAATGGCCTCCGGGGCCGCGCGCAACGCCGTTGATTGCGCGCTTTGGGACCTAGAGGCGAAACTAGCTGGAGCGCGCGCATGGGATGTCGCGGGGCTCGCGCCGCCTCTCCCGGTCCAAACCGCTTTCACGCTGTCGCTCGGCGACGCGGAAGAGATGGAGGCTGCTGCGCGGAAGGCGGCGCACCGCCCCTTGCTCAAGATCAAGCTCGGCACCGAGGACGACATGCCGCGCCTCGAAGCGGTGCGACGCGGCGCACCGGAGGCGGCCATCATCGTCGATGCCAACGAAGGGTGGAGTGCGGCGCTCTACGCCGAGCTCGCGCCGCACATGGTCCGGCTCGGGGTGAGGCTCGTGGAGCAGCCCCTCCCCGCCGGCGAGGATGAAGCCCTGGCCGGCATGGCGCGACCGCTCCCGATCTGCGCGGATGAGAGCTGCCATGATCGTGCGTCCCTCGCGGCGCTCGGGGGGCGCTATGACATGGTCAACATCAAGCTCGACAAGACTGGTGGCCTGACGGAAGCGCTGGCATTGCGATCGGCGGCGCGGCGCGCTGGCTTCGAGGTGATGGTTGGCTGCATGGTCGGGTCGTCGCTGTCGATGGCGCCAGCGGTGCTCTTGGCACAGGAGGCTGCCACAGTGGATCTCGATGGTCCGCTGCTCCTCGCGTCGGATCGTGACGCGGCGCTCCTCTACGATCATGAGGGCGTGCATCCGCCTGCTCCTGCGCTGTGGGGGTAGCTTCCTCGCGCCATGGTCGGCCCCGAGACAGCAAGGGTTTTTCGAAAACCCTTGAGAAAATCCTTCGAAAGGATTTTGTCGCCTTGAGCCGCCGCCGCGACGCCATGGAGGCTTGAGGCGCGCCGGGAAATACCGCACCACGCGCCTCGGAGTGAATGAGGGGGATGCCCATGTCTCGCACGGTCTTTGTCAACGGAGCCTTCTTGCCGGAGGAGGAGGCGACGGTATCGGTCTTCGATCGCGGGTTCCTCTTTGCGGACGGCGTCTACGAAGTGACCTCCGTGCTCGGCGGAAAGCTCATCGATTTCGAGGGGCACGCCCTGCGTCTCGAGCGGTCCCTCGCCGAACTCGGCATGGACATGCCCATGGATGCGGAGACACTGCTCGACGTGCATCGCGAGCTCGTCCGTCGGAACGAGATCGATGAAGGCCTCGTCTACCTGCAGGTCACCCGGGGCGCCGCGGATCGCGACTTTGCCTATCCCCCGGCGGACACGCCCCAAACCGTGGTTCTCTTCACGCAGGCTAAGCCCGGGCTGGCCAAGGCACCGGCCGCCGAGACGGGCATCCGCGTCATCTCCATCGAGGATCAGCGCTGGGGCCGTCGCGACATCAAGACGGTACAGCTCCTCTATCCCTCCATGGGCAAGATGATGGCCAAGGCCGCGGGCGCCGATGACGCCTGGATGGTGCAGGAGGGCGCTGTCACGGAAGGCACGTCCAACAACGCCTACATCGTCAAAGGCAACAAGATCATCACGCGCCACCTGTCCAACGACATTCTCCACGGGATCACCCGTGCGGCGGTGCTCAGGTTTGCGCGGGAGGCCCAGATGACCGTGGAAGAACGCGCCTTCACCATCGAAGAGGCGCAGGGCGCGGACGAGGCCTTCGTCACCTCGGCCTCCACCTTCGTCATGCCCGTCGTCGAGATCGACGGTGCACCCGTGGGTGAAGGGAAGCCGGGCCGGATCGCGCGCCGGTTGCGCGAGATCTATCTCGACGAGAGCCTCAAAGCGGCCGTCTGACAAAACCCAAAGGTGCGCGAAAGCCACAGTCGCCGGGCCGCCGTGGCCCGAGACTTGCTACAATGATGTCAGTGCAGCGAAGATGTCTGTGCTGCTTTATTGATGTTGAGGGTTACACGCGTGCGCAAGGCCTTGGGGGGCGTAGTGCTTCTGGCCGGCATTGCCGGATTGGGCTGGTGGGCCAGCAATAGTGCTGGTCCGCGCCTCGAGGCAGCGGTTGATGCCTCGGCGAAGGCCGTCCTCATGCCGTCCATACACGGTGCCAGCGTGCACGCATCGGGCCGGGATGTGATCCTTTCCGGACTTGTGGATAGCCAGGCCGAACGCGAGGCGCTTCTGGAGAGCCTCGAGGCAACACAGGGATACCGCGCGATCCAAGATGACACGACACTCCTGCCGGTGGCTTCGCCATTCGAATTCAGGTCGGTCCATGCGGGCGGCAGGGTTGTGAGCGTGTCTGGTCATGTACCGACGGAGCAGGCGCGGCGGCGGCTGGAGCCCGTGCTCGGCGACGCGGCGGACGCGCTGCTGCTCGCGTCCGGCGCACCGGATGGATGGCTCGCGGCCGTCAATGCGAGCCTGAAGGCCTCCCAATCGCTGAAAGAGACGCGGACTCATCTTTCTGACAACGAGCTCGCGCTCCAGGGATTGGCGGCCCGCCCCGGCAACCATCGCGCCGCGATGGCCGCGCTTGGAAAGGTGCCGGAAAACTACACGCAGGATGTGGCGATAGACCTCGAAGACGATGGCACGCCCTTCACCCTGACGGTGACCTACGAGCGCGGCGTGACCGCACGCGCGGCAGGCAAGCTGCCGGCCTCGATGTCGCGGCGTGCCCTTGCGCCCCTAGGCCCCGATCTCTTGGCAGATGCGCTCTTCACGGCGCGCATCAATAGCGAAAGCGGCCTCTGGCGGGACGCGGCGCAGGCGGCCATCGCAGCGCTTGCAGCGCTGGAGACCGGGGAACTCCGCATCATCGCACGCGCGGGGACGATCGTCGGCGCGGGGACACGGGCAGATCTCGTGGCCGCGGAGAGTGCACTTGCCGATCTTCCGAGTGGCTTTGCTATCTCCATGGAACTGAGCCTCGTCGACGACGGCCGCCCGATCGCGCTTTCGGGCTCCAAGGATGGCGATGGCCTGAGGCTGTCCGGGAAGCTGCCTTTCGGCGCGACGGCATTCGGGCTCGGCCTTCCTGTTCTGCCCTCGGGCATCGATGTCGCCGAGATCGACGCCACTGACGGCGCGTTTCTCGCGCTTGCCGCGACCGGGATCTCGGCGCTCGCGGAGCTTGAGACGGGCTCACTGATCGTGAAGGACGGCGTCTCCGCACGTCTGGCCCTCGAGGGAGAGGTGCGCGTGCCGGGGGAGGCTGAGGCCATCGCCGAGCGTCTCGCAGGCGCCGCCGGCGAGGTGTCCCTTAATCTCAGGCCGCGCGATGACGGGCGTCCGCTTTCACTCGAGGCCACGCGTACGGCTGACGGCACGGAGCTGCGCGGCAAGTTGCCCGCCGACACGGTGCTTGATCTTGGGCCCGGGGTGTCGATCGCGGGCATCGAGCTCGGCCCCCGGAATTTCGATGCGGCGGCCGAGGCCGGCCTTGCCGCGCTTGCGCTTCTCGATGACGGGAGCCTGAGCCTCGATGGCACGCGTCTCACGCTGCGCGGCCAAGCCACGCGCAGCCGCATCCGGGCCGCGCTGGCGGCTCTGGAGGCCCTGCCAGAGGAGTTCGAAGCATCCACTGAGCTTTCGCCGCGGGATGACGGTCTGCCCTTGGGCTTCACCGCTGAAAAGGCGGGAGACACCGTCACGCTGATTGGGAAGATGCCTTTTGGAACGGAGCCGTCCGCGCTTGGCCTCGACGCGTTCGAGGAGGCCATGATCGTTTCCGAGGTCGATGCGAATGCACCGTCCTTCCTCGGTGTATCGCAAGCGGGCCTGCGAGCGCTCGCGGCCCTGCGCAACGGGCGGCTGTTCGTGGCCGACGCGGACGAGGAGGGGGCCCCGGCGCGGCTTCGCATCGAAGGCGCGGTGACACGGTCCGAGCTTGATGCCGTCAACGCGGCGCTGGGCGAGCTTCCCGCCGGCGTGGCGCCGGTCATCGACGTGGTCTTCGCAGATGACGGGACGCCGCTCAGGGTCATTGCCGCGTTCGATGGAGCAGAGCTCTCCGTCGCGGGCAAGCTGCCCTTCGGGACGGCGCCGGAGGATCTCGGTCTCGAGACCTTCGGGGCAGAGGTCGAGGTGGCCGAGATACCCGCGCGCGCCTCCGATTTCCGGTCCACGGTGGTGCGCGGGCTCGCGGCGCTTGCGCTTCTGGAGCGTGGGGAGCTCGAAGTGATGGACGCCGCCGAGGTAGAAGGTCGGGCGTCCCTAGTGCTCCGGGGGGTGGCTTTGACACCGGACAGGTTGGACGCCGCGCTGGACGCCGCCGAGCTCGAAGCGGCCGACATCACCGTTCTCGATGATGGAACGCCCCCGTCTTTCACGCTCAGCTACACCGCCGCGGAGGGCGCGACGCTGGCGGGTAAGCTGCCGATGGGGCTCTCTACACGCGGCGTGGCCGAGGCGCTCGGGCTGCCGATGCTTGCCAGCCAAGCGGTCGAAGGGCTTGTCGGCGATGCGAGTGTCTTCGATGTGAGTAGCGTGCGACCCTGGCTTCCGGCCTTGGCGGCGCTTGAGCTTCGCGTGGGGGCCGACGGTCTCGACAGCATCGAAATCACGCCCGAACCGGGCGTGGACGCCGAGCTCCTCCTGCAGGGCATGGGCGACGCGTTCGCCGTGCCCATTCGCCTTGCGGCTTCCGAGATGCCGATGCCCAACTCCGAGCGGACACACGCGCTCACCGGGCGCATCGAGCGCTTTAGCGGCGGAGCGTGGCTCCCGCTCCAGGCCTTCGAGCCCTCGTTCGAACGTTGCGATGCAGAGAGCGCGGAGCGGCTTGCAGAGGCGGAGCTCGAATTCCTCGAGGATTCCGCGCGGCTTTCGTTGCGTGCCGCGCGCGAGCTGAATGCCCTCGCCGGGATCATCGCCCATTGCCACGCGGCGCTCCCGGAGCTGCGCATTGCCGTGTCGGCGCCCTATGCCGGGCGCGAAGTGTCTGCGGAGACCGCCGATCTTTCGCAAGCACGCGCAGAGGCGCTGATCGCCGCGCTCATACTCAGAGGGGTCGACGAGGACGCGCTCAGCGCGCAACCGGCGAGCAAGCTCGCCAAGAACGCCATATCCGACGAAGCGCAGCCCCGGGATCGCGTCACCCTCACCTGGTCGCAGCCATAGAAAGGAAAGAGCATGTTTCAGAACTGGGGATTTCTCTTGGCCGAGATGTGGTTCCTCCTCGCGCTGGCCTCCCTCCTGGGTGTCACGGCGGGCTGGCTGATCTTTGGCCCGGGTGAACGCTCCGGCGCGACACGCTCGGAGGAGGTCAATGCGCTCATCGCGGACCTGGACAGGTCCCGCGCGATGCACAGTGACAAGGATGACCGGATCCGCGCCCTCGGCGCGGAGATCGACGCGCTGAGGGCCTCCGCGGCGCCGGCCGAGTTGCAACCTGAGATCAACTCGAAGCCCGAACTCCTGACCGCTCCGCGCGCCGAAGGGCCCGATGATCTCACCCGGATCCGCGGAGTGGGCCCCAAGCTCGCGGAGGCCTGCCACGAGCTCGGTGTGTATCACCTCGATCAGATTGCATCCTGGACGGAGGAGGAAATGGCCTGGATCGAAGACCGGCTGGATAGGGTCAATGGGCGCGTCATTCGAGACGCATGGGTCGCGCAGGCGCGTGATCTCCTGAAAGCAAAAGCGGCCTGATCGCGGCGTTCGGGACGCAAGGCCCCGCGAGCGCTAGACCCGTACTGACGCAGCGGACAACTGCGCCGGCGTCACCCCCGCGACCCGCGCGATGGTGATCGGCGTGTCCTCCGCATTGGTGAGCTGCACGAGCGTAGCGTCGCCTTCGGCCACGAAGCTCAGCGTCCCGGGCGAGGTTGGCGCGACGAGGTCTTCAACCACGAGCGAGTCGTCCACGGGATCGAAATCCGAGATGAAGACGACCGCGGCTGGATTAGTGAGGGTGTCGACGCGGATATACACCTCGTCCTCGCCCGTGCCCGTGGTGACCTGGTCACCGAAATCGACCGTGATGAAGTCGTCGCCAGCGCCGCCGAAGATCGTATCCGGTTCGCGGTCGGTCTCCGGGTCGATATCGGAGAATGCGAAGGGATCGCCCGCGGCATAGATCTCGTCGTTGCCAAACCCGCCATCGATGAAGTCCGAGCCGATGCCATCTACGATCGTGTCAGCACCCTGCCGTCCAAAGACCCGATCATCCCCGCCGTCGAATTCTGGATCGCCGGAAATGTAGAAGTCGTTGCCGCCCCCGAGGTCGACGCGATCGTTGAAGAGACCACCGACCACGCTGTCGCTTCCCTCGCCGGTGGAGATCGAGTTTCCGAGCCCTTCATTGTCGACGAAATCGTCGCCGTCGCCCGTGATGATCGGGCCGAAGAGGAATTCCTCGATGTCGAAGTCATCGTCGACTTCCTCGACGAGGACCGCGCCGAGATCGATACTCGTGCTGCCCTCGATCCGGGCCACTTCAGCGTCGCCGACAAAGATCGAGAGCGTGTCAGCATCGCTGTCATAGGATTGGTCGAGGGGGCCGTTGAGCGACTCGGTGACAGTGATTAAAAGCTCTTCGACAGGCTCGGTGATCAGGACGGGCTCAGCCCCTTCCTGCGAGTAGAGGATGCCGAAGAGGTCATCTCCTTCGCCGCCATCCAGGGTATCGCCGTCATCTCCAAGGATGGAATCGTTGCCAAAACCACCCGCGAGGCGATCAGGCTCACCGAGCACCGCGTCCGTGCCGACGATGAAGTCGTTTCCGGTGTCACCCGCAAGAAAGTTCGAGCCACTGAAATCCACGAGTAGGTCGTCGCCGGCCTGGCCGCGAATGGTATCGTCCCCGGCATCGTCAACGGGGCTGAAGCCGCGAGTTACATCGTCGCCATCACCGAGGGCGCGGAACGAGCCGCTCTCCTCTTCCGTCTCGTCGTCGTCATCGTCACCGCCGCCGAAAGCAAGGGCAGACAAGCCGCCGAGCAAAAGCAAAGAAATCAGAAAGGTTTCCGGACCCATAACGCCCCCCTACACATACACCCCACGCCAGCTATGCAGGGCGAGGTCGACGTGTCAAATGCCATGAAATTGTCACATTCCATCAGGAAACGATGATCGAATGCGCGCGAGATTGTTGCGTGTATTGCGGATGTTTCGCGCGCGTTGGCCGCGAACACCTCGGATGATGCCACCCGCGCCGCGTCCACCCCGCCCTGATAGCAAGAATCTCGGTCAAGACCCGCACTAGAGGCTTTCGCCGCGCCGGGTGTTGTCGCTGCCACCGATGGGCAAAAGCAATGCCGCCGCACCCACGAACACGATCAGGAGACCGATGCCCACATGCTTGGCGGCATAGAGCAGCGTGCCGCTCGGGATCGCATCGGCAAAGCTCGGAGCCGCATCCGAGACGGAAACCTCAAGCCGAGCGCCCGTCGGCGTGTCGTGAAACATGTCGTAGCCGACCGGCGCCAGCGCCGTGCGCAGCTCCCCGTCGCGCATGTAGCTGACGTTCAGATGGTAGGAATTGAAGTAGGTCCGGACCGACCGCACGCGCGTGCCGTTCACGCTCATGCTTTCGGTGCGCGCGCCCGTGCGGCGTGTCGGCCGCTCGATCTCTTTGCCGGTGACCTCCGCAAGGACCTGCGTGTCGCTCGAGCGGATGGCCAGCCCGTCGGAGGCGGGCCCGATCTGCTCGGCGATATGGATGCCACCGACGAATGCCAGGAGCAGGCAGAAACCCATGGAAAGGATGTTGTGATCGCGCATGGAGCCCCCCGTTTCGAGGATTACCTATGCGACGAACATGGCCGAATTCTTGCCGCCCCGTGGCCGTTTCTGGCCGGGAGAGACGTGCCTACCCGGCCTTGTGGCCCTCGTCAAAAGCGGCTTTCGCCTCCGCGCTCGCGTCGGTCTGGAAGCGGGCCTTCCATTCGGAGAAGGGCATCCCGTAAAAGGCCTCGCGCCCCTCGTCCTTCGACATCTCGATCCCGCGCTCGTTCGCGGCCTCTTGATACCAGCGCGAGAGGCAGTTCCGGCAGAAGCCGGTGAGGTTCATCATGTCGATGTTCTGCACGTCCCGGCGCTCCTCCATGAGGTGCTGGCGGAGGCGGCGGAAAGCGGCGGCTTCGAGCTCGATACGGGTCTGATCATCCATGGCTGAGATGTTGGGGATCGCGGGCGCCGGGTCAAGGCATGGCGCGCTAGGCGGGCAGCGTGCCGAGCGCGGTCCGCAGCGCGTGGGCGAGCTTATCTGCCCAGGTTCGCTGTCCCTGCGGCGTGGGGATGACATCGTTTCTCAGCTCGATGAGCGCGTTGAGCCGCCCATGCCGGAGCGCGTGCGTGTCGACGGTGTCTCCCGGCAGATCCCCGCCATAGGGCTCGTTGATGCCCACGGGCGCCTCCGTCTGCCCCTCGAGCGCGGCGATGAGCGGGTCGCTCAGGCGACGGTCATGGGCGAAGAGGACCCCCACTTCCCAAGGGCGCATAGGCCTGCCGCGCAGCTGGGGCGTGAAGGAATGGATGGAGACGAGAATGGCGTCGGAGCGGGCGCCGAGGACGTCCGCAAGGGCGCCGTGATAGGGCCGGTGGAACGCGCTCAGACGGTCCTCGCGATCTGCCTGGGAGAGACGCCGATTTCCCGGAATGATCGAGCCATCGTAGAGCTGCATGACGAGCGTCGGGTCGTCTGCGCCCCTGTTTGGATCGATGACGAGGCGCGAGAAGTTCGAGCTCACGACGGGGGCATCGAGGGCCGCCCCGAGCGCCAGGGACGTGCCGAGGGCGCCGGGGTCGTAGGCGATGTGGCGCGCCATGTCCTCGTCGGGGAGCCCGAGCGGCCCCACCTCCGGCGGAACACGGTTCGTGGCGTGGTCGCACGCGATCACCCAGCGCCCCTTGCGCTCGGCTCCGGCGATGAAAAACGGGGCATCGTCTGGGCTGGGGCTACTCATCGCCCCGCTCTTAGGGCACAGTCGCGACAAAGGGAAACCGTCTCCGAGCAGACCCTTGCATGGGGACTTGCGTTAGCGGTAACGCACCCCAGACACATCCGGCTTGGCCGGCACGCACGTACCTGAAGGACCAAAGCATGAGACGCCTGCGCAACGTCAAGATCGTGGCCACACTGGGCCCGGCCTCCAGCGATTACGAGACCATCCGCGCGCTCCATGAAATCGGCGCCGATGTCTTCCGTCTCAATATGAGCCATGGCAGCCATGACGAGATCGCCGAGCGCCACAGCATCATCCGCAAGATCGAGAAGGACGTGGGCAAACCCATCGCCATCCTCGCCGATCTGCAGGGGCCGAAGCTGCGCGTGGGCGTGTTCAAGAAGGGCGAGGAGGAGCTCGTTGAGGGCAACACCTTCCGCATGGATCTCGACCCCGCGGAGGGCGACGTGAACCGTGTGGAGCTGCCCCATCCCGAGATCTTCCAGGCGCTTGAGGCGGGCAAGACCCTGCTCGTCAATGACGGCAAGATCCGCCTCAAGGTGGATGCCTGCGGCTCGGATTTCGCCGATTGCACGGTGGTCACGGGGGGCACGATCTCCAATCGCAAAGGGGTGAACGTGCCCGACGTGGTGCTGCCGCTGAAGGCCCTGAGCGAGAAAGACCGTTCCGATCTGGAGTTCGTCTGCCAGCTTGGCGTCGACTGGCTCGCGCTCAGTTTCGTGCAGCGCCCGGAGGACGTCTACGAGGCCAAGGCGCTTGCCAATGGGCGCGCCAAGGTCCTGTCAAAGATCGAAAAACCCTCCGCCGTCGACTCCTTCGACGACATCCTGAAAGTGTCCGACGGGATCATGGTGGCGCGCGGGGATCTGGGGGTGGAACTGCCCGTGCAGGCCGTCCCGCCAATCCAGAAAAGGCTGACGCGGAAGTGCCGCGCTGTGGCCAAACCGGTCATCGTGGCCACGCAGATGCTCGAATCGATGATCGAGAGCCCGATGCCCACCCGCGCGGAGGTCTCCGACGTGGCCGCGGCGATCTACGAGGGCGCAGACGCTGTGATGCTTTCGGCCGAGAGCGCGGCGGGCGCCTACCCGCGCGAGGCGGTGCGCACGATGAACAACGTCGCCGAAGAGGTCGAGCGCGATCCAACCTACGCCGAGATCATGGCCGCGTCCCGCACGGTCAGCCGCGACTCCATCGCCGACGGGATCACGGTGGCCGCCCGCGAGATCGCGGAGGCGACCGAAATCAAGGCGATCTGCTGCTTCACGCAATCGGGCACGACCGCCTCGCTGGCGGCGCGGGAGCGGCCCATGGTGCCGATCATCGCGCTCACGAGCGTGCTCGAAACCGCGCGCATGCTCTCTCTCACATGGGGGACGTATTGCGTCGTCGTGGACGAGGTGGAGCGCTTCAAGGGGGCCGTCGTGGCCGCCGTCCGCGCCGCGCGCTCGGGCGGGTTCGCGGAGGCTTCCGACCAGATCGTCGTTACCGCGGGCGTCCCCTTCAACCAGGCGGGCACCACCAACATCCTGCGCGTGGCGCCTTGCGAGGAGCGTCTCATCTTCCGCTCGGAGCCCGAATAGCCGGGCAGGCTCTCTTCTGGTGCACTGGCGCTTGCCTCTCCGAAGACCCTGCTGACCCGACGCGCCTCGGGCCTGCCGCAACCCGAGCATTAGGCGCGCCGGTCTTTCACTCGCGGTTTGCGCAGACTTACGTGCCTCAGGACGGTAATCTGTGCGCGCGGCGCGCCAGCCGTGCGCCGCGCGCTATGTCTCGAGCGATGCACCAAGACGCATTGGAGGGCCGTCTCCCATGTCGGTAGCCACAATCCTCGGCAATCGCAATTTTGCGGGGCTCATCGCCGCCAACACGGTGCTGGGCGCAGCCTTCCCGATCCAGCTCGTGCTCGGCGGCCTCGCCGGGCTTCTCCTTGCGCCCGATCCCCTGCTCGCCACGTTGCCTGCTTCGCTGCAGACGCTGGCCGGCCTTCTCGCAGCCGCGCCCATCTCGCTGCTCATGGGGCGGCTGGGGCGGCGGGCCGGGTTCGCGCTGGGCGCGGGACTCACGCTCATCGGGGCGGTGGTGGCGCTGCAGGCCCTCTATGCAGGGAGCTTCGTCCTCCTTTGCGCCGCGCATCTCTCTTTCGGCGCGGGCTGGGCTGCGTTCCAGTTCTTCCGCTTCGCGGCCGCCGAGGTCGTGGCGCAGGAATGGCGGCCGGTGGCGATCTCCCTCATGTTAAGCTCGCTTCTCGTGGCCGCGCTCGTGGGGCCACAGGTCTTCATCGGGGCGCGCGATCTCCTGGCCCCGATCCCCTTTGCCGGGGCCTACGCGGCAGTGGGGGTCATCGCCATCCTGGGCGTGCTGCCGCTCGCGATCGTCCGCATGCCGCGCCCGCCGCGCCCGGCCCGCACGGGCGGCCGCTTTGCCGCCCTCACCGCGCTGCGCCGGCCCCCGGTCCGGCGCGCGGTCTCCGTCGCGGCGCTCTCGCAGGGGGTCATGGTCTTTCTCATGGTGCCCACCCCCATCGCCATCCTCGCTTGCGGCTTCAGCGAGGACATGGCGAGCGACGTCATCCGCTGGCACATCGTGGCGATGTTCGCGCCGAGCTTCTTCACCGGCTTTCTCATCAAGCGCTACGGCGCAGAGCGGATCGCGGCGGCAGGGCTCGTGCTGCTCATCGCCGCGGCGGGCGGCGCGGCGCACGGGATCACCGCGCTCCATTTCTACGGCGCGCTCATCGTCCTCGGCGTGGGCTGGAATTTCGGGTTCATCTCCGCGACCTCCCTGCTCGAGGCCGCCATCACCGAGGAGGAGAAGGCCGCCGTTCAGGGGGCCAATGACACCGTGATCGCGCTCGTGGCCACGCTCGCGGCCTTTGCCTCGGGCCTCGTGCTCTCGAGCTTCGGCTGGGCCGTGCTGGCGCTCCTGTCCGGCGGGATCGTGCTTCTCGTTCTGGGTGTCCTCGTGACCCGGCGCACTGGGGCCGCGCGGGCCTGAGGGAGCGCCGGGCGCAAAGGCCTTGCACCGCCTCGCGCGCCCGCCTATACGCCCACCTCGTCAGCGCGGATGGCCCGATGGCATTGCCTTCCCGCGTGGTTCTCGAACGATAGGAGATGAAAATGCCTAAGATGAAGACGAAGTCTTCTGCCAAGAAGCGATTCAAGGTCACGGGCACAGGCAAGGTTGTCGCCGCCCAGGCTGGTAAGCGCCACGGCATGATCAAGCGCACCAACAAGTTTATCCGGACAGCCCGCGGCACCACCGTGCTCAGCGAACCGGATCAGAAGATCGTCAAGGGCTACATGCCCTACGACCGCTAAGAGAGGAGCTTGAGACATGTCCCGCGTTAAAGGTGGTACGACCACGCACGCCCGTCACAAGAAGGTCGTCAAGGCGGCCAAAGGCTATTACTCGCGCCGCAAGAACGTCTTCAAGACGGCCAAGCAGGCGGTCGACAAGGCCAATCAGTACGCGACCCGCGACCGCAAGAACCGCAAGCGTCAGTTCCGCGCGCTCTGGATCCAGCGGATCAACGCCGCTGTCCGCTCCCATGACGAGAGCCTGACCTATTCTCGCTTCATCAACGGCCTCTCGAAGGCCGGGATCGAGGTGGACCGGAAAGTGCTCGCCGATCTCGCAGTGCACGAGCCCGAGGCGTTCGGCGCCATCGTGGATCAGGCGAAAGGCGCGCTCGCCGCTTAAGGCCTGGGCCCCATGGCAATTGATCGAAGCCGCGTCTCCGGGCGCGGCTTTTTTCGTGTCAGGGGGTGAGGTCGGCGATGATTTCTGCGAGATGCATCCCGATCAGACGCGACCCTTCCGGCGAGGGGTGCACCCGGTCTGGATCGTAGTGGGCCGGATCGCCCGCATCGATCACATCGCCCATATCCGCAAGGATAAGATCGTCCTCCCGCGCGGCCAGCATATCGAGGCGCGCGTCGAGGACGGCGAATTCGTCAGCACAGGCCGCGAAGGGCCCGCCGCCCACCGGCACGTCGTAGTAGCGCGCCCAGAGGAGCCAGGCCCCGCGGCCGCGCACCTCCTCGAGGAAGTCCGGGATCGCGCCGAGCCGCGCTTCGGGTCCGATGAGGGCGTCGAGCGTCTCTTCGCAAGCGGCGCAGTCGCACCGCGCGGCGAGGTCGTTGGCACCACCTGTAACCACGACCCAGTCGTGACGGCCCCCGGGCAGCTGCGCGCGGATATCCATGGGCCCCACAAGAAGCCGGAGCTGGTGCGCGAACTGCGCGCCGCTCACGGAGACGTCGGCCACGGGCTGGCCCAGCGCCTCCTCCATGACCCGGGCCACCGAGCGTGCCCCGTTCCAGGCCATGACGCTGTCACCGAGCACGGTGATCCGCGCCTCTTCGGCGGCCGTGCCAGACCCCAAGAGCGCCAATAGAGTGAGCGGTATCCATCGCATGGTGCGAAAGTGCTGCATGGCCCCCGCGTGAGCAAGTCCCCTTGCTTCTTTGTGCATCGTACCTCGGGGGGAGCGCAGCGGGGGGCTGGCCCCCTCCCTTGTCAGCCCAGCCGCGCCGCGCTATCGCAGCGCGCGATCCCAAGGAGTGTCCCATGGAAGACCTGCGCGCCAAGTACATCGATCTCATCAAGGACGTGGCCGACGAGGCCGCGCTCGAGGAGGTGCGCGTCCGGGCCGTGGGCAAGAAAGGCGAGATCAGCCTGAAGATGCGCGAGCTGGGCAAGATGACGCCCGAGGAGCGGCAGGTGGCAGGCCCCGCGCTCAATGCCCTGAAGGACGAGATCAACAGCGCGCTTGCCGCGCGCAAGGCCGCGCTGGCCGATGCCGCGCTCGAAGAACGGCTCGCGGGCGAGTGGCTCGACGTGACACTGCCCGGCCGCCGTCGCCCGGCGGGGACGATCCACCCGGTCAGCCAGGTCTGGGAGGAGCTCACGGCGATCTTCGCGTCGCTCGGTTTCTCGGTGGCCGAGGGCCCGCAGATCGAGAGCGACTGGTACAATTTCGACGCGCTCAACATCCCGGGCCACCACCCGGCGCGCGCGGAGATGGACACTTTCTACATGGCGCGCGAGCCGGGCGACAATCGCCCGCCCCACGTGCTGCGCACCCATACTTCGCCCGTCCAGATCCGCTCCATGGAGGCGCAGGGCGCGCCGATCCGGATCATCGCGCCGGGGCGGGTCTACCGCTCGGATTACGACCAGACGCACACGCCCATGTTTCACCAGGTGGAGGGGCTCGCGATCGACCGCGACATTTCCATGGCGCATCTCAAGTGGACGCTCGAGGAGTTCTGCCGGACGTTCTTCGAGGTCGATGACGTGGAGCTCCGCTTCCGCGCCTCGCACTTCCCGTTCACGGAGCCTTCGGCAGAGGTCGATATTCGCTGCTCGTGGCAGGATGGGACGCTCAAGATCGGCGAGGGCGATGATTGGCTGGAAATCCTGGGCTCTGGCATGGTGCACCCGAAGGTGCTGGAGAACGGCGGGATCGACCCGGCCGAGTGGCAGGGCTTTGCCTTCGGCATGGGGATCGACCGGATCGCGATGCTGAAATACGGCATCCCTGACCTGCGCGCCTTCTTCGACAGCGATCTGCGCTGGCTCCGGCACTACGGCTTTGCCGCGCTTGACCAGCCCAATCTCGCCGCGGGGCTCAGCCGCTAGTGCCGCTCTGGCGGCGGGTTCTGCCCTTTCTCGCGGTGGCGGTGGCGGTCTTCGTCATCGGCGGGCACATTCTGCTCTGGCTCTCGGAGGCTCCTCGGGAGGTGAAGCTGCGCCTCACGCTGCTCAATGCGGCGGGCTGGGCGGTGGTCATCCTGCCCGCCTTCGGCGTGTCACTCTGGCTCAAGGCGAAGACGCGCGAGAGCGAGCGCGATTAACCGCGGCTTAATGCGGCGCGGGCTATGGCTCCCGCAGATCGCAAGGGGCCCCGAGTGTACATCGAAGACGAGCGCGAAACCGCCATCAAGCAGCTGCGCCGCGGCCGCGGGCTCGCCGTGAATGCCGGGGCCATTGGCATCACGCTGGCGACCGCCACCGACCCCGCCGAGCGCAGGGAAATGGCGGCTTATCTCACGGATTTCACGGCCCGCTTCACGGAGGTGATCGCCGCCATCAAGGATATGCCGCTCGTGCGCGAGGCGGCGAAGGCAGACCCGGCCAAGGAGGCCGCGCTCGAAGAGATCGAGGGCTTCGCGCGGGAGATCGCGTCCGTCGATCCCGCGGAAACCTACGGCGCGCTGTCGCGCGATGCCGCGAGCCTCCTGACGACGCGGGCGCGCACGGCCACGCTTCCGGCTTTCTATTTGTTCATCCGGGCCTTCGAGGCCGCGCGGGAGGAGGCGGGCCGGGAGCGCGCTCGGCATCTCGAGGCGCAGACCGCGCAATTGGAAAAGATGTTCGCGGAGGTGGAGGATATCGGGCGCATGATCCACCTCATCTCACTCAATGCGAGCGTGGAGGCGGCGCGTGCGGGCGGCGAAAGCGGGCGGAGCTTCAAGGTCATCGCCGACGAGATCCGGAGCCTCGCGGCCAAGAGCGCGGGGCTCATCGACACGACCCGCGCAGCGCTGAGCGATCCGGCCGGGGCCGTCCGCGTGGGCGCAGTGCGCGCGGGCGGACATGGCGCAGGCCGTATTGGCGCAGGCGGCTTCGGGGCGGGCCGCTACGGCGCGGGGCATGTGGGGGCAGGTGCCGGGACGGAGAGGCGCACGGGAAATAGCGGCGCGCGCCAGGGTTGACGCCGCGGGTCCCGAGCGAAGGGCAGGCCTCCTCCCATGCGTCGAGCGGCGCAGGGGCGGTCCAGCCGCTCTGCGCGCCCTTTCCCCCCGCGCCCAAATGCGCTAGCCCGCGCCCGGCAACACCCAGAGGCAGCGACCCATGAAATTCACCCTCTCCTGGCTGAAGGACCACCTGGAGACCGAGGCAAGCGTGGCGGAAATCGCGTATGCGCTCACCGATCTCGGGCTCGAGGTGGAAGGCATCGAAAACCCCGCGGAGCGGCTTTCGGCCTTTACCATCGGCAAGGTGGTGAGTGCGGAGCCGCACCCCGATGCCGACCGGCTGCGCGTGTGCCAGGTGGAGACGGGGCTCGAGGAGGAGACCGGTGCCACGACGCAGATCATTTGCGGCGCGCCCAATGCGCGTGCGGGGATCACGGTCGTCATTGCCACGCCGGGGACTTACGTGCCGGGCATCGACACGACGATCGGCGTGGGCAAGATCCGCGGCGTCGAAAGCTACGGCATGATGTGCTCGGAGCGGGAGATGGAGCTCTCCGACGAGCATGACGGCATCATCGAGCTGCCGTCCGGCGAGGTGGGCCAGCGCTTCGTGGATTGGCTGGCGGAGCACGATCCCTCCAAGGTCGACCCCGTGATCGAGATCGCCATCACCCCGAACCGCCCCGATGCGCTGGGCGTCCGCGGCATCGCGCGCGATCTCGCGGCGCGCGGGCTCGGGACGATGAGGGCGCGGGAGCTTTCCGCGCCCGTCGAGGGCAGCTTCCCGTGCCCGGTGAGCGTGACCATCGCGGAGGATACGCTTGCGCAGGCGCCGGTTTTCTACGGGCGTCTCGTGCGCGGCGTGAAGAATGGGCCGTCGCCCGACTGGCTCCAGCAGGCGCTACGGGCCATCGGGCTCCGGCCCATCAGCTTCCTCGTGGATGTGACGAACTTCTTCACCTACGATCGGAACCGCCCCCTCCACGTCTTCGATGCGGACAAGATCGCGGGCAGCGCGCTCCGGCTCTATCGCGCCAAAGGCGGGGAGGAGATCACCGGCCTCGACGAGAAGGATTACACCTTCCCCGAGGGTGCGACGATCATCGCCGATGACGAAGGCCCCGAGAGCATCGCGGGTGTCATGGGCGGGCTGCGCTCCGGCGTGACGGAGGAGACGGTGAACGTCTTCATCGAGGCGGCGTATTTCGACCCGGTGCGCACCGCCTATACGGGCCGCGCGATGAAGATCAATTCGGACGCGCGCTACCGCTTCGAGCGGGGGATCGATCCGGCATGGACGCCCGAGGGCCTCGATCACGCCACGCGCATGATCATGGATCACGCGGGCGGCGAGGCCTCCGAGGTCGTGGTGGCGGGGTCCATCCCTGACACGGGCCGCTCCTATAAGCTCGATACCGCGCGGGTCGAAAGCCTCGTGGGCATGGAGATCCCCGCCGAAACGCAGCGCGCGACGCTCAAGGCGCTGGGCTTCACGCTCGAGGGCGACATGGCCCATGTCCCCTCCTGGCGGCCCGATGTGCTGGGCGAGGCGGACCTCGTGGAGGAGGTGGCGCGCGTGGCCTCGCTGACGAAGCTCGAGGGCAAGCCGCTCCCGCCCGTGGGCGGGCGCATGGGCGCGGGCCGCCCGATCCTGACAGCGGGCCAGCGGCGCGAGCAGACGGCGCGGCGCACGGCGGCGGGCCTCGGCTACAACGAATGCGTGACCTACAGCTTCATCGACCAGCCCTCCGCGGAGGCCTTCGGCGGCGGCACCGCGGCCACGGCGCTGGAGAATCCGATCTCGAGCGACATGAGCCACATGCGGCCCTCGCTTTTGCCGGGCCTTCTGCAGGCGGCGGCGCGCAACCAGGCGCGCGGGATGGCCGATCTCGCGCTCTTCGAAGTGGGGGCGACCTGGGCAGGTGGCGAGCCCGAGGACCAGGGCGCCTCGCTCAGCGCGGTGCTCGTGGGCCAGACCGGGCCGAAGGACGTGCACAAGGCGCGTCGCGCAGTCGACTTATATGACGCGAAGGCCGACGTGGAGGCGCTCCTCGCGGCCCTTGGCGCGCCCGCGCGCGCGCAGATCCGCCGCGAGGCAAGCCCGTGGTTTCACCCAGGGCGCTCGGGCGTGATCGCGCTGGGCAAGACCGTGCTGGCCGAGTTTGGCGAGCTTCACCCCAAGGCCCTTGCGGCCCTCGACGTGAAGGGGCCGGCCGTGGCCTTCACCCTCTGGCCCGGCGCGATCCCGACAAAGCGAGCGACCGGCGCGGCGCGGTCGGCGCTGGGTGTGAGCGACCTGCAGGCCGTGGAGCGAGATTTCGCTTTCGTCGTGGGCGCGGACGTCGAGGCGCTGACGCTGGTGAATGCCGCCATGGGCGTGGACAAGACCCTCATCGAGGAGGTGCGGGTCTTCGACGAATTCATCGGCGGGAGCCTCGGCGAAGGGCAGAAGTCGCTTGCCGTCGCCGTGCGGCTCCAGCCCCGGGAGGCGACGCTGAAAGAGGCCGAGATCGAGGCAGTGAGCGCCAAGATCGTGGAAAAGGTCGTGAAGGCCACGGGCGGCGCGCTGCGCGGGTGAAGACTTGCCCGTCCCGGACGTGATCCGGGACCTCGCGCCTTGTGACGTGGAAGCCCCGGGTCAGGCCCGGGGCGTGAAGTGCAGCAAGCCCTGCGCAGCACCTAAAGCGGCCCCGGGGCAGCTTTTTTGGAGGATGGAATGCAACTCAATGTCTACCTGAGCGGCGAGATTCACACCGACTGGCGCGAGGAGATCGTCGCGGCCTGCAAGGGGCTCGCCGTGAGCTTCTCCGCCCCGGTCACCGACCATGCTGCGAGTGACGATTGCGGCGTGGCGATCATGGGGGCGGAGGACCAGAAATTCTGGCACGACCACAAGGGCGCCAAGCTCAACGCCATACGCACGCGCACGGCGATCGAGGCGGCGGACGTCGTCGTTGTCCGCTTCGGCGAGAAGTACAAGCAATGGAACGCGGCCTTCGACGCGGGCTACGCGGCCGCCCTCGGCAAGAGCCTCATCGTCGTCCACGGCGCCGATCATCAGCACGCGCTCAAGGAGGTGGACGCCGCCGCGCTCGCCGTGACCGACGACCCGAAGAAGGTCGCCGATATGCTGCGCTACGTCCTCGAGGGTACGCTCCCCGCCTGAGGCACACGAATTTTTGCAAAAATTTGTAGCGCGCGCGGGGAGGCCGGTGGAGGGCGTCTAGTCCCTTGCGGGGATGTGGAGGCCCTTCTGGACGGCGGGGCGCTCCATGAACCGGTCGAAGTAGCGGGTGACATTCTTGAAGTCGTCCCAGCCGAGCGTGTCTTTCGTCCCGTAGAAATTGAGCGCGTTGAGCCAGGGCACGATGGCGATATCGGCGATGGAATAGTCCCCTGCGACCCAGTCGCGGCCCGCCATGTGGCCGTCGAGCACAGCAAGCAGGCGCTTGCCTTCGGCGATGAAACGCTCGCGCGGACGCGGGTCTTCGATGTCCGCTCCGGCGAACTTGGTGAAAAAGCCGAGCTGGCCGAACATGGGCCCGAGCCCGCCCATCTGCCACATGAGCCATTGCGTGACAAGGGCGCGTTCCGCTGCGCCCTTGCCGCCGAGCTGGCCCGTCTTGTCGGCGAGGTAAAGCAGGATCGCGCCGCTTTCCCAAAGCCCGATGGGCGCGCCGCCCGGCCCGTTCGGGTCGATGATGGCGGGGATCTTGTTGTTGGGGTTGAGCGACAGGAATTCCGGCGATTTCACATCCGCGTCCGAGAGCGTCACCTTGTGCGCCTCGTAATCGAGCCCGAGCTCCTCGAGCGCGATGGCCGCCTTCACGCCGTTCGGCGTCGGAAATGAGAAGAGTTGGAGGATGGAAGGATCCTGCGGGACCCACTTAGACGTGATCGGAAATGCGGAGAGGTCGGCCATGGGGCGCTCCTTGGTTGTGCAAAAACGAGCCTAGGCGGAAATATCCGACGAAAAAGCCATGAAACTGTGCGCCAAGGCAGGTATGCCTCTGCCCATGCGGCCAGAAAGAGCCGCGTGACCCATGCCAGCAGATCAAAGGGGCTTTTCAATGATCAATGAATTCAAGGATTTCATCGCCAAGGGCAATGTCATGGACATGGCCGTGGGCATCATTATAGGCGCGGCCTTCACGGCCATCGTGACCTCCCTCGTGGGCGATCTCATCAATCCGATCATCGCGCTTTTCACGGGCGGCATCGACTTTTCGGGCTGGTTCTACGTGCTGGGCGAGGGGTCTTGCGCCTCCGTGGCGGCCTGCGAGGAGGCCGGGATCGCCGTCTTCGCCATCGGCAATTTCCTGATGGCGATCATCAATTTCCTGATCATCGCCTTCGTCGTCTTCCTGCTCGTGAAGATGGTGAACCGCATCAAGGACGCCGCCGAGAAGGAGGAAGCCCCCGCCGAGGAGGCGCCCAAGGGTCCGACGCAGGAAGAGCTCCTGATCGAGATCCGCGACGCCCTGCGCCAGCAAAGCGCCTGAGGTCGCGCGGGCACCCGCGCACAAAAATACACTGCGCGGCATCCGCGCAAAGAAAAACCCCGCGGCCGGATCGGCTGCGGGGCGTCTTTTTCCAGTGCTGGAGAGGGGGGCTTAGAGCATCCCCTCGCGCTGGGCCTTCTTCCGTGCGAGCTTGCGCGCGCGGCGGATCGCTTCGGCCTTTTCCCGGGCTTTCTTCTCCGACGGCTTCTCGAAGTGCTGCTTGAGCTTCATCTCGCGGAAGACGCCCTCACGCTGCAGCTTCTTCTTCAGGGCACGGAGCGCCTGGTCGACGTTGTTGTCGCGAACACTGACCTGCATGTGGTTTTCACCACCTTTCTAATCTGGTTGCAGTTAAGCAGGAGGTGGCGGGGTAACAGGGAACGCCCTAGTTGTCCAGCGTGCCATGGTAAGGAGTGTGACATGAGCGATCCGAAGGCGGAGCTGGTGGAAGCGGCCCTGGGCCACGTCGTGTTCGACGGCTGGTCGGAGGTGACCTTCAAGGCCGCCGTGGCCGACAGCGGCGTGGAGCCGGAGTTGGCCCGCGCGATCTGCCCGCGGGGAGCGCTCGATCTGGCCGTGGCGTTTCACAAGTCGGGCGACGCGGAGATGACCGCGCGCATCGCTGCCGAGGATATGAGCGCCCTGCGCTACTCGGAGAAGGTGGCGCGCTGCGTGCAGATCCGGTTCGAGGTCATCCCTGACAAGGAGGCCGTACGCCGGGGCGCCACGCTCTTTGCGCTGCCGCAGCACGCCGCAGAGGGCACGCGCCTCATCTGGGGCACGGCGGACGCGATCTGGGAGGCGCTCGGGGACACGTCGGAGGATTACAACTGGTACACCAAGCGCGCGACGCTCGCGGGCGTCTATTCTTCCACGCTGCTCTACTGGCTTGGCGATGACAGCCTGGAAAGTGCGGCGACGTGGGATTTCCTCGACCGCCGCATCGGGGACGTGATGACCTTCGAGAAAGTGAAGGGGCAGGTCAACGAGAACCCGCTCCTGCGCACCGTCTTCGCGGGGCCGCTCTGGCTCGCCTCCATGGTGCGCGCGCCGGGCAAGGCCGACCTCCCCGGCGGAGGCTAGGCGGCGCGCAGGAGCACCCACCAGAGCGTGACGAGGTGAAGCGCGGTGATGGCCGTGTTCGCCACAACCACCGGGTTGCCGAGGCCCACGATCGGGACCGTCAGAAGTTTGTAGACGCATTGCAGCGCGAGCAGCGTGACGAGCGCCGTCGACCACCATGGAGGGGCGGACAAAAGCGCAGCTAGGAGCCCGAGGCTCGCCACCAGGATCGCGAGGTAGACGGCTGTGAGGATACCGCGGGCAGGGCTCGGCGGTCCGTAAGCCGCGTCCATCCCGGCGCTCCCGGAGAGGAGCGCGGCGCAGAGCGGGGCGAGCACAGCGACGTTCATCGCCAGCGAGAGGATCGGCAGGGCGTTCGACATCGGTCCGGCTCCGGTTGCATCGACGGTCCTGCTTGGTACGCATGACGGGTCAAAGAGGATGACCGCCCATGCCCGACACGATGCGCGCAATCGAAATCTCGGCCCCCGGCGGGCCCGATGTCTTGAGGGAGACGACGCGGCCCCGGCCCGTGGCAGGACACGGCCAGGTGGTGATCCGCGTGGCCTATGCGGGCGTGAACCGGCCCGACGCGCTGCAACGGGCGGGCGCCTACAACCCGCCGCCCGGTGCATCGGACCTCCCGGGCCTCGAGGCTGCCGGCGAGGTGGTGGAGGTGGGCCCGGGGGCCGAGGGCGTCTCCCCGGGGGACCACGTCTGCGCGCTCCTGCCGGGGGGAGGCTATGCCGAGTACGTGGCCACGCCCGCGGCCCATTGCCTGCCCGTGCCCGAGGGAATGGCGCTCTCCGACGCGGCCTGCCTGCCGGAGACGTTCTTTACCGTCTGGTCCAACGTCTTCATGCGCGGCGGGCTCCGCGCGGGAGAGCGTTTCCTCGTCCACGGCGGCTCCTCAGGCATCGGGACGACCGCGATCCAGCTCGCCGCGCATTTCGGCGCGCGGGTCTTCGCCACAGCAGGCTCGCCTGAGAAATGCGCGGCCTGCGTGACGCTCGGGGCGGAAAAGGCGATCAACTACCGCGAGGAGGATTTTGTCGAGGTGCTGCGCGCCGAGGGCGGTGCGGACCTGACCTTATGCATGGTCGGCGGGCCCTACATCGCGCGGAACCTCAAGGCGCTGGCCGACGACGGCCGCCTCGTTCAGATCGCGTTCCTGCAAGGCCCGAAGGCGGAGGTGAATTTCACACAGCTCATGACCCGCCGCCTCACCATGACCGGCTCAACCCTCCGCCCACAATCGGACCTCGCCAAAGCCCGCATCGCCGCAGAACTCCGCGAGCACGTCTGGCCCCTGCTGGATGCAGCCCGCATCGCCCCCGTCATGGACAGCGAGTTTCCCCTAAGTGCGGCCAGCGAGGCCCACGCGAAGATGGAAGCCGGCACCCACATCGGTAAGATCGTGCTGAAGGTGAGCTAGGCGCCAAAGCGGTTTGCCTATCACTTCATAGATGTCCAAGCGCATTTTGCACGGCAGCGGGGCGCGCGTTATCTCACCGGGTCGAAAAGCGCATCGGAAGCGGTGCAATCGCGGATGACGTCGCTGCCGCAGGGGCGGGGGACGAGGCCGCGGGTCAAGCAGATGCGGGCTTCCTGAATGTAGCCGTCCCGGCAGGTGATGGTGATCATGTCTTCGGTGAGGTCGGGGTTCGACTGGAGGAAGGCGTCTTCGATGACCTTAGCACTGATCTCGAACTGACGGTCGAGGCGGCGGAGAACCTCCGGCCTGACCACTTGCTCATAGGCGAAGCGGCTTTGGGAGTAGTATTCGGAAGCCGACACGCCTGCGCAGGTGCCGTGCTTTCTCCATTGGTGCCAGGCCAGCCCGCTCGAGCCCATGATATCGGCCATCGCTCCCGTCATGCGGCGCGAGGGTGGGCGTTCCGCCGTGGGGCAATAGGAGGGCCAGCCGCGCTCGTATTGCGGCCAGAGGCCGTGGAGAGACCAGCCGAGATCGCGCGTGCATTGTTCCGCGCCGCGGGCATCGCCCTCGCGGGCGCACCAGTTGGGCGACCAGCTCAACGCCAGCACGTAGTAGTCGAAATCTCCCGGGCGCTCGCCCTCGGCCCGGAGCGGGGCGGCGGCGAGCAGGAGGAGCGCAAGGATCAGTCGCATATCAGGGCTTTCCCTTTCAGGCCCTCCCGCTAATATCGCTGCCAAGTTTCCCCACAAGGTAACCTGTCCCGGCCCCCGGGACCGCCGCGAGGCAGCGGGGAAAGTGCATTTGAATGGAGGCAAGAATGGCCGACGGAAAACCGATCATGGCAAAGGCCACCGCCGTTTGGCTGGTGGACAACACGACGATCAGCTTCAAGCAGATCGCGGATTTCGTGGGCCTGCACGAGCTCGAGGTGCAGGGCATCGCCGACGGAGACGTCGCCGCAGGCGTGAAAGGCTTCGATCCGGTCGCCAACAACCAGCTCGACCAGGACCAGATCGACGAGGCCGAGAGAAACCCGGCGCACAAGCTCAAGCTCAAGTACTACGCCGCTGCCCAGGGCGAGGAAAAGCGCCGCGGCCCGCGCTACACGCCGCTCTCCAAGCGCCAAGACCGACCCGCCTCGATCCTCTGGCTTGTGAAGTTCCACCCGGAGCTTTCGGACGGCCAGATCGGCAAGCTCGTGGGGACGACGAAGCCCACGATCCAATCGATCCGCGACCGCACGCACTGGAACATCTCAAATATCGAGCCGATCGATCCTGTGGCGCTCGGGCTCTGCAAGCAGTCCGAGCTCGACGCCGCCGTGCAGAAGGCCAATGCCAAGAAGGCCGCCGAGGGCACCGCGATGTCCGATGACGAGCGTCGTAAGCTCGTCTCCACAGAGCAGAGCCTCGAGATGGACGCCGCGGAGCCGAAGATCCCCACCGCCATCAGCGGGCTCGAGACGTTCTCGCTCAGCGGTGGGAGCGACGAGGACGAAAAGGAAGAGGCCCTGCCGGACGCCGACAGCTTCTTCAACCTGCCCGACGACAAGAAGGGCGACGACGACGAGGATTAATCGGCCGTGATCCGCGCCACGAGGCCCCGGGCGACCGGGGCCACCACGAGCACCACCGGGAAGGCGATGGCCCAGGACACGCTCCAATTGCCCATCCAGATGCCGAAGACGCCCTCGATGAACCCCACGGCGCGCACGGTCGAAAGCCCCGAGACGATGAACGACATGAGTCCGCTTAGGATGAAGCCGAAGGCGATGGGGGCGAAGCGGGCTGGGATCATGGCGGGAGCTTATCGCGCCCGCCGGTCCCTGGGCAGGGCTATTTCTGTGCGCTGACGCAGTGCCCCCGGTCAGCGCGCCCGGTTTTCGAAGATCACCCACGTGAAGCGCACGCCGCGGGCGGCAGATGCGGGCTGCAGCGCACCCCGGCGATGAAGGCGCCTGCGGTGAAAGCCCGTCGCGCGGAGATGCGCGGCGCGGACGGGCCAGGTGCGTGTGCCCGCGCGCCCGTGGCGGAGGGCGAGGATGAGCCGCCCGCCTGGCGCGGTGAGGGCCGCGAGCCGCTGAAAGGCCCGCACCTGGTCCCGCGGGGTCAGGTGATGAAAGACACTGAGACAGAGGACGAGATCGAAGCGGCCCCGCACCCGGGCGAGACGCGGCAGCCTGTCGTCCAGGCGGGGCAGGGCGCTGTCCCAGAGCGCGGCCGTTGGCTCCACGGCCGTGACGAAGGCGCGCTCTGCGAGGTGGCTGGCGAGTTCGCCCGTGCCTGCGCCCACGTCGAGGATGCGTTTCCCGTTGAGCCAGGCTGCCATGGGCGCGCGCCAGCGCTCTATGTTCACGTCGCGCCACTGCGTCCGGAGCGTGGGGGCCGCGTCGCGATAGGCGCGGGCGATTTCAGCGTATCCAGTCAAGGCCTTCCACGGTTGTCCGTGCGGGCTTGTACTCCCCGCTGACCCAGCCCCTGTAGCCCACGGCATCGAGCATTTCGAAGAAGGCTTGGTGATCGAAGGGGGCGGCGCCCGGCTCGTGGCGGTCATCCACATTGCCCACCTGGACGTGGCCCGCGCGGGCGCCATGCGCCTCCCAGGCTGCCGTCACGTCCCCGGTGATCTGGTAGGCATGGAATGTGTCGAATTGCAGTTCCACGTTGGGCGCGGCCACCGCGTCGAGGATGCGGGCGGCCTGGTCGTAATCGTGCAGAAAATAGCCGGGCATCGTGCGCCGGTTGATGACCTCGAGGGTGAGCTTCTGCTTCGGGGCCTCTGCGGCGGCCCAGCGGATATTGTCGATTAAGCAGGCCTCGGCCTCCGGGCCGTCGGCCACGCCCGACATGATGTGCACGAATTCGGGCTTGAGCACGCCCGCGTAGCGCATCGTCCGTGCGAAATCCCGGCGAAAGCGCGGGGCGAGCTCCGGCACGGCGGCCCAGCCCTGCTGGCCCCCGGTGTAGTTGGGCGGTGGGCAGTTGATGAGGACGACCTTCACGTTCGACATCACGCAGGCATCGCGCAGCTCTTGCGCGTTGACGTCGTAGGGCGAAAGGATCTCCACGCCGCCGAAGCCCGCCTCGGAGGCAGCGCGGACCCGCTCGATGAGCGGCAGTTCGGTGAAAAGCCATGTCAGGTTGGCGCAGTACCGGGGCATTCAGAAGCGTTCCACGGCAGGGCGCAAGGTCAGCTCGTTGGACCAGGCGGAGGGCGGCTGATCGATGAGATGGAGGTAGCTGTCGGCGATGGCGTCCGGGCTCAGCTGCGCTTCGTTTCCCGGCTCCGTGGCGATGGCGCCGTCGATGTTGATCCAGGCGATGTGGATGCCCTTGGGGTGCAGCTCGCGCGCCATGCTCTGGGCGAGCCCGCGCTGGGCGAATTTGCCCATCGCGAAGGGTGCCGAGTTGGGAAAGCCCTTCACGCCCGCGGAGGCCCCGGTGAAGAGGATGGTGCCTTTGCCCCGGCGGGACATTTTTTGCGACGCGGCCTGGCCCATGAGAAACGCGCCGAAGGCCGTGACCTCGATGGCACGGCGGACCTCCGCCGGGTCGAGCTCCGCCACCGGGCCGCGCACCCGGGCTGACGGGTTGTAGATGGCCACGTCGAGCTCTTCGAGGCCTGCAACGATGCCCTGAATGGCGGCGGCATCGGTGGCGTCGGCGCGGTGCGTGACAGCGCCCGTCTCCTCGGCGACGGCCTCCATGCGATCGCCGCGTGCCACGAGATGGACCGGCCCCCGCGGTGCGAGCTTGCGCGCCAGCGCAGCCGACAGGCCCGCACCTGCGCCGATGATGAGGCTCGTCATGTCCTGTTCTCCGCTGATGCCTCGGGCTCGTCGGCCGTGGCCTCGCGCAGATCTTCCGCGGGAATGATCGGAAAGAACGTGCCGGAGGACCACACGCCGAACCATCCGTCATGCTCGGCACCGAGATCCACGAGGCGGTAGAAGCTCTTGCGATCGATGAGGGCTTCGAGATTGGCGCGCATGAGCACGTAGGGTGCGGGCTCGCCCGTGTCCGGGTCCCGCTCCACGCGGATGGGATGCGCGCGCCCGGCCACGGCCTCGTCCTCCACGTGGGTGACGAAAGTCAGAACCTGCGCCTCGCCTTCACCCTCCACGCTGAAATCCTGCGCGACGAAGGGGGCGTCTTCCACGCGGATGCCGACCTTTTCCACCGGGGTGACGAGAAAGTAGTCCTCCCCGTCCTTGCGCAGGATCGAGGAGAAGAGCTTCACGAGGCCCGGCCGCCCGATCGGCGTGCCCATGTAGAACCACGTGCCGTCGCGGCGGATTTCCATGTCGAGGTCGCCACAGAAGGGCGGGTTCCAGTCATGGACCGGCGGATGCCCCTTTTTCTTGCGGGCTGCCTGCGCAGAGGCGGCGATGCTTTCAGCCGAGGGTTTCACGATATTTTCAGCAGACATGGTTTTTGCCATTCCCTCTTCTGACGTTAGGTTCTGACATAGACCGGCGCGAGGAGAGAGACCATGACCGACGAGACCGACCTTGTTGCCGAAATCGAGGAGCTTGGAGAGAAACTCCAGCGCGCGCGGGAGAGTATCGGGGCGCGCTTCATCGGTCAGGACCGGGTGGTGGAGCTGGTGCTCGCGGCACTCGTCTCCGGCGGTCATGCGCTTCTTATCGGCCTGCCGGGGCTGGGCAAGACCCGCCTCGTGGACACGCTGGGCACGGTCATGGGCCTCGACGACCAGCGCGTGCAGTTCACGCCGGACTTGATGCCGGCCGATATCCTGGGCTCCGAGGTGTTGGAAACCGCCGCCGATGGCACGCGCAACTTCCGGTTCCTCGAGGGCCCTGTCTTCTGCCAGCTTCTCATGGCCGACGAGATCAACCGCGCCAGCCCGCGGACGCAATCGGCGCTCCTTCAGGCCATGCAGGAAAAGGCAGTCACCGTGGGCGGCGTCTCGCGCCCTCTGGGCAAGCCCTTCCACGTGCTCGCGACGCAGAACCCGATCGAGCAGGAGGGCACCTATCCCTTGCCCGAGGCGCAGCTCGACCGCTTTCTCGTGGAGGTGAATGTGCCCTATCCCGACCGGCAGACGGAGAAAGACATCCTCATCGCCACCACCGGCGTGTCGGATGCGCAATCCACCAACGTCTTCACCACCGAGGAGCTCATGGGCGCCCAGACGCTGGTGCGCAGGATGCCGGTGGGCGATGCGATCGTGGAGACGATCCTTGATCTCGTGCGCGCTTGCCGCCCGGCGGAGCCCACCGCCCCGCAGATCGTGCGAGACAACGTCTCCTGGGGCCCGGGGCCGCGCGCTGCCCAGGCGCTCATGCTCACAGTGCGGGCCGACGCGCTTCTCGGCGGGCGGCTCGCGCCCTCCATCGAGGATGTCATCTCCATGGCGCGCCCGGTGCTGCGGCACCGCATGGCGCTGAGCTTCTCGGCGCGCGCGCGGGGGGAGAGCATCGATAACGTCATCGACACGGTCGTCGCGCAAGTCACACGGACGGAGGCCGCTGCGTGACCGAGCCGCTGGTCCTGCGCGCGGCGGCTGAAGAGCTGGCCGCGCCGTTTCCCGCGCTTTTGGCGGGGGCCGAGCATCTTGCCGCGACCGTCCTCCTCGGGGCACATGGCCGCCGGCGGGCAGGCACGGGGGATGATTTCTGGCAGTACCGGCCTGTGCAGCATGGCGACGCGGCGCGCATGATCGACTGGCGCCGCTCGGCCATGGCCGACACCGAATTCGTGCGCGAGCGGGAATGGCAGATCGCGCAATCCGTTATCCTCTGGGTGGATTACGCGGCCTCGATGAACTTCGCCTCCGCCACCCACCAATCCAAGGCCGCCCGCGCGCGGCTCCTGGCGCTGGCGGTCTCTATCCTGCTCCTGCGCGGCGGGGAGCGCGTTGGCTTTACCGGCTTCGAGCTCCCGCCCCGGGCTGGCGAGCACCAGATCGAGCGCCTCGCCACGGCGCTCAGCATTTCAGGCGACGGCGCGGATTTCGGCGTGCCGGAGGCGCGGGGCATGCTGCCCCATTCCCGCGCGCTTTTCATTTCCGATTTCCTCGGGGATCCGCGCCCCGTGGAAGACGCGCTCCGGAAAGCCGCCGATCGCGGCGTGGGCGGCGCTCTCCTCATGGTGCTCGATCCCGAGGAGGAGGCCTTCCCCTACGATGGTCGCACGATCTTCCAGTCCATGGGCGGCGGCGTGCTGCACGAGACGCTGAAGGCGGGCGAGCTGAAGGACCGCTACCTCGATCGCCTCGCGGAGCGGAAGGACCTTCTCGCCGGATGGGCGCGCGCGGCGGGCTGGCAATTCAGCGTGCATCACACCGACAGCTCGGCGCAGCCCGCGCTCCTCTGGCTCTACGGCGCGCTGGAACGGCATCACTGATGTGGACGCTGGGGCCCATAGGCTTTGCCGCGCCGCTCCTTCTGACCGCGCTCGTGGCGCTCCCGGTGCTCTGGCTCATCCTGCGCGCCGTGCCGCCCGCGCCGATCCGCCGGCGCTTTCCCGGCGTCGCGCTCCTGCTCGGGCTCGATGACGACGACGCGACCACCGACAAGACCCCGCTTTGGCTTCTCCTCCTGAGGATGCTTGCCGTGGCCGCGGCGATCCTCGGCTTCGCGGGCCCGGTGCTCAACCCCGAGACCGATGAGGCGGGGGACGGACCCATTCTCGTCCTTCTCGATGGGGGCTGGGCCGAGGCGCCGACCTGGACCGCGCGAATGGAGCGGGTGGAGGCCCTCCTTGCCGATGCCGCGCGGGATGCCCGCCCGGTGGCCATCGCCCAGCTCACCGATCAGGACGACGTGATCTTCCAAGGTGCGGAGAACTGGCCCTCGCGCCTGGCGGGCTTCGAGCCCGCGCCGTGGCTGCCTGATGAGGCGGCGCATGGGGAATTCGCCGCCCGCATCGCCGATCTCGACGGTTTCGAAACGTTCTGGATGTCCGATGGCCTCGCTCGCCCGGGGCGGGAAGACCTCCTCTCCGCGCTCGAGGCGAAGGGCCCTGTGCGCGCCTTCGAGAGCCCAAGGCCGGTCTTCGCGCTCGAACCCGTGCGGTTTGAGGACGGCGAGATCCGTGTCACCGGGCACCGCCTCCGCGGCGCGGGCGAACTCACGGCCACGATCCAGGCCTTCGGGCGGGACCCGTCCGGCGTCGAACGCATCCTCTCCACCGCCACGCTCGACTTTCCCGAAGGCGCGTCGCAGGCGGGCACCGCGCTCGTCCTGCCGCCCGAGCTGAGGAACCGCATCACGCGCTTTGCCGTAGCCGGCAGCCGCGCCACCGGGGCCGTGGCACTCACAGACGATGGCCTCCGCCGCCGGGAAGTCGCGCTCATGGCGGGCCGCGAAGATCGCGAGGGGCTCCAGCTCCTGTCGCCGCTGCACTATCTGGAGCAGGCGCTGGTGCCCACGGCGGACCTCATCGACGGGGCCATGTCGGACATCCTGCTCGCGAACCCGGACGTGATCGTGCTCGCCGACGTGGCGCAGGTCTCGGACGCGCCGGACGTGCTCGACTGGGTCGAGCGGGGCGGCGTGCTCCTGCGCTTCGCGGGCCCGCGCCTCGCCGCAGCCGACCTCGGACGCGACAGCGAGGACCCGCTTTTGCCCGTGCGGCTCCGCGCCGGGGGCCGCTCCGTGGGCGGCGCCATGAGCTGGGGCGAGCCGAAGACGCTGCGCGAATTCGCGCCGGCCTCGCCCTTTTTCGGCCTTGCCGTGCCCGAGGATGTGAACGTTACCGCGCAGGTCCTCGCGCAGCCAGATCCCGAGCTCGCCGAGCGCACCATCGCCACGCTCACCGACGGCACGCCGCTGGTGACGCGGAAGCGCGTGGGCGACGGGCAGGTGATCCTCGTCCATGTAACGGCCAATGCGGAATGGTCCTCCCTGCCGCTCTCGGGCCTTTTCGTGGAGATGCTCGAGCGTCTCGCGATCTCCTCGCGCCCGCCGGTGCCCGCCGCCGAGGACCTCGCCGGCACGATCTGGCAGCCCGAGAGCCGCCTGACCGGCTTCGGCGAGATTGAGCCTGCCGGCGTGACGGCTGGCATCGAGGGCGAACTTCTGGCCACCGCCACTCCCGGGCCGGACCTGCTACCGGGCCTCTACAGCGGCGAGGACCGGACCATCGCCGTGAACGCCGTGCCGCGGGAGGCGTCTTTCTCGAGCTTCGCGTGGCCAGCGCGCATCGGCGTCGAAGGGCTCGACGTGGTTCGCGAGACGCCGCTCAAGGGCTTCGTCCTCATGGCCGGGCTCGCGTTGCTGCTCATTGATCTCCTGGCCTCGCTCTGGCTCTCGGGCCGTCTCACCGGGCCCCGCGCCGCGGCGGCCTCGCTCTTTATCGCGGTCTTCGCGATGCCTGCCGATGCGCAGGACGGCTTCGCGCTCGACGCCACCTCCGAGGTGGTGCTGGGCTACATCATCACGGGGGACCCCGCGCTCGATCAGACGTCGCTCGAGGGGCTGCGCGGCATCTCTCGCACCCTCTTCCAACGGACCTCTGTGGAGCCGGAGGACCCCATCGGCGTCAATATCGAGGTCGATGAGCTGGCGTTCTTTCCGTTTCTCTACTGGCCGGTCACGCCCGCCCAGCCCACGCCGAGCGCCGAGGCCTATGCGCGGCTCAATCGCTATTTGCGGGGCGGGGGGATGATCCTCTTTGATACGCGGGACGGCGATGCGGCGCGCTTCGGCGCGACTTCTCCGGCCGCGCGGAAGCTTCAGGAGCTCGCCCGCCCGCTCGATATCCCGCCCCTCGAGCCCATCCCGGAGGACCACGTCCTGACTCGGGCCTTTTACCTGCTGCAGGACTTCCCGGGCCGTTCCATGGGGGCGCCGGTCTGGGTGGAGGCCGCGCCTGCAGATGCCGAGCGCGTGGAAGGCATGCCCTTCCGAAACCTCAACGACGGCGTGACGCCCGTCGTCGTCGGCGGCAACGACTGGGCCTCGGCCTGGGCCATCGATCGCGCGGGCAACTGGCGTTTTCGTGTGGGATCGGGCTTTGCCGGGGAGCGGCAGCGGGAGATCTCGCTGCGCTTCGGGGTGAACCTGATCATGCATGTGCTCAGCGGCAATTACAAAAGCGATCAGGTCCACGTGCCCGCGCTCCTCGACAGGCTGGGCCAGTGATGAACGGGCAGGTGATCTTCGACCCGCTCCTGCCGATGGTGGCGGTCTATGTCGCGCTCGGCTTGGCCCTCGCGCTCGTGGCCTTCGGGGCCTGGCGCGGGCTCGCGGGCTGGTGGCTCCGTGGGCTCGCCGTGCTCGCGATCTGCGGGGCGGTAGCGAACCCGTCGCTCCAGCAGGAGGAGCGCAACCCGCTCTCCGACCTCGTGCTCGCCATCGTGGATGACACGGCCTCCCAGGGCCTATCGGATCGCACGGCCCAGACGGCGGCAGCGCTCGCCGATCTCGAGCGCGAGGTGGCCGCGCGCGGCAATACCGAGCTCCGCGTGACGCGAGTCCCCGACGGGCCGGGCGATACCGGCACGGCGCTCATGGCGGCGGTCTCCGAAGCGCTGGCCGAAGCGCCGCAGGCGCGGATCTCGGGCATTCTCGTCATTTCCGACGGGCGCACGCACGACATCGAAGCCGCCCCCGACCTGCCCGCGCCGCTGCATCTCCTGCGCACGGGCCGCAGCGAGGATTGGGATCGCCGGCTCGTCGTTACCGGCGCGCCGGCCTTCGCGATCCTGGGCGAGCCGGTAACGCTGACGCTCCGCATCGACGATCTGGGCACGGCGCCCGAGGGCGGCCTCGTCCCCGTGCGCGTGAGCGTGGACGGTGACACGCCCCAGGAATTCCAGGTGCCCGCGGGCCAGGACCTCGACGTGCCGCTCACGCTGCCCCATGGCGGCATGAACGTGGTGCAGTTCAGCACGCCTGAGGCCGAAGGCGAGCTCACCGACCGCAACAATTCGGCCATCGTGCAGATCAACGGCGTGCGCGACCGGCTGCGCGTGCTCCTTGTTTCGGGCGAGCCCCATCCGGGCCAGCGCACCTGGCGCAACCTCCTGAAATCGGACGCCAGCGTCGATCTCGTGCATTTCACCATTCTGCGCCCCCCGGAGAAGCAGGACGGCGTGCCGGTGACCGAGCTCAGCCTCATCGCTTTTCCCACGCGGGAGCTCTTCCAGGAAAAGATCGACGAATTCGATCTCATCATCTTCGACCGCTACAAGCGGCGCGGCATCCTGCCTGCGATCTATCTCGACAATATCCGCCGCTACATCGAGGGAGGTGGCGCGGTCCTGCTGGCAGCCGGGCCCGATTTCGCCTCCGCCGAGTCGCTCTACCGCTCGCCCCTGGGTGACGCGCTGCCGGCCACGCCCACGGCGCGGGTGGTGGAGGAGGGCTTTGCCCCCGCGCTCACCGATGTGGGTCGCAAGCACCCAGTGACCGAGGGCCTCGATGCCCTTGCGCCCGAGGGCGGCTGGGGGCGCTGGTTCCGGCTGGTGGAGCTCACGCCGAAGCGCGGCAATGTCGTCATGAGCGGGGAGGGGGAGCGCCCGCTCCTCGTGCTCGACCGCGTGGGGGAGGGGCGCGTCGCGCTTCTCGCCTCCGACCAGGCCTGGCTCTGGGATCGCGGCTATGGGGGCGGCGGCCCGCAGCTCGAACTGCTGCGCCGGCTGGCGCACTGGATGATGAAGGAGCCCGAGCTCGAGGAAGAGCAGCTCACCGCCACCGCCGAGGGTCAGGTGATGACGATCCTGCGCCGTACGCTGGGCGATGCAGTGGGCCCGGTGACCGTCACGCGGCCCGACGGCGAGACGGTGACGCTCGATCTCGAGGAGGTCTCGCCGGGCCGCTTCGAGGCGACCTATGAGGGGCCGCTCCTCGGCCTCTACCGCCTGAGCGAGGGCGAGGAGACGACGGTGATCGCGCTCGGGCCCGCCGCGCCGCGCGAATTCATCGACACGCTTGCCACGGGCGATGTCATGGAGCCTGTGATCGCGCCCTTGCGCGGCGGCGTGGTGGCACTGGAAGACGGATCTCCGGACCTGCGCAACGTGCGCGCGGGGCGGCCCGCAGCGGGGCGCGGCTGGATCGGGCTCACCCCGCGGGAGGCCTTCGTGACCTCGGACATCCGTGTGACGACGCTCATTCCGGCCTGGGCATTCCTGCTCCTCGCCGCGGGTCTGATCCTCGCGGCCTGGCTTAGGGAAGGGCGGCGGTAGACTCCGTTAGGACGGACTTTCTCACGCGCCTTTGGAAGGCGATTCACCTAGCCGCTTCGACGCGGGTTTGGTTCAGCTTGACGGCAGGGAAAACGGATAGGCCCGCGCGCCCCAGCCGCCCACGCTCTCGCTCACGAATAGCTCCACGTCCGTCACCCCCGCAGGGATGTCGATGGTATGCGAGCGGGTGAAGGGCTGCTCATTCACGTGGGGATGGGCCAGAACGCGGGTGCCGAGCACTTTCCCGTCGGGCAGGCGGACCTCCCAGCCGTCGGCGTAGTCGTCCCATCCGGTATCGCCATGGGCCACGGTCACGGAAAAACGCCAGGCGTCGCCCGAGGGTGAGGCCTCGATACGGGTGATCTCGGCCGGGTCGGCGAGGGCGGGGCCCGCGATCAAGGGCAGGGCGAAGCAGAGCATGCGCATGGAGAAAGCGTACCACGATCCCCGCGCCAAAGCCCCATCACCGCTCCGCGAGGTGCCCCAATTTCGCCATCCTTGCGCACTACCCCGCTGGCATGGCGAAAAGCTTCGGATATCGGCTGGTGCGCGCGGGGATCGCGGCGCTCGCGCTCCTCATCGGCGCGGGCCACGGGGCCCAGGCCAGCGACACGCCGCTTGAGACGCTCGAGACAGGCGACGCCGTTCGCCAATGGGAGGCCGTCGGCCGTCTTGATATCGGCGGGCGGGGCTTCTGCACCGGCGCGCTCATCTCCGACACCCTGGTGCTCACCGCCGCGCACTGCCTCTTCAACCGCGCCACCGGTGAGCGGATCGACCCGGCGACGATCGAATTCCGCGCCGGCTGGCGCAATGGCCGCGCGGAGGCCTACCGCATGGTGCGCCGCGGGGTCATCCATCCCGATTATGCCTATGACAGCCAGGTCACCACTGCGCGCGTCAAGAACGACGTGGCCCTGCTGGAGCTCGCCCGGCCCATCCGCCAGGGTCGTATCGAGCCCTTCGCCATCGCCTCCCGCCCGCGCAAGGGCGAACGGGTGGGTGTCGTGAGCTACGCCGCCGACCGGGCCGAGGCACCGTCCCTGCAGGAGGCCTGCCGCGTAATGGCGCGCCAGTTCGGGATGCTGGTGCTGAGCTGCGACGTGGATTTCGGAAGCTCTGGCGCACCGGTCTTCACCTTCTCCGGCGAGCGCCCCGAGATCGCCTCGGTCATCTCGGCCAAGGCCGAGGTCAATGGCGAGCGCGTCGCGCTGGGCACGGGGCTCACGCGCCAGATCGCCACGCTCCATGACGCGCTGGCGGCGGGTCAGGGCGTCTTTCAGGACGCGCCGCCGCAGATCCGCCGAATCGGGCAGTCGAACCCCGGCATGAGCGCGAAAACCATCAGGCCCTGAGGGCAATACATTGTTATCAAACGATTAAATCTTGCGCATTGGCCCTTGAAGCCCGGCGCAGCGTTTCCCATTTATCGGGTATCGGAGGCCGAAAAGGCTCCGACCATAATCGCCCTGGGCCCGAGATGGGGCAGGGCATCGCACCCATCGCTTTGAAAAGGATGACACCATGCGTACCCTTGATTTTGCACCGCTTTACCGCGCCACCGTGGGCTTCGACCAGATGGCCGACCTGATGGACCGGGTCCTCACCAACGACGCCGGCGCGCAGAGCTACCCCCCTTACAACATCGAGAAGACGGCCGACGATGCCTATCGCATCTCCATTGCTGTCGCCGGCTTCACCGCCGATGAACTCGACGTCGAGGTGAAAGAGCACGCGCTCCACGTCTCCGCCAAGAAGGCCGAGGACACCGAAGCGCGCAAGTTCCTGCACCGTGGCATCGCCACCCGCGCCTTCTCGCGCCGCTTCCATCTCGCTGACCACGTGAAGGTGACCGGCGCAGCCCACGAGAACGGCATGCTCCACATCGACCTCGTGCGCGAAGTGCCCGAGGCGCTGAAGCCGCGGAAGATCGAGATCGGCCAGTCCCGCGCGATCGAGGCGGATGTCGTCGAGGCCTAGTCGGCCGAGATGAACTCTGACGAGATCTGATTGGGGGCCGTCCCACGGGGCGGCCCTTTTCTTTTGCGCCTGATGGGATCCTGCTGTGAGCCCCTCTTGATGCGGACGTGGGGGCCAGCCCCCACACCCCCGAGGTACGTGGCACAAAGAAACCGGGGCTAGGCGCCTCGTTGCTCCCTACCGTCCTCCGGCTGGATCGGAGAGAGCCAGATGGCCTGGAGACGGGACAGGGCCGCCTGAAGCAAGCCCGCCCTCAGACGCTCATGCAGAGATACTTCATCTCGAGGAACTCATCGATCCCATGGTGCGAGCCTTCGCGACCGAGCCCAGACTGCTTCACGCCGCCGAAGGGCGCGACCTCGGTGGAGATGATGCCCGTGTTGATACCGACGATGCCGTATTCCAGCGCCTCGGCGACCTTGTAGACCCGGCCGAGATCGCGCGCGTAGAAGTAGGCGGCGAGGCCGTAGATCGTGTCATTGGCCATCTCGATGACGTCGTCTTCGCTCTCGAAGCGGAAGAGCGGGGCCATTGGGCCGAAGGTCTCTTCCCGGCTCACCTTCATGTCCTGCGTGACGCCGGTGAGGATCGTAGGCTCAAAGAACTGCCCGCCTAGCGCGTGCGGCGCGCCACCGAGGATCACCTCCGCCCCCTTGGATGTGGCGTCGGCGATGTGGTCTTTCACCTTGTCGACCGCGGGGCCGGAGATGAGTGGGCCGAAATCGGCGCCGTCAAAGCCGTCGCCGACGGACAAATTCTCGACGGCGGCCACGAACTTTCGCGAAAATTCGTCGTACACCCCCGCCTGCACATAGATCCGGTTGGCACAGACGCAGGTCTGCCCGTTGTTGCGGAACTTGCAGGCGATGGCGCCGGTGACAGCGGCGTCGAGGTCGGCATCGTCAAAGACGATGAAGGGCGCATTGCCCCCGAGCTCCATGGAGACCCGCTTCACCTGCGGTGCGGCCTGTTCGAGAAGAATGCGGCCCACGCGGGTGGAGCCCGTGAAGGTGATCTTGCGCACCGTCTCGTTCTCGCAGAATTCCTTTCCGATGGCGGAGGCGTCGTTCGAGGGCACGATCTGGAGGAGGCCCGCCGGCAGCCCCGCGCGATTTGCCAGCACGCCGAGCGCCAGAGCCGAGAGCGGGGTGAGCTCTGAGGGACGCGCCACGAAGGCGCAGCCTGCCGCGAGAGCCGGGCCTGCCTTCCGCGTGATCATGGCATTGGGGAAATTCCACGGTGTGATCGAGGCGGCCACGCCGATGGGCTGCTTGATGACGGTGATACGCTTGTCGGACGCGTGGCCGGGCACTGTCTCGCCGTAGATGCGCTTGGCCTCCTCGGCGAAGAACTCGATGAAGGAGGCGCCATAGGCGATCTCGCCCTTTGCTTCCGCGAGGGGCTTTCCCATCTCCGCGGTGAGGATCGTGGCGAGGTCGTCCTGGGCGGCCATAATGAGCTCGTACCAGCGGCGCAGGATATTCGCGCGGTCCTTGGCCGGCCGCGCGGCCCAGGCCTTTTGCGCCACGCGCGCGCCCTCGATGGCGCAGGCCACGTCGCGGCGGTCGAGGTCGGCGACCTCGGCGATCACATCCCCCCGGGCGGGGTTCGTGACGGTGAAGGTCGCGCCTGAGGTCGCGTCGTGCCAGCCTCCGTCCATATAGGCCTGGGTGGCGAGAAGCTCGGGATCGTCGAGCATGGCGGCGAGGTTCGTGGCTGTGTCGAGCATGGGGGCCTCCGTCAGTATAGGGCACAGATAGCGCGCGCGGGCGCGCCGCCACCTCCCTCCGCGCGGCGCGTGTCTTTGGATGCTGTGGCGGGGGATAGTGTGGCGGGGTCAGAACGGCTCAGCTGGGCTCTTGGCCCACGCGCTTGAGATAGGCGCCGTAGCTGTTCTTGTTAAGCGCCTCCGCCTGCGCAAGGAGCGCCTCGCGGCTGATCCAGCCATGCTGAAAGGCGATCTCTTCCAGGCAGCCCACTTGCTGCCCCTGCCGCTCGGAGAGCGTGCGCACGAAGTTGCCCGCGTCGAGGAGCGAGGCGTGGGTGCCGGTATCGAGCCAGGCATAGCCGCGCCCCATGCGCTGCACGTCGAGGGTCCCGTCGGCGAGGTAGTTTTCGAGAAGCGAGGTGATCTCGAGCTCGCCGCGCGCGGAGGGCTTCACCCGCGCGGCGCGGGCGGGGGCCGTCCCGTCGAGGAAGTAGAGCCCCGTCACCGCGTAGTTCGAGGGCGGCTGCGCGGGTTTCTCGATGATCCGGTCCACGTGGCCGCCGGGCGTGAACCCCACGACGCCGTATCTCTCCGGATCCGAGACGTGGTAGCCGAAGACGGTAGCGCCCTCGGTCCTCGCGTCGGCGGCGTCGAGGAGCTGGGGCAGGCCATGTCCGAAGAAGACGTTGTCGCCGAGGACCATGGCCGACGGCGCGCCATCGAGAAAATCCTCGGCCAGGAGGTAAGCCTGTGCCAGCCCGTCGGGTGACGGCTGCACGATCCATGTGAAGCGCACGCCCCATTGGCTGCCATCGCCGAGGGCGCGTTGAAACTGCTCCTGGTCATGGGGGGTGGTGATGACGGCGATTTCGCGGATACCCGCCAGCATCAGGACGCTGAGCGGGTAGTAGATCATGGGCTTGTCGTAGATCGGCAGGAGCTGCTTGGAGAGGCCGAGCGTGATGGGGTGCAGCCGCGTCCCGGATCCGCCCGCGAGAATGATGCCTTTGCGCGATGCCAAGCCGATGTTCCTTCTTAAATCTTTGGCCTGGAACGGCCGGTATTGGTTTGGTCTGCTGGACCGTGTGCTACCCTCTGACGCGAGCGCGCGGCGTGGCGAACGCAAGGTATGGCGCGCAACTGGACCGGAATCATGCCCCGCAAGGGGCCGGGGTGTGAAGAACGCCCCTTTGGGCGATCGGCGGCGCGGAGATCGCCCCCCTCGTCGGCGAGCCCTCGCGCGAGGTGGTTTGTCGAAGCGGGCCTCACCGGGAAGATCCTATGGCCTGGTCTGCGCCAAGCTCGCTTAGGATATCCGCGAGGCTCCGCCGCCAGTCCGGGCGCTTGATGCCGAACGCGGCGTCCGTCGCGCTGCAGTCGAGGCGGGAGTTGAGCGGGCGGGGCGCAGGAGTGGGGTAGTCGCGGCTCGGGATCTCCTTCACGTCACATGGCAGGCCCGACTGCGCGAAGATCTCTCGGGCGAAGGCGGCCCAGCTCACGTCCGGAGCGCCGGCGAAGTGATAGGTGCCCGATCGCGATGGCTCGCGGGAGAGCGCCTCGGCGATCTTGATGCAGGCCCCGGAGATTTCGGCCGCGCCGGTGGGTCCACCGACCTGGTCGGCGACCACGTTGAGCTCAGTGCGCTCCGCCCCGAGCCGCAGCATCGTCTTCACGAAATTCGCGCCGTGGGCGGAGACCACCCAGGACGTGCGCAGGATGGCATGGGAGCCGCCGGCGGCGCGCACGGCCTCCTCGCCCGCGTGCTTCGTGCGCCCGTAGGCGCCGAGCGGCGCGGCCTCGTCCCCGGGGCGCCAGGCGCGGGTGCCGGTGCCGGAAAACACGTAATCTGTGGAGATGTGTACGAACGGCACGCCGTGCCGGGCTGCCACGCGCGCCAGCACGCCCGGAGCGACGCTGTTCACCTGCGCGGCGAGGCTCTCTTCGGTTTCCGCGCGGTCCACGGCGGTGTAGGCGGCGGCGTTGATGATCGCGGTCGCGGCTCCGGCGGAGAGGCGCGCCTCGAGGGCCGCGCCTGCGACCTCGGGCTCGGACAGCTCGGCCTCCTCGCGGCCAAGGCAGATCGCCGTCGGCGCGTGTCGCGCGAGCTCCGTGGCGACCTGCCCGGTTTTACCGATTACGATCAACGTCATCTCAAAGCCTTTGCGGGGCATGTCTCCGGTCCGTCACGATGCTTACGCAGAAATTCCGTCCATGCCCAGCGCGCTCGACCGTGCGGCGCGGGAAGGGGCCGTTAACGCTTGCTCACCATAACCTCCGGCCAAGTATTCACGCGCTGCGCCACCGATGACGGGCGCGGCCCCCTGCGGAGCCCGCGATGTCTGACCTCTCCACGCCGATCCTGTCGCTGCCTTTCATCGCCGCTGCCCAGGCGCAAAAGCACGTCACCCACAATGAGGCGCTGGAGCGGCTCGATGTGCTGGTGCAGCTCGCCGTCGAGAGCTTCGGGGCCGAGACGCCGCCCGCGAGCCCCGGGGAGGGCGAGGTCTACGCGCTCGGCGCCAGCGCCACGGGCGTGTGGGCAGGGCAGGCCGCGGGGACGATCGCGGCCTTCAGCGGTGGTGCGTGGAGTTTCCACCTCCCGCGCGACGGTTGGATCGCGGGCGATGCAGGAACCGGCGAGATCCGGGTCTGGAGTGGCGGCGCCTGGGGCCTCCTCTCAACTCCGGAGAGCGTTCCGTTCCTCGGCATCAACGCCAGCGCGGACACGACGAACCGGCTTAGCGTCAACGCGCCCGCTACGCTGTTCAACAATGCCGGCGCCGGACACCAGCTCAAGCTCAACAAGGCCGCAAGCGGCGACACCGCTAGCCTCCTTTTCCAGAGCGGGTTCACGGGCCATGCAGAGATGGGCCTCGCGGGAACGACCGATTTCTCCGTGAAGGTCAGCGCCGATGGCGGCACGTGGTTCACCGCGCTCTCGGCGCAAGGCAGCAATGGCAGCGTCAGCGTCTCGCGACTGGGCGTGGGCACTTCGAGCCCCACGGCGGACCTGCATGTCACCGGGCCCGCCCGCGTGGGCAGCTACGCCGTCGCCGGGCTTCCAAGCGCCTCGGCCACCGGCGCAGGCGCAATGGTTTTTGTCTCCGACGAGGCGGGCGGGGCGGTGATGGCCTTTTCCGATGGCAGTGACTGGCGGCGCATGACCGACCGGGCCATCGTCTCCTAGGAGGCCCGCCCGAGCCGCTCGCCCACGCCCCGCCGGGCCTGGAGCGGGCGCCACCAGCCTTCATTGTCGAGATACCAGCGGACCGTGCGCCGGAGCCCTTCCTCCAAGGTCACCGATGGTCGCCAGCCGAGCTCCTCCCGGATGCGGGCAGGATCGATGGCGTAGCGCGCGTCGTGTCCGGGGCGGTCAGCGACGAAGGTGATCTGCTCCGCGTAGGATCCTTTGGCCTTGGGGGCCATCTCGTCGAGGAGGGTGCAAATCGTCTCCACGAGCGCGAGATTGCTGCGTTCGTTCTCGCCGCCGATATTGTAGCTCCGCCCCACCGCGCCTTCTTTCAGCACGAGGAGAAGTGCCTCCGCATGGTCTTCGACGTAGAGCCAGTCGCGCACGTTGGAGCCATCGCCGTAGATCGGCAGAGGTTTTCCAGCGAGCGCGTTCAGTATCACGACTGGAATAAGCTTCTCGGGGAAGTGGAAGGGGCCGTAGTTGTTGGAGCAGTTCGTCATCACCACGGGCAACCCGTAGGTCTCGTGCCAGGCGCGCACGAGATGGTCGCTCGCAGCCTTCGACGCGGCGTAGGGCGAGCGCGGGTCGTAGGGGGTGGTCTCGGTGAACTTGACCGCGGGATCGTTGGGGAGCGAGCCGAAGACCTCGTCGGTGGAAATATGATGGAAGCGGAAGCCTGCGGGCTTGCCTTGCGCGATCCAGTGCTTTCGAGCCGCCTCAAGCATGTTGAAGGTGCCGGTGATGTTGGTGTCGATGAAATCGGCCGGCCCGTCGATGGAGCGGTCCACGTGGGATTCGGCGGCGAGGTGCATCACGGCGTCGGGCGTATGGGCGGCGAAGGTCGCGTCGAGAGCGGCGCGGTCCCGGATGTCGGCCTTCACGAAGTTATAGCCCGGCGTGTCCGCCACGACGGCCACGTTCTCGAGGCAGGCCGCGTAGGTGAGCGCGTCGAGATTGACGATCTCGTGGCCCGCTGCGATGGCCCGCCGCACGACGGCAGACCCGATGAAACCGGCCCCGCCTGTCACGAGGATCTTCATGGCGCATCTCCGTAGATGAACGGGCTCTCGAAGGCGTCAAAGGGCGGCGCGGCGGCGTCCTTTTCGCTCAGCACCGGCGCGGCGGCCTCGCCCCATTTAATGCCGCAGCTCGCCCAGTGCACGGCGCCGTCGGCCTTGGGCGCGTAGTAGTCCGAACACTTGTAGATGATCTCGGTGTCCGGCGCTCGCGTGATGAACCCGTGGAGAAATCCGTCGGGAATGAGCAGTTGCCGCCCGTTTTCCGCGCTGAGCTCGACGCCCACCCAATGACCGTACCGGGGCGAGCCACGGCGGGCATCGACGGCCACGTCGAAGAGCACGCCGCGCCCGCAGCGCACGAGCTTGGCCTGCGCATGGGGCGGGGACTGGAAATGCAGGCCCCTGACCGTGCCAGCGTCGCGGGACAGCGAATGGTTGTCCTGTACGAAATCGATCGTGATGCCCTGCTCCGCCAGCGTCCGCCTGTTCCAGCTTTCCGAGAAGTATCCCCGGGCATCCCCGAAGCGCCGCGGCTCGAGAAGCAACACTCCGGGCAGCGCCGTTTCCGTGATCTGCATGGCGGGGTCTCTCCCAAGGGCCTGCGCGAGGCATAGCAAAGCACCAAATCGAACGCCACCGGAGGCCGTGCGGCAGTGCGGCCGTCGCCAAGACAAGGAGCGGTCTAGGAGCGGGCGTAGACATCCTCGTAGCGGGTGATGTCGTCCTCGCCGAGATAGGCACCGGTCTGCACCTCGATAAGCACCATTGGGACCTTGCCGGGGTTTTCCATGCGGTGGACGGCCCCGAGCGGCACGTAAACGGATTGGTTCTCGCTCACGAGCGTGACCTGCCCGTCGACGGTGACTTTCGCGGTCCCCTCCACCACGATCCAATGCTCGGAGCGGTGGTGATGGCTCTGCAGCGACAGCGCGCCGCCGGGATGAACGTGGATGCGTTTGACCTGAAAGCGTTTGCCGATCACGAGGCTTTCGAACCAGCCCCAGGGTCGGTGATCCTTCGGGAAGGTGTCGGCCTGGCGCACGCCTTTTTGCCGGAGGCGCGATACGACATCCTTCACCTCCTGTCCACGGGCCTTGTCGGCGACGAGGACCGCGTCGCCCATGGCGACGGCCACGATCCCCTCGAGCCCCAGCCCCACGAGCTCGAGATCCGCGCTCTCTGAGCGCAGGAGCGTGTCCTTGCAGCCCAGCGCCGTGGCCGCGCCCGAGGTGACGACCCCGTCCGCGTCGGGATGTCCTTCGCGCCAGACCGCGTCCCACCCGCCGAGATCGGACCAGCCGCCGTCGAAGGGCACGACCGATAGGTTTCTCGCAGCCTCCATGACGGCGTAGTCGAGCGAAATCTTGTCCACCCGCGCCCAGGGGTCGGGTGCGAGCCGTAGGAAGCCGAGATCCGTCTCGGCCTGCTCGAGGGCGGCGGTGACCGGGCCCACGAGCGCAGGGGCACTGGCTTCGAAGCCGGCGAGGATGTCGCGCGCGCGAAAGAGAAAGATGCCGCTGTTCCACAGGTGGACGCCCCCGTCGATCATCTCCTGCGCGGTCGCAGGGTCGGGCTTTTCCACGAAGGCCTTGAGCGGCACGGCATCGCGCCCCGTGAGCGGCGCGTCGAGCTCGAGATAGCCGTAGCCCGTCTCCGGACGGGTCGGCGAGATGCCGAAGGTGACGAGCTGGCCCCCATGGGCCGCTTTCAGGCCCTCCTGAACAGCCGCGTGGAAAGCTACCGCATCGGGGATGGCGTGGTCCGACGGAGCCACGAGCAGGACAGCGTCGGGGTCGTGGCGCGAGGCGTGGAGCGCGGCGGCCAGAACAGCAGGCGCTGTGTCCCGCCCCTCGGGTTCGATCAGCACCGCGCCAGGATCGATGCCCGCCGCCTGAAGCTGCTCGGTGACAATGAAGCGGAAATCCGAGGCGGTGACGACGACGGGCGCTGCGAAGTCCGGCCCGCTCAGCCGCAAGGCCGATTGCTGAAAGAGCGTCTGATCGCCGGCAAGGGCCGCGAATTGCTTGGGATAGCTCTTGCGCGACAGGGGCCAGAGCCGCGTGCCGGATCCGCCGCAAAGAAGAATCGGGACGATTTTTGTCATGGGCCTTCTCCTGCAAGATCCGCCGCGATCTGCACCATGGGCCGAGTTAATGCACAAGGCCACCGGGTGGGTGAAAGCTGCGCGTCGATACCGGCGCGGGGTGTGCCAAGGAAGGGCATGGGTTGCGCGCCGCTCAGAAACCGCCTCCCGCGTGCCAGCGATGCGCATCCCGGAGCATGGTGGCCATGTCCGAGCGTTTGGGCTCCCAGCCGAGCTCGGTTTTCGCGCGGGTGGAGCCGCAGACGAGGCGCACGGCGTCCCCGGCCCGCCTGGGGCCTTCCTCGATGGGGACATCCCGGTTCGTGACCGCGCGGGCGGCAGCCACGACCTCGCGCACGGAAAAGCCCGTGCCCGTGCCGAGGCAGTAGACCCGGCTCTCCCCGCCATCGAGGAGCCGCCGGAGCCCGGCCACGTGGGCGTCGGCCAGATCGCTGACATGGACATAGTCGCGGATCGGGGTGCCGTCGGGGGTGTCGTAATCCGTGCCGTGAAGCGTCAGCGCCGCCCGCTTGCCCTCGATCGCCTCGAGCATGAGCGGCACGAGATGGGTCTCGTGCTCGTGGGCCTCGCCGACTTCGGCCTCCGGGTCCGCGCCCGCCACGTTGAAGTACCTGAAGATCGTGTGACGCAGGTCCGAGATCTCGGCGAAATCCGCGAGCATCTGTTCGATGGCGAGCTTTGAGCCGCCATAAGCATTGATCGGGCGCTGGGGCGTGTCCTCGTCCAGCACGATCCCGTCATGGTCGCCATAGGTCGCGCAGGTGGATGAGAAGACAAAGCTCCGGACGCCGGCGGCCACCGTGGCCTCTATGAGGTTAAGCGCGCCCAGCACGTTCTCGCGCCAGTATCGCGCTGGGTCGGAGATCGCTTCCCCCACGAGCGAGAGCGCCGCGAAATGTAGCACCGCCACCGGGCGGTGGGCCGCGAAGGCCGCGTCGATCGAGGCGCGGTCGCGCAGGTCACCCTCCACCAGCGGGCCGAATTTCACGGCCGCCGCATGGCCGGTGGAAAGATTGTCGAAGACCACCGGCAAGAACCCCGCCCCGCGCAGGGCCTTGCAGGCATGGGCCCCGATATAGCCCGCCCCGCCTGTCACCAGCACGCTCGGGATGTCTGACGGCATGGCATGTCCTCCCTTTGTCCCCGGCGGGGTGGCATCCGCGCGGGCACAGCACAAGCCTTTTGCGCCCTTCTTTGAGCGGTCCGGCGCGGAGCGTGATCCCCCGGCCAGGCCCAAGGGGCCATTCCCAGCGGCGCGTGCGCGGGCTATCGAAGAGCCAATGACCCTGCGCAGGAAAGCACCGCATGCCCCAGGACGACAGGCTCCCGACCAGATGACGGACCCGCTCGCGCTGCTTGACCGGTTCGACCTGCCGCCCGTCGCCGTGCTGGGCGCCTCCGGTCGGCTCGGCTCCATGCTCCGCGCGTGCTGGCCGCCGGGGCCGGTGCTATGGCTGACGCGCCGCCCGCTGCGGGCGCGGGAGGGGCAGCTGATCGCTAAGTACGATCCCCTCGGCGACCCTGATCACCTGAGCAACGTCCTGTACAACTCGGGGGCGCAGGCCGTGCTTTCGCTGGCGGGAGCGGTCTCGAGCGAGGCCGAAGACCTCGCCGCCCACGCCGCCCTTGCGGAGGTGCTGCTTGATGCGACCGACCTGCCCGTGTTGCTCGCCTCCTCCGCCGCCGTCTACGGCGCGCCGTCGGATGACACGCCGCTGCGGGACGACGCGCCGCTGCCCACAGGACAGGCGGTGAGCGCCTATGGCGAGGCGAAGCGCGCCATGGAGGCCTGTGCCGCGGGCCATTCGCACGCCACCGTGCTCAGGATCGGCAATGTCGCGGGCTTTGACGCCGCGCTGGGCGGCTGGCGGGAGGGCTTCCAGCTCGACCGCTTCGCGGATGGGAGCGGGCCGCGGCGGAGCTATGTCGGCCCCGGGCAGCTCGCACTCATCCTCGCGGCGCTCCTCAGCCGGGCCGTGGAGGGCCCGGATTCGCTGCCGCAAGCCCTCAACGTGGCCGCGCCCGGGACGGTGGATATGGGCGCGCTCCTCGATGCCGCCGGGCGCCCTTATACGCATGTCGCGGCGCCCCCGACGGCCATCCCCAAGGTGGAGCTCGACGTCAGCACGCTGCAGGGTCTCTTGCCGCGCGACGTGGCCGATGCGCTCACGCCCGCGACCGCCGCTGGGCTCGTCGCCGAATGGCGCGCGGTGACGCAAATCTAGGCGCTTTGCACGCCGCACCACGGGAGCCTTTGCTGAAATCTCGGCGGGCGCAGACGCGTTAACCAATTGCAAACCATCTGCTGTCACCCCGGTCAGGATCACGGCGGCGGGTCGTGGTGAAGCCTCGAGATGGGGCCGCCCTGCGGCAGGTCTCGCGCCATCGGCCCGCCAAATAATGAAGGTGGCCGGAGCCTGATGCTGACACTCGTCCAATCTCTCTCGCGACGTCAGAAGCGCTGGGTGCTGCTTCTCGCGGATTGCGTCGTCATGCTCTGCGCGCTGGGCCTCGCCACGGCGCTCGCTGGGCCGGTGCACGGCGCGGCATTTCTCGGCGTTGCAGCGGTCATGGCGGTGATGTCCGTGGGGGCTTCCCAAGCTTTGGGCCTCGCCCCCATCCGCCTCAAGGACTTCGCTGGCGCGGCGGTGCTGCGCTACATCCTTCACTCCGCGCTTTTGAGCGCCGCGCTCGTGCCGCTGGCCTTGGGCGCGGGGCTCGAGCTCGGGGCATCGGGGCTCGCCGTCTTTGGCTTCGGGCTCCTGTCCGGGGGTCTCACGCTCAGGTTTGGGATGCGGGAGCTCCTCGAGGAGCTCTACCGCCGTGCCTTGCTCGCGCGGCGGGTCGTCATCTACGGCGCCGGTGCCACGGGAGCGGAGCTCGCCGCGGCGCTCCGCGGCCATGCCGCGCTGCGCCCCGTTGCCTTCGTCGATGACAATGTCTCGATCCATGGGCTGAGCATCGCAGGGCTCGATGTGATCCCGCCCACGCAGCTGTCGGCCTTCGCGCGGGAGCGGGCGGTGGACGGTGTCCTGCTCGCGCTCCCTTCGCTTGCGATGCCGAAGCAGATGCAGATCGCGCGGCGTATGCAGGATTTGGGGCTCGAAGTGAGCCTGCTCCCGGCCTTCAGTCAGCTCCTCGGAGGGGGGCCGCTGCTTGAGCGCCTCGCGCCGGTGCTGCGCGTCGATCTCTTTGGACGCGATTCGGGCGACGGCGCACTCGGGGCTGGCTCGCAATGCTACCGGGGGCGCACCATCCTGATCTCGGGCGCGGGCGGGTCCATCGGGTCCGAACTCTGCCGGCAGGTGCTCGCGTGCGCGCCCGCCCGCATCATCCTCTTCGAACTCAGCGAAGGCGCGCTCTATGCGATCGACATGGAGCTGCGGCAGCTTCGAGGCAGCGCGGCGGTGGAGATCGTGCCGGTCCTCGGGTCCGTGGCCGATCCGGCCCTCGTGCGTGAGGTCCTCGCCGCCCACACGGTGGATGTCGTGCTCCACGCAGCGGCCTACAAGCACGTGCCGCTGGTGGAGGCGAACCCGGTCGCCGGGATTGCCAACAACGTGCTGGGCACACAGGTGCTCGCGCGCGAGGCGCTGCAGGCCGGGATCTCGCGTTTCATCCTCATCTCGACCGACAAGGCCGTGCGGCCGGTCAATGTCATGGGCGCCTCCAAGCGCTTCGGCGAGATGCTGGTGCAGGACCTGGCGGGCCGCGTGCCGCGCGGCTCCGGCCCGCGCTTTTCCATCGTGCGGCTGGGCAACGTGCTTGGCTCGTCAGGCTCGGTCATCCCGCTCTTCCAGGATCAGGTCCGCCGCGGCGGGCCCGTCACGGTCACGCACCCGGAGGTCACGCGCTATTTCATGACCGTCAGGGAGGCCGTGCAGCTCGTGCTTCATGCCGGGGCGGTGGCCGAGGGCGGGGAGGTCCATGTCCTCGACATGGGACGCCCCATGCGCATCCTCGACCTGGCCCGGCAGACGATCGAGGCCAGCGGCCATACCATCCGCGACGCGGCGCGGCCCGACGGGGACATCGCCATCGAGATCGTGGGGCTGCGACCGGGCGACAAGCTCCATGAAGAGCTCACCTCGGCGGCCGCGCTCACGCCCACGGGCCATGGCAAGATCCTGCGCGCGCACGAGGCCTTTCCCTCCGAGGTCGAGATCGCGCGCGCCTTGCGCGCCATTCGGGAGGCCGTGGCTCAGCGCGCCGCGTCAGCGGCCAGCGATGCCCTCGCGCGAGTCGTCAGCGTGCCCTCCGGGGCGGGCCAGGATGCAGCCGCGAGCCCGGAACCCGCAATAGAACAACTGGGCGAGCGCACCGCATGATGCAGGCCGCTCGCGGGCGCTAACCCGCCTCTATCCGGGCGCGGAGGTCGGCGACCCTCTCCGCAAGGAGTGCGGCGTCGCCACGGGTTTCGACGTTGAGCCGCAGGAGCGGCTCGGTGTTCGATCTGCGCAGGTTGAAGCGCCAGTCGGCATAGGACACTGAGAGGCCGTCGAGCTTGTCGATCTCGGCCTCTAGCGTCTGCTCGGCCTCGATGGCGTCCATGAGCGCCCCGGCATCGGGCACGCGGAAATTCAACTCGCCCGACGACGGGAATGCGGCGCGCATCTCGTCCACCAGCGACTTCAGCGGCTGCCCGGTCCGCGACATCCACGCGACCACGAGCAGCCACGGGATCATCCCGCTGTCGCAATACATGAAGTCGCGGAAGTAGTGGTGCGCCGACATCTCCCCGCCATAGGCCCCGTCCACCTCCCGCATCTTTGCCTTGATGAGCGCATGGCCCGTGCGGGAGACGACCGCCTCGCCCCCGGCCTTGGTCACGCGCGCCTGTGTGTTCCACTGGACGCGGGGATCGTGGACGATCCGCGCGCCGGGCGTGACGGCAAGCGTGGCGAGCGCGAGCAGACCCACGACGTACTCGCCGGCCACGAAGCTGCCGGTGGCGTCGAAGAAAAAGCAGCGGTCGAAATCACCGTCCCACGCGATGCCCAGATCCGCGCCCTCGGCGCGCACGATATCGGCGGTGGCGGCGTGGTTCTGGGGCAGGAGCGGGTTCGGGATGCCATGGGGAAAGGTCGCATCGGGCGGATGATGCACGCGCGTGACCTTCAGCTTTGCGCCGGTGGCCTCGAGCGCGGTCATGATGGCGTCGAAGGTAGGCCCCGCCGCGCCGTTTCCGGCGTTCGCGACGATGTGGAGCGGCTTGAGCTGCGCGGTATCGACGAAGCCGAGGACCCGCGCGACATAGGCCGCGCGGGGATCGGCGGCGCTAATCGCGCCCGGCTGCGCGGCGTCCGTGAACCCGCCCCCGGTGACGCGCCGCCCGATGGCAGCGAAGACCGCGTCACTGAGCGGCGCAGCGCCGGGGCCCACGAGCTTCATGCCGTTGTAGTCGATGGGATTGTGGGAGGCCGTGACCATGATCCCGAGATCGGCGCCGAGATGATCGGTGGCGAAGTAGACCTCTTCCGTGCCGCAGAGGCCGATATCCGAGACCGCCGCACCGGCGGCAGAGAGCCCGCGCGCGAGCGCGGCCTTGAGCGCGGGGGAGGTCTCCCGCGCGTCGCCGCCCACCGCCACGTGCCGCGCGCCCGTCTCGGCGACCGCGGCGCGACCCAGGGCCTCGGCAAAATCCGTGTCGATCTCGATCCCGATGCGGCCGCGGATGTCGTAGGCCTTGAAGGCAGGGGGCAGGTCTGTGGTCACGAGAATGGCCCCTTCAATCGCGTTTGCCGAACCAGGCCGGCGTGAAGCGCCGCGCCGTTTGCCAGATGAGCGCCAGGTCATAGCAGAAGGACGCGTGGCGCTGGTAGATGAGGTCGAGCCGCGCCTTGGCCGGCACGCAGGTCCGGCGGTAGATCGCGTCGGTCTCCTCGCGGGTCCGGGCGCGGGCGAGGAGGCGCTCCTCGTGGGCCGCGTAGGTGAGCGAGGCGAGCCCCGTGATTCCCGGCTTCGAGCGTAGCACGCGGGCATAAAGCGTGGGGAAGGCCTCCACGTATTGCCGAAGCGGCGGGCGGGGGCCCACGAAGGAAATGTCGCCCCTGAGCACGTTCCAGAGCTGTGGGATCTCATCGGCCCTGTAGCGGCGCATCGTGGCGCCTTGCGCCGTGATCCGCGCGGCCTTGTCGCCGCCGGAGACGCCGCTGTCGCCTGCCGCTTCGATCATCGTGCGGAATTTCCAGAGCGTGAAGCCCTCCCCCGGGGCCTTCATCCGCTCCGCGCCATAGAGGAACGGCCGACCCTGGCCCAAGGCGAGCCACACGAGCATCCCGAGCACGGGCAGTGCAAGGATCGCTCCGAGAACGAGCGCGAGCACCACATCGAAACTACGCTTTGCCATAGGGCAGGTGTGGCGCGTCCGGCGCGCCTTGTCAGGCCAAAAGTGACGGCGGCACTAAGCCTCTGCCGCGGCCTTTTTGTCCGTGCTCTCGGCCTCGGCCTCCTCCGGCTTTTGCACCATGCCGAGCCGCCCCACGGCCTCGTAGGCCGTGAAGCCCGCGCGGCGAGCATCCTTTGCCGAGTAGATGTTGCGTAGGTCTGCCATGCGGGGCGTGGCCATCTTCCGCGCCAGCCGCTTGAGATCGAGGGCGCGGAACTCGTTCCACTCGGTGAGGATGACGAGGAGGTCGGATTTCGCGGCGGCCTTGTAGGGATCATCGTCCCAGCGGACGCCTGGCAGCATCGCGTGGCCTTCCCGGTAGCCCTGCGGATCCACGACGCGGACCTTCGCGCCGCCGCCCACGAGGGCGGGTACGATGGTCAGCGCGGGCGCCTCGCGCATGTCGTCGGTGTTGGGCTTGAACGTCACGCCGAGCACGGTGATGGTCTTGCCGTTGAAGGAGCCGTCGCAGAGATCGCGCAGCTTCTCGACCATGCGCTGCTTCACCGCGTCATTGACGGCCATGACTGTCTCGGTGATCCGCATGGGCGTGGCGAAGTCCTGCCCGATCCGTGCGAGGGCGGCGGTGTCCTTGGGGAAGCAGGAGCCGCCATAGCCCGGCCCGGCATGGAGGAACTTGTTCCCGATGCGGCCGTCGAGGCCCATGCCCTTGGCCACTTCCTTGATGTCGCCGCCCGCGCGCTCGCACAGCGCCGCGATCTCGTTGATGAAAGTGATCTTGGTGGCGAGGAAGGCGTTGGCGGCGTACTTGATCATCTCCGCACTCTCGAGATCGGTGGTGATGATCGGGAAATCGCGGAGAAAGAGCGGGCGGTAGATCTCTTCCATGACCTTGGCGGCCTCCTCGGACTGCACGCCGACAACGACCCGGTCCGGCCGCATGAAATCGTCGATCGCCGCGCCCTCGCGCAGGAATTCCGGGTTCGAGGCGACGTCGAAGGGCACGTCGGAGCCCGCCGCGGCGAGGGCCTTGGCCACCACCTGCTTCACCTGCCGGTTGGTGCCCACGGGCACGGTCGATTTCGTCACGATCACGGCGTAGCCGGTGAGCGCGCGGGCCACCTCCTCGGCTGCCGACATCACGTAGGTGAGGTCTGCGTGGCCGTCACCGCGCCGCGTGGGCGTGCCCACGGCGATGAAGACGGCATCGGCGCCCGCCACAGCGGCGGCGAGATCGGTCGTGAAGGAGAGCCGCCCCGCCTCCACGTTCTTTTCCATCAGCTGATCGAGGCCCGGCTCGTAGATCGGCACTTCGCCGCGCGTGAGCATGGCGATCTTGGCCTCGGCCTTGTCCACGCAGACGACGTCGTGCCCGAAATCCGAGAAACAGACCCCGGATACGAGACCCACATAGCCCGTGCCGATCATGGCGATCTTCATCGCGCGCTTCCTTTCACTGCCATTTGGCGTCCGCTTTTAGGGGCAAATCGAAGGCCGCGAAAGGAAAGATGCGCTGCAATTGCATGCACTGGCGGGCCATGGCCGCCTCAGGCGCGGATGCGTGTGCCGGTGAAGCGCCCGAGCGGGAAGAGATGGGGGGAGGCGGGCACGGGCCCGGCCTCCGGGAAGGCCAGGACGACCGTCGTGTGCAGGCCCAGCGTGTCGACGATGAGTTCCACCTGCTCGGGTGCGAAATAGTGCGACAGACGCGCAGCAGGCTCCTCCTTGCAGATCACTTCCACCTCGCCGAGATCAAGCTCCGGCCCGATGTCATAAAGATGCGCGAAGGCCACGGGCTGGCTCTCGAAGGTGCCGGCGAAAAGCATGATCTCCACGGGGACGCGCGGCATCAGATGCAGCGCCCGCCATCGACCTCTAGGGCGACGCCGGTGATCATGGAGGCCTCGTCCGAGCAGAGAAAAGCCGCTGCCGCGCCCATGTCCTCGGGCCGCGAGAAACGGCCCAGCGGGATCGTCGAGAGAAATTTTTCGCGCGTCTCGGGCGTGTCGCCCCCCATGAAGGAGGCCAAAAGCGGCGTTTCGCCCGCCACGGGATTGAGCGCGTTCACGCGGATCCCGTGGGGCGCGAGCTCTATGGCCATGGCCTTGGTGGCCGTGATCATCCAGCCCTTGGAGGCGTTGTACCAGTTGAGACTCGGGCGAGGGGAGACACCCGCCGTGGACGCGACGTTGAGGATCACGCCCGCCTTGCGCGCCTTCATGGCGGGCACGAGTGCGCGGGCGAAGAGGTAGACGCTCTTGGCGTTGACGGCGAGGACGCGGTCGAAATCCGCCTCGCTCACATCCTCCATGGCGGTGGGCATATGGGTGATGCCGGCATTGTTGACGAGAATGTCGGCGGCAGACAAATCCGCACAAAGCGCCGCGACCGATGCCCCGTCCGAGACATCCACTTCCGCCGCTGCGCCGCCGAGCGCTGCCGCGACGGCCTGAGCGCCCTCGAGGTTGATGTCGGCCACGACGACATGCGCGCCCTCGGCGGCAAACTTGCGCGCGATGCCAGCGCCGAAGCCCGAGGCACCACCCGTGACAATGGCTGTCTTTCCCTGAAGTCTCATGGTTCGACCCTCGCCCGCCAGGACCCGAATGAAAAGGGCCAAGGGAAGGACCACGGGCAGGACGGTGCTGCCACCGACCGTGCCGCGGGCGTTGGTCTCTCGCGGGGGGCCTCTATATGTGCGCAAAGCTCCTGAGAACGCCGAAGACGTGGTGGGTCTGAGGATGCAGGAGAGGAGAGCGCCGTGGCAGATCGAAAGGACAGACAGGGCGCTTTGGGGCCCGTGGGCCGCTGGTCGATCGTGATCCTCGCGGGCCTCGTGCTCTATTTCGCGGCGGAATATGCGGCAGACGCCGCGGGCTGGGAGGAAACCGCCGGGCGCACCGTCGCCATCGGGGCCATGGTCGGCCTCGTCGTGGGCGGGTTGGCCGGGCGCTTCGGCCTCATCGGCGGCGATGATGACGGCGACGACGGTGACGGCAGCGCCGGCGGGGGCGGAAGCAGAGGCCCCTGATGCCGAGCCCGGTCCGTCTTCCCGCGCTTGCGCAGCGGCGGAGACAGCGCTTAACAGATCAATGTCGGGTCTCGGGATATGGCTCGGCCTGACCCATCTGCGGAGCGCGCCCTTGATCCTCGTTGCCACATTCATCCTCCCTGCGGTCATCGCGATCCTCGTGGGCCTGCGCGGATTTCGAGATCGCCCGCGCACGGCGGGAGAATTCGCCATGGGCGCGGTCTGGGCGTTTCTCTTTGGGCTGGCGGCGGTGCTTGGCTGGCACGTGGTCTGGCTCGGCGCGGCCTCCATCGCGGCGGGGGCGGGCAGCGGTCTCGCTGGCGGCGTGGCCTTCAACACGGCCGTCTCCGCGATCATCTGGTTTCCCTGCCTGATGATCTCCTACACCTTCAACGCCCAGCGCGGCCTCCTCGATGACCGTTGAGGATGCGACGCTCTATTCCGTCGCGCTGATCCTGCCGGGGGTGGTGCTCGCTGTGGCGGCGTGGGTTATCCCCACCTGGCTGGGCCGTCGTCTCCCCGAGAGCATGCTGGCACTGGGCGCAAACCTCGCGGTCTCGGCGCTTGCGCTTTGGGTGCTGTCGGCCTTGGCCTTCGCGGGGAGCTATGCGCTGCAGGGTGTGCCGGCGGCGGCCCTCGTTGACGGAGCGTTGCACTTCGCGGGGCTCGGGCGGCTCGCGGGGCTTCTCTGGGGACCGGTCCTCCTCCTCGCGCTCGCCGTGCAGCCGCAGACCTGGCGCCCGGAACTCTAGGCCGGAGGCGCTGCGGGCGCCCCGCGACGCGCGATGTCCGAGCTGCCTTGGCCCCCCGCCGCGCGCGCGTTAGGGTCGCGCCGTAGCGCCCCTGCCGGGCGGCCGGGTCTGGAGGGAGTTGGAATGGTCATCATCCGTTTGTTCGTCATCCTGATGGTGATCTCGACGGTCCTTTATATCGCGATCTCCATCTACAGCCGCTCCGTGCGCCGCGAGAAGCTCAAGGAGCAGTGGCGCGTGGAAGGGCTCCAGGGAAGCCGCGACGCCTGGCTCAGGCTCGAGCTCGACAAATACGACCGGTCGCTCCGGCGGCGGCTTATCCTCCTCGTCTACGGCTTGCCCCTGGCCTTCCTCGCCTTCATCAGCATCATGCTCTACGCGCAAAACTACATGTGAGGAGCGCTTCATGTATTACGTTCGCTGGACGATCCGCATCGTCTTTTTCCTGATCGTGGGCGCCTTCCTGCACTACACGCTGCCCGACCGCGACATCGTGCGCGTGAACGGCACCGAGATCCTGCGGCAGGATTTCACGGGTTGGAACCGGATCTTCTACGCGCAGGCCGATAGCGGGAACGACAACGCCGTCCTGAACCGCGACCTGCGTCTCATCAACACGCAGCGCGCCAACGGGCGTTCCTATGTCTACCGCAACGAGGATACGGGCTTTGGCTGGCCGCCCTATTTCAAGCTCGACAGTTCGAACCTGCAATCGGATGCCCAGGCCGCAGCGCGGGCGGATGCAGAGCAGTGGTATGTCGTGCGCCATTACGGCTGGCGGAACGAGTTCCTGACGATCTACCCCAACGCGATCTCCATTCGGCCGATCGCGGGCCCGGACGTGCGGCTGATCCCGTATTTTAATATCGCCGTGGTCGTCTTTCTCTTCGCGCTCTACTGGGCGATCTCGGTCCGGCTCCGGCGGTTCTGGGACCGGCGGATCGGCCCGATCTTCGACGGCGAGTAGCGCGCGCGTTTCGGGCGAAGGGCCCGCCCGCCTCCCCCTCACGCTGGCGCGCTCGGCCTTCGGTTGCCTCGCTGCGCTCGGGGGCGCGCTGCCGAGAGATCCGTGCTCTGGTCGCCATGGGATCGCCTCCGGCGGAGGTACGGGGCACAAAGAAGACGGGGCCGCGCGCCGGATCGCGGGGCGGTATGGGCTTCTCGTTGATCGTGGGGCGGGGAAGGGATCTGCCTCCGGTTTTCAGCCTTCGCCGTAGGGGACCCAGATCGTTTTGACCTCGGTCGCGTGCTCCAGCGCCTCGCGGATGTCGCGGGCATCCCAGGCGCGGTTCGTCTCAGAAATCCAGGTGCGTTTGAGATTGCCGGCGGAGGCGGCTTCGATGCCCTGGGCGAGGCCCCGCGGCGCGAAGGACCAGAGCGCGTCGAGCGCGAGGTGTTCGGCCAGCGTCTTCGACAGCGCTTCGGGTTCCCCGGTGAGAATGTTGAGCGCGCCTGCCGGGAGGTCGGAGGTCTCGAGGACCTGCACGAACTCCAGCGCCGCCAGCGGGTAGGGGTGCGACGCGAGGGCCACGACGCTGTTGCCCATGGCAAGGGCAGCGGCGGCGGGGGCCACGAGGCCGAGCAGCGGCAGCGCATCCGGAGCGATGAGGCCCACGCTTCCCACGGCCTCGCGCATGGCGAGCGCCACGCCGCGCAGGGGCACGGGCTTTGCTGCGCCGTCGAGCTTGTCAGCCCAGGCGGCGGCGGTGAAGAGCGCCTGCACGCTGGCCTCGACCTCGGCCGCGCCGCCGCGCTTGCCGGTCGGGGCATCGATCAGGCGGGAAAGATCCTCGGCGCGGGCGGCAAGGTTCTCGGCCATGAAGAAGAGCACCTGCGCGCGCCCGTGGCCGGTGGTCTTCCTCCAGGGGCTTGCGGCGGCGACTTCCACCGCGTTGCGGATGTCCTTGCGATTGGCCTCCGGCGCCTGGCCGAGGAGCGCGCCGCGGGGGCCGTAGACCGCGCGGGAATAGCCGCCGTCGGGGCGCGCCTGCTTGCCGCCGATATAGAGCTTTGGTGTGCGGTCGATGCCCGCGCCGGGCGCGCCATCGCCCGCATGGGGCGTGATGGTCTTGGCGGCCTTCCCCGCTGCCTTGGGCTTCGTGTAGGCCAAAAGGCCCTCCCAGCCGCCCTCGCGGCCAAAGCCGCTTTCGCGCACGCCACCGAAGCCCGCGGCCGCGTCGAAGAGATTGGTCGCGTTGACCCAGACGACGCCCGCGGCGAGCTTGGGCGCGACGTCGAGGGCGAGGTTCACATTCTCTGTCCAGAGCGTGGCGGCGAGGCCGTAGCGCGTGTTGTTGGCGATCTGCACCGCCTCGGCGGGCGTGCGGAAGGTCGTGCCCACGAGGACGGGACCGAAGATCTCTTCCTGCATGAGCGGCGAGGCGGTGGAGAGGCCCGTGATCAGCGTCGGCGGATAATAGCAGCCCTCCGCCGGGAGCGGCCCCGGGGCGTGGTAGGTCTCTCCTTCAACATTGGCGTCCACGAGGCTCTTGATCGTCTGGAGCTGCACCGGGTCCACGACAGCGCCGATATCGATGCTCTTGTCGAGCGGGTCGCCGATGCGCAGCGTGCCCATCCGGGCGCGGAGCTTGGTGTAGAAGGGCTCCGCGATGCCTTCCTGCACGAGGAGGCGGGAGCCCGCGCAGCAGACCTGGCCCTGATTGAACCAGATCGCGTCCACGAGGCCCTCGATGGCGCTGTCGATATCTGCGTCGTCGAAGACGATGTAGGGGCTCTTGCCGCCCAGCTCGAGCGTGAGCGGGATGGCGCGCCCGGCAGTGGCCTTTCGGATCGCGCGGCCCACGGCGGTGGAGCCGGTGAATGCGATCTTGTCGAAATCGCGGGCGGTGAGTTTTTCGCCCACCGCGCCATCGCCGGTGAGGATGTTGACCACGCCCTTCGGCACGCCGGCCTGGCGGCAGATATCGGCGAAAAGGAGCGCGGTGAGCGAGGTGTATTCGGCGGGCTTCAGCACCACGGTGTTGCCCATGGCGAGCGCAGGCGCGACCTTCCAGGCGAGCATCAGGAGCGGGAAATTCCACGGGATGATCTGGCCGCAGACGCCGAGCGGCGCGCGATCCGGCAGCTCCGCGTCCATGAGCTGCGCCATGCCCGCGTGATAGTAGAAATGCCGCGCGACGAGCGGGATATCGATGTCCCGGCTCTCGCGGATGGGCTTGCCGTTGTCGAGTGTTTCGAGGACGGCGAAGAGCCGCGCGTTCTTCTGCACGAGCCGCGCCAGAGCGTAGAGCACGCGCGCACGGGCATGGGCGTCCTTGGCCCAGGCGCCTTGCGCGCGTTTGGCGGCCGTGTGGGCGGCGGCGATGTCGTCTTCCGTGGCCTGGCTCAGCGTGGCGAGCACGGAGCCATTGGCGGGGTTTTTCGTTTCGAAGTCGTCGGTGGGCGGGGTGAACGCGCCGTCGATGAACTGCCCGAAGCGGGAGCCCTGATCCACCAGCCAGGCCAGCGCTTCGGAGGCGCTTTCCGGGGCGGGGCCGTAATCCATGGTGTCGAAGATCTCTTTGATGGTCATGGGGACGTCTTTCCGAACAGCATGAGCGCGAGGGTCACGGAGAACGCGGTGCCGAGAAGCGCGTGGCCGAGGCGGCGCGCGGCTGGCCCGCGAGGGGGATGTGGCCGCACCACGCGGATCGGGTCGACAAGCGTCCAGATCCAGAGCGCGGCAATGAGGACAAGGATCGTCCCCGGCCCGAGCGTCGCCGCGATGAGGAAGGCCACGAGGATGAAGATCTGCTCCACACCACTATCCTATCGGATGCCGGTGGCCCGCGGAATAGGCGCCGGTGACGTGGTGCTCGATCTGGCGTTCGATATCGCCGAGGAGGGAGGAGGCCCCGAAGCGGAAGAGATCGGGCGCGAGCCAGCGGTCGCCCAGCTCCTCCTTGATCAGTGCGAGGTAGACCAGCGCGTCCTTGGCCTTCGAGATGCCGCCGGCGGGCTTGTAGCCCACCCGGAAGCCCGTGCGCTCATGGTAGTCGCGGATGGCGCGGATCATCACAAGCGAGACCGGGAGCGTGGCGTTCACGCTTTCCTTGCCGGTGGAGGTCTTGATGAAATCGGCCCCTGCCATCATGCAGACCATGGAGGCATGGGCGACGTTGCGGAGCGTCATCAGCTCGCCCGTGGCGAGGATCGCCTTCATGTGCGCGTCGCCGCAGGCCTCGCGCATGGCGCGGGTCTCGTCGTAGAGCGCTTGCCAGTTCCGCTGGAGGACGTGGCGACGGGAGATGACGATGTCGATCTCCTCGGCACCGGCCTTCACGCTTTCCTCGATTTCCTGAAGCCTGAGATGGAGCGGGGAGAGCCCCGCCGGGAAGCCGGTGGAGACGGCGGCCACCGGGATGCCGGAGCCCTGCAGCGCCGCGACCGCCGCGGGCACCATGTCATGATAGACGCAGACCGCGCCGGTCTTGAGATCGGGCAGGCCGATTGCGTCGAGGAGGTCCGGGCGCATGGGCCGCCGGGCCTTGGCGCAGAGCCGGCGCACGCGGCCCTCGGTGTCGTCGCCCGACAGCGTGGTGAGATCTATCATCGTCACGGCCTTGGCGAGCCAGGCTGCCTGGTGCGCCTTCTTGACGGTGCGCCGTCCGGGCAGCGTCGCCGCGCGGCGTTCGATGGCGGAGGTATTGGCCTGGATTCCGAGCGCCCAGTCGAGGTCGAGCGGCTGGCCGGGGTTCCGCGGCTCGGCGTGGTCGAGGGCGGTGGGCAGATGGGTGGGCGTGAGCGTTTCCATGCCTCCTGGAAACCATGAGCCACGCGTGCAGGCAAGGACAACCCGCCCCGGTCTTGATCCGGGGCCTCCACGTCACTTGCGCGCGTCGAGGTCCCGGGGCAGGCCCGGGACGTGTTTTTCTTGTGGAGCAAGCGGCGCCTCGCTACGGACGCGGCAACACCACGGAGACACGCCAATGACCTTCGACCGCGCGCTGAAGATCGCCCCGTCCATCCTCGCTGCTGATTTCGCGGCTTTCGGGGCCGAGATCGAGGCCGTGGAGGCGCAGGGGGCGGATTGGATCCACGTGGACGTGATGGACGGGCACTTTGTGCCCAACATCTCTTTCGGAGCCGCGACCTGCGCGGCGATCCGGCCTCACATCAAGACGGTCATGGATGTTCACCTGATGATCGCGCCCGTCGATCCTTATATCGCGGCCTTCGCCGAGGCGGGCGCGGATATTCTCACCGCCCATGTGGAGGCGGGGCCGCACATTCACCGGACGCTGCAGGCCATCCGTGGGGCGGGAATGCGGCCCGGCGTGGCACTCAATCCGGGGACCCCGATCGAGGCGGTGACGCCGCTCCTCGACATGGTGGATCTTGTCTGCGTGATGAGCGTGAACCCGGGCTTTGGCGGACAAAGCTTCATCGAGAGCGCCGTGCCGCGGGTGGCCGCGCTGCGCGCCGCGATCGGGGACCGGCCGGTGCATATCGAGGTCGACGGCGGCGTGGGCCCCGTGACGGCGCCGCGTCTGGCGGCTGCGGGGGCGGACGTGCTCGTGGCCGGATCGGCGGTCTTCAAGGACGGCTCGCCCAGCGATCCGGCGCCCTATGGCGCAAATATCGAGGCAATCCGCGCCGCCTGCGCATCCGTTCGCGGCTGAGCGCCAACGCGCCTTCGGGGGCGTTTAAGTCGTTTCGAAACGGCTCGGGTCCCTGCCGCTGGCGATGCGCTTGGCGTCCGCCGCGAGGTGCGCGATGGCGGCCCGCATGACATCGGCGCCGAGCGGGTTGGAGGCGGTGCCGTCGAGGCCCCGCCGCAACACGCCCTGCAGGATCGCGAGAAAGCGGAAGGTGACAAAGGTCAGGTAGTAGCTCCAGTGGGCCGCGGCTTCGAAGCCGCTTCTGGCGCTATAGGCGCCGATGTATTCTTCGTCCGACGGCAGGCCCAGGGCAGCGCGGTCGAGGCCCCCCAAGCCCTTGAACTGACCCGCATTGGGCAGCCGCCACACCATGACCTGATAGGCGAGGTCGGCCATGGGATGCCCAAGCGTGCTCAGCTCCCAGTCGAGGAGTGCGCGCAGCCTGTGATCTGCATCGAAGATCATGTTGTCGATGCGGTAATCGCCGTGGACGATGGCCACCCGCCCGTCATCCTCCGGCATGGCCTCTTCGAGCCACGCCATCACCCAATCCACCTCCGGCAAAGGCTCCGTCTCCGCCGCGCGGTACTGTTTTGACCAGCGCGTAAGCTGGCGGGCGAAGTAGTCCCCCTCCTTGCCGAAATCGCCCAGCCCGACCTCGGACGGCGTCACGGCGTGAAGCCGCGCGAGCGCGGCATTCATCTCGTCATAGATCCGCGCGCGATCTTCGGGCGCGAGCGCAGGCAGCGCGGGATCCCAATGGACCGCGCCCTCCACCCGCTCCATCACGAAGAACTGCCGCCCGAGGGCACTCTCTTCCGCGCTCAGGTAGTGCATCTGGGGCACGGGCACGTGGCCCCGCAGGGCAGACATCACGCGAAACTCGCGGTCCACCTGGTGCGCGGAAGGCAGGAGCTGCCCCGGCGGCTTCGCGCGCAGCACGTAGCGCCGGTCGCCAGAGGTGAGCGCATAGGTCGGGTTCGACTGTCCGCCGGAGAATTTCTCAAGCCCGTCCAGCGTCGTGAAGCCCTCCACGTGCGCTGCGAGCTCGCGCTCGAGGGCGGCATGATCGTAGCTCAGCATGTTTCGCTTTTCTCCCGGGCTGATAGTGTCGCGCCGTGGCGCGGCAGGGCAAGGGAGAATGCGCATGGATCTCGGATTGTCACCGGCGCGAGCCGCGCTTCTTGGCGAGGTGCGGCGCTTCCTGTCCGAGCGTGTCATGCCTCTGGAAGACGCCTACGCCGCCGAGATCGGCAATGGCGACCGCTGGACCTATACCGCGCGGCAGGCCGAGATCCTCGAAGGGCTCAAGGCCGAGGCGCGCGACGCAGGGCTCTGGAATTTCTGGTGGTCGGGGGCCGAGCACGCGCTCTCCACTGTGGAATACGCCTATTTTGCCGAGGAGATGGGCAAGACGCCGCTCGGGGCCGAAGTCTTCAACTGCAATGCGCCGGATACGGGCAACATGGAGGTCTTCCTGAAATACGGGACCGACGCCATGAAGGAGACATGGCTCGCGCCGCTCATGGTGGGCGAGATCCGCTCCGCCTACGCCATGACGGAGCCGGACGTGGCCTCCTCGGATGCCACCAACATCTCCCTCTCCTGCGTGCGCGATGGCGCCGACTACGTCTTGAATGGGGAAAAGTGGTGGATCAGCGGCGCGGGCGACCCGCGCTGCAAGGTCTACATCGTCATGGTGCGCACCGGCGGCGAGGACGCGCCCAAGCACCAGCGCCATTCCATGGTCGTCGTCCCTGCCGCCACGCCGGGGATCGAGATCCTGCGGCCCATGCAGGTCTACGGTCATGACGACGCGCCCCACGGCCACATGCACATGCGTTTCACGGAGGTGCGTGTGCCTGCCGAGAACATGCTGTTGGGCGAAGGCCGCGGCTTCGAGATCGCGCAGGGGCGGCTAGGGCCTGGGCGCATTCATCACTGCATGCGCGCCATCGGGCAGGCGGAGCGGGCGCTGGAGCTCATGTGCACAAGGGCCACGCAGCGCACGGCCTTCGGCAAGCCTCTCGCCGAGCTCGGCGCCAATTACGACCTCATCGCCGAGGCGCGCATGAAGATCGAACAGGCGCGGCTCCTGTGCCTCAAGGCCGCGTGGATGATGGACCAGGGCGATGCCCGGGCCGCGGCCCCGTGGATCAGCCAGATCAAGGTGGTGGCGCCACGGATCGCGCTCGAGATCATCGACGAGGCGGTGCAGATGCATGGCGGGCAGGGGATCAGCCAGGACACGCCGCTCGCCCAGGCCTGGACCCACGTCCGAACGCTCCGCCTGGCTGATGGGCCTGACGCCGTCCACCGCAGGCAGGTCGCGCGGGCAGAGCTGAAGCGCTACACCAATTCCGGCTGAGATGGCTCCTCGGGCGGTGCGGACGGCGTGATCGACTGCGCGAAGCCGTTGGGGCAGAGCGTGAGCCGCGGCGCGGCCGGATCGAAAACATTGCCCTCGGCCAGCCGCGCGGCCCAGCCGGGGAGGCCCGCCATGGCCAAGGCGATGTCGTCAGAGCGTTGGTGCTTCTTGCCCATGCCTGGTCCCTCCTGCGGCCGAGTCTTGATGCACGGAATTCATACCCGTGAATTTAGGGCGGGCCGAGCAAACAATTGTTAAAGCTTTAGCGACCCCGGGCGGCGGCTAGGCCAGCGAGGGCAGCCAGAGGACGATCCCGGGGAAGGCCACGAGCATCGCGATCGTGGCCGCATCGGCGAGGAAGAAGGGCGTCACGCCCTTGAAGACGTCCTGCACGGAGAGGTCGTCGCGAACGCCTGCCACCACGAAGCAATTCAGCCCGATGGGCGGGGTGATGAGACAGAACTCGGCCATCTTGACCACGAGGATGCCGAACCAGATCGCGCACATCGTCCCCGACATGCCGAAGGCCGCGTCCTCGGCTGCGACGTTGAGCCCGCCGTTGAGCGCCATGACCGCGGGAAAGACGACGGGCAGCGTCAGAAGCAGCATTCCGATCGCATCCATGAACATGCCCAGCACGGCGTAGGCCAGGAGGATCATGACGAGCGTGATCCAGGGGCTCTGCTCGAGCGAGGTGATCCAGGCGGAGAACTCGCCCGGCAAGTCCGCGAAGCCGAGGAAGCGGACATAGATCAGCACGCCCCAGATGATCGTGAAGATCATGATGGTGAGCTTGGCCGTCTCGATCAGCGCGTCCTTGAGCTGCGGCCACCGCATGCCGCGCGCGAGGGCCCAGACAAAGACGATGAAGGCGCCGACCGCGCCGCCTTCGGTGGGCGTGCCCCAGGCATCGCCGAACGGATTGTAGACGAACATGATGATCATCATCACCACGAGCACGATGGGGAGCGCGGGCAGGAGCGAGGCGAAGCGTTCGCCCCAGCTGAAACCCGTCACGGGCGGGCCGACGCTCTTGAAGAGGACCGCGATGGAGATGATGAGCGTGGCGTAGACGAAGGCGGAGAAGACGCCGGGGATGAAGCTTGCGAGGAGGAGCGATCCCACGTCCTGTTCCACGATGATCGCGTAGATGACGAGGATAGCCGAGGGCGGGATGAGCGAGGCGAGCGTGCCGCCTGCGGCCACGACGCCCGCCGCGAATTGCTTGTTGTAGCCCACCTTGAGCATCTCGGGGATCGCGATGCGCGCGAAGACGGCGGCCGTGGCGACGCTCGCGCCGGAGACGGCGGCGAAACCCGCCGTGGCGAAAACAGTGGAGACGGCGAGCCCGCCCGGCACCCACGCGATCCATTTCTTCGCGGCGTCGAAGAGGCCCTGGGTGAGCTTGGCGTAATACGCCAGGAATCCGATGAGGATGAAGGTCGGGATGAGCGAGAGCGTGTGCGCGGAGACCTTGGAATGCGGCACCTGGCCGGCGATCTTCACGGAAATGTCGAGGGCGCGCCAGAAGCGCTCCGGATCGTAGTCGAACCCGTTCCAGCGGATCCAGACGAGACCGAGAAAGCCCGCAAGCCCCGCCGCGAAGGCCACGCGCATGCCCAGCACGACGAGAACGAGCATGCCGCCTGTCGTCCAGAGCCCGATTTCGACATTCGTCATTTGTCGCCTTCCATGGCGGCGGCCTCGGCCTGCGCCTGGTCAGCAGCGGACAGTGGGAGCGGCACGGCCACTGGGCGCTCGAGCCCGAGGACGAGCGCGCGGCCATAGCCCCACGCCTGCAGCGCGAGGCGCAGGAGAAGGACGGCGAAGGCGATGGGCACGATGATCTTCGAGGGCCAGAGCGGCAGCGAGATGTCGATCGTGGAATCCCGCGAGCAGAAAGGCCGCGCGCAGTCGAAGGAGCGGTCGAAATGCGCCCAGCTTCCCCAGAGGAGCGCGAGGATGAGGCCGAATATGAGCAGCGTCATCAAGAGCTCGATGGCCCAGAGGACACGGCCTGAAAGCTGACCGATGAGGATGTCCATGCGGATATGGATGCCGTCCCGCTGCACGTAGGAAATGCCCAGGATCGCGATGAAGGGCATGAGGCTCTCGATCAGGTCCACGTAGCCGAGGAGCGGGCTTTCGAAGAACTCCCGTCCGCCCACGGAATAGACCGCCAGAAACATGAGCGAGAAGGCCGCGATTCCTGACGCGAAGGCGAGCGCCCTCTCGAAGGGCAGGAGCGCGCGGTCAAGCCAGCTCAGGAGCGAGCTGTCGGCGAGGACGGGGGAGGCGGAGGCCATGGGTGAGGCGCGTCACGTCCCGGGCTCGATCCGGGACCTCTACCCGCGGGGGGCAGAGGCCCCGGGTCAGGCCCGGGGCGTGATAGAGCTGTTTACATGTTGTTGGCGCGGAAATCCTCGAGCGTCGCCTGCACGAGGTCGTAGAGCTCCTGACCGGGCAGGCCCTGCGCTTCCATGTCCGCGATCCAAGCTTCGCGCACGGGGTCGGCGGCGGCGGCGCGGAACTCGGCGATCACGCTGTCGTCGATCTCGACCTTGGTGACGTTCTTCTCCGCGAGCACGCTGTCCCAGCGCTCGAGGAGCTCGGCGTAGTTCGCGAGGTAGTGGTCGAGCGCCTCGGGCACGGAGCTGTCCAGTGCCGCGCGGTGCTCGTCCGAGAGACTTTCATAGGCGCCGATATTGACCACGACCGGGCAGTTCACCGTGCCGGGGTTGAGGTTCGCCGTCCACCAATCGGCCTGGTTGATCGTGCCGAAGGAGAGATGCGCGTGCTGGGCGAAGGCCACGGCGTCCACCACGCCCGACTCCATCGCCTGGAAGGCCTCTGTCGCAGTCACGGAGGTGGGCACGGCGCCGACCTGGCTGAACGCATTGCCGATGCCGCCCGTGGCGCGCACGCGGAGCCCGTCGAATTCATCAAGGCTATCGCGGGGCTCGCCCGTGCCCACGATGTTGTACTGCGGCATGGGCGAGGTCATCAGCAGCTTGGCATTCCACTGTGCCATCTCTTCGGTGGCAGCGGGGTGGCTGTAGACGGCTGAAGAGACCGCCACCTCTTCCTCGAGGTTGGCCACGCCGAGGAAGGGCAGCTCGAGCACGGTGATCACGCGGTTCTTGTCGCGGTGGTAGCCCGCGCAGAATTGGGCCATCTCGAAGGCGCCGATCTCGATCCCGTCGAGGTTCTCTCGGTTGTTGGAGAGGCCGCCATAGGAGATATTCATGGTGAACTCTCCGCCGGTTTTCTCGGAGACGAGCTCGGCAAGCTTTTCCACATGCTCGGTGAAGGCGCGGCGTTGGCCCCAGAGCGAGACGTTCCATTCCGTGGCGAGCGCCTCGGAGCCGAATGCAGTGATGAGGGCCGCGACGCAGGCGCGGCTCAGGGTCTTTTTCATGATGTCCTCCCAAAACTCAGCGGTGTGTCCCGCTGTCTCGCACGAGATTAGCCGGGATTCTCGCCGTGGCTACCCGTTTTCAAGGGATGGCGCCCGGGCCGCTTTACGCAGAGGTCAAAAATGCGGCAGAGCGCGCGATCGCACGGGCATCTATGCGGCAGTGCCGCAAAGCTGCGCGATATTCGCGGGGTTGCGCCGCAAATCACTCGTCTCGGGGGGTGCGCCGGGCGTCTATGGGCCCACGACGTCAGAACGCATCGGATGGCCACGCGCCCCCGCGTTCACCGCCCGGGGTCGTGTACTCCTCCCAATCTCACAGCCCCGGGCGGCCGCGTCGCACAGCATTCATGGAGCCGGACGGGTCGCTGCCATACGGGATGGCCAGCAACAATCGGCGCGCCTCGGTCGCGCACCAAATGAACTGGAAATGCAGGGGAGATTTGGTGGAGCCTAGGGGAGTCGAACCCCTGACCTCTTGCATGCCATGCAAGCGCTCTCCCAACTGAGCTAAGGCCCCATTTGCTCGGCTCGTCTACGCGGCGGGCCGAGGCTAATCAAGCGAAATCAGTCTTCGCTTTCCTCGGACGCCACGTCCGCGAGATCGTCGAGGGAGACCTTGTCATCCTCGTCATCGTCATCGAGCACGTCATCGCCGAGATCGACATCGCTGTCTTCTTCCTCGTCGTCGTCGAGTACCAGATCCTCGTCTTCGCTCGCCTCCGCCTTTTCCTTCAGCTTCTTGGTCTGCGCGTCCTCGGCATCGGCCACCATGGTCCGGCCCTTGCCGGTATCGATGGTGACGACTTCGCCCGTGTAGGGGCTCACGATGGGGTCGCGGTTCATGTCGTAAAAGCGTTTGCCGGTGGTGGGGCACAGGCGCTTTACGCCCCATTCTTCCTTGGGCATGGGTTTCCCTTCCTCAACCGGAATCCTCGGATGGCGCGCACTGCCATAGGGCACGGAGGGTGTCAAATGGCGCGGCGTCGAGCGCTGGATATGGCGCGGGTCGAGAGGTGTTGCAAGGCCGCAGGGTCTCTTGCGCTCTTCCGGGCCGGGGCCGGGCGGGCCATACTGGGCAAAAGAGCAGGGCAGTCATGAGCGAGCGGCACATTCTGGACGGTGAGCCTCCCATTGAAGTGGAGATCAGACGCAATGCCCGCGCGCGTCGGCTCACACTGCGCGTGGGCGCGCGGGACGGGCGCGTGACGTTGACCGTCCCCCGGGGCGTCGCTGCGGGCGAGGCGCTCGATTTCGCGCGTCAGAAGCGCGGCTGGCTCCTGCGTCATGTGGGCGAGGCGGGTGAGCAGCGCCCGCTGGCGCTGGGCGACGAGGTGCCTGTCTTCGGGCGGGCCCGGCGCGTGGAGGCCGCAGCCACGCGGGCGCCCCGGCTCGAGGGCGATGCCCTGCTCGTTCCCCAACGGGCCGCGGAGGCCCCGGGGCGGGCCGTGGCAGCCTACCTGAAGCTCGAGGCCCGGGCGCGGCTTGCCGAGGCATCGGACAGATACGCCGCCGCGCTGGGCGTCCGCTACACCCGGCTGACGTTGCGCGATACCCGCTCGCGGTGGGGCTCCTGCTCTGCCGCGGGGTCGCTCATGTATTCCTGGCGGCTGGCCATGGCGCCGCCCGAGGTGCTCGATTACGTGGCAGCACATGAGGTCTCCCATCTCAGGGAGATGAACCATTCGCCCGCGTTCTGGGGCACGGTGGCGGGGCTGATGCCCGACTACGCGCTCCACAAGAGCTGGCTCAAGCGCCATGGCGGGGCGCTGCAGAGGATCGTGCTGGACTGACGCGGATCGATCTGCGCTTGATACGGCCCATGTTGATCTCACCCCGCCCCGAGCTGCCGGGCACGGCCGCCCACGACAAGGTCTACCGCGCGCTGCGGACACGCATCATGCACGGCGAACTGGCCCCGGGGGAGGCGCTCACCCTGCGCGGGATCGCGAAGGAATTCGACGTCTCGATGACGCCCGCGCGCGAAGCACTGCGGCGGCTGACGGCGGAGGGCGCGCTTGTGCTCTCGGCCTCCGGTCGCGTGTCGACGCCGGAGCTCTCAAACGAGCGGATCGAGGAGCTCGCGTCGCTTCGCGCTCTCATCGAGACGGAGCTGTCGAGCCGGGCCTTGCCACGGGCGCATCTCGCGCTCGTGGAGCGGCTGCAGACGATCAACACCTCCGTGGGGCAAGCCATCGCGCGCAAGGACGCGGTGGGCTACATCCGTACCAATCTCGAGTTTCACCGGACGCTTTACCTGCGCGCACAGGCCCCCGCGATGCTGGCCATGGCGGAGACGGTCTGGCTCCAGCTCGGGCCCACGATGCGCGCGCTCTACGGGAAGTTGAAGCGGACCGAAGGCCCGGTGCAGCACCGCATCATCCTCGCCGCGCTCAAGGCCGGGGACGAGCCCGGGCTGCGGCTCGCGGTGCGCACCGATGTCACCCAGGGCCTTCGCATGCTCGCCACCTGAGGGCGGACACGGATTTTTGCAAAAATTCGTGGCGCCGCCGTTGGCTCACATGTGAATGGGGCCATCCCCGCAGGCGAGCGCCGCCTCGCGGACGGCTTCCGAATAGGTGGGGTGAGCGTGGCAGGTGCGCGCCAGATCCTCGGCGGCGGCGCCGAATTCCATGGCCACGCAGATCTCGTGGATGAGATCCCCCGCCATGGGTCCCACGATGTGAGCGCCTAGGATGCGGTCGGTCTCCGCGTCGGCGAGGATCTTGACGAAGCCGTCGGCGGCGAAATTAGCCTTCGCGCGACCATTGCCCATGAAGGAGAACTTGCCCGCCTTGTAGGCATGGCCCGCCTCCTTCAGGCTCTCCTCGGTGTGGCCCACATTGGCCACCTCGGGATGGGTATAGATCACGCCCGGGATGACGCCGTAATTCACATGCCCGTGCTGCCCGGCGATGACCTCCGCGGCGGCCATGCCCTCATCTTCGGCCTTGTGTGCGAGCATGGGGCCCTTGATGGCGTCCCCGATGGCGAAGATGCCGTCCACGTTCGTGCGCCATTGATCGTCGGTCTCGATCTGGCCGCGCTCCGATATCTTGACGCCGAGCGCGTCGAGGCCGAGGCCGTCGGTATAGGGTTTGCGCCCCGTGGCCACGAGCACGACGTCGGCGTCGACGGTGTGTTCGCTCTCATCCTTGCGCAGCTTGTAGGTCACTTTCGCCTTGGTTTTCGTCGCGTCGACCTTTTGCACCGCCGCACCGAGGGTGAAGCTCAGCCCCTGTTTCGTCAGCAGTTTTTGGAAGGTCTTCGAGACCTCCGCATCCATGCCGGGGGTGATGTGGTCGAGGAACTCGATCACGTGGACCTCGCTCCCGAGCCGTGTGTAGACCGAGCCGAGCTCGAGCCCGATCACGCCCGCGCCGATCACCACCATCTTCTTGGGGACCTTGGGCAGCTCGAGCGCGCCCGTGGAAGTCACCACCACCTTCTCATCGATCTCGATGCCGGGCAGCGAGGCCGCTTCCGAGCCCGTGGCGATGACGATGTGCTTGGCCTCGTGGACCTCGTCACCCACCTTCACCTTGCCCGCCTCGGGGATGGAGCCCCAGCCCTTGATCCAGTCTATCTTGTTCTTCTTGAACAGGAATTCGATGCCCTGGGTGTTCTGCCCGATGGTCTTCGACTTGTAGGACAGCATCTGTTTCCAATCCACCGAGGGGCTTTTACCCTTGAGCCCCATCTCGGCGAAATTGTGCTCCGCTTCGTGGAGCTGGTGGGTGGCGTGGAGCAAGGCCTTCGAGGGGATGCAGCCGACGTTGAGGCAGGTGCCGCCCAGCGTTTCGCGGCCCTCGACACAGGCCGTTTTGAGGCCGAGCTGCGCGCAGCGGATGGCGCAGACATAGCCACCGGGGCCGGAGCCGATTACGATCACATCATAGGATGCCATGGGAAACCTCTTGCGGTTGAGGGCGGTCAGACAGGCCAAAATAGCGATACACGGTGCGTACAGTTGGCGTACGCATCCCTGGCACCGGGCATAGGGCCGTTTTGCGGGAAAGAGCGCTCATATCAGCGCCGAGAGTAGCATGAGCACGGTGGCCGTGAACCCGGCGAACCAGATGATCGACCGCCAGGGGGCCAGGCCGAAATAGTAGGCGGGGATATAGGCCACGCGGGCCGCGAGATAGGCATAGGCGCAGGCGACGGTGAAGCCGCCGCTCTGCCCCGAGACATGGATCACCACGCAGGCGATCGAAAAGAGGATCAGCCCCTCGAAGTGGTTGTTGAACGCCCGGAAGAGCCGGGCGGGCTTGTCCGACAGCTGGGTCTCCAGCGACCCGCCGAGGCGGGAGGCGTCGCGCGGAGACATCGTCTTGGCCGGGCCGAGGTCCCGGTTGGCGGCCACGCTCATGAGCGCGAATTGCGCCACCTGCAGGAGCGCGGCGAGGACGAGCGCTGTCAGTTCCGGAGTCATGCGGCCTCTCTGAAGTGATAGGCCACCTCTTCGAAGCGGTCGGCCGGGAAGGTGAAGAGAAAGCGGAGCGGGGCGTCGCCGGCGGCCTTCCAGCCGTGGGTCATGCCCGCTGGGACAAAGACGGTGTCGCCCTTCGAGAGCATCAGCATCTTGTCGCCCACCTGCGCCGTGCCCGCGCCGTCGAGGACAAAGATCGTCTCGGCGATCTCGTGGTGATGGGGCTTTTCCTCGTCGCCGGGCTCGATATGGGCCACGCCCTGTACGACGGCCTCCGTGGGGCCGTAGTCGGCGTCGATGACGGTGAAGAAGCGCACGTCGCCGCGCGCGGGGTCATGCCATTCTTTCGCGGTCGGGGCGTCGGCTTTCACGTGGGTCGGCAATGTGTCGGTCATGGGGTCGGGCTCCAGTTCGTGTGGACCCTCCCAACGCATGGACCTCAGGGATCGTTGCGCCAGACCTGCCGGGCGCGGAGCGTGGCCTTGGCGAGGGGAAAGGCCAGTGATCCCGCCGCCAGCGCGACCCAGATGCCCCAGCGCGCCGCGGCCGGAAGCGCGGGGGGCAGCACGATCATCACGAGCATGACGCCCGAGTAGAGCGCAGCCCAGCGCGCGAAGGCGGGCAGGTTGCGCGGGAAGCCGTTGCGCGGCGAGAACGCGATGAAATAGCGGCGCATGGGCAGCGCGCGCTCGGCACATGCGGCTGCCAGCGGGAGGGCGAGGAGGAGAGCCCAGAACGAAACCGTCACCGCCGCGAGCGCGGCGGAGGCGAGCGGCAGCAGAAAGAGCGCCTGCACGAGCCGGGCGGGATCGGCCCGCATGGCCTCCGCGATCTCCGCCTTGGCCGCCGTCAGGCCCATCTCCGTGGCCCGCGATTGTGCTTCCGAGAGGCTGGGTGTCATGCCTTGCCTTCATGCTGCGCTCAGGGCCTCCGCGATACGCTCGGCCCGGGCATCGAAAGATAGGCCGCGGGCGGAGGGGTGGCATGTGGCGATGTGCGGCACGCCGAAATGGCGAAGCACGCGTGCGCTGTCATTGCCCGCAGCGACGGGGCGGCGGCCGTTGAGTTCGAGGCGCGTGACGGCCTCGAAGCTCGCCCGCGCATGGGCCGCGGGCAGCGGATGCGAGCGCCGCGGCGGCAGGAGACAGAAGATGGGGGCGATGTAGATATCTGATCGCTTGAGCCCGATGAGCGCGAGCGCCTTGTCGATGACCCGATTGAAGGGGATGTGCGGCAGGTATCCCGTGCGGCTGAGCTTGGCGTGATTGGCCATGGCCGAGGGCGCATCGAGCCAGTCCTTGCTCATCAGCATCGGCCCCTCCGGATTGCCGGAGGTAAGCTGAATCGGAGAGACATAGTCGCCATCGAACCCCGCCTCCGCGAGGGTCGTGTAGCCTGGCAGCCGGAAGGCGCGGCGGGCGGTGATGGCGGGAAGGAAGGTCATTAAAATTCGTCAAGCACTTCCAAAGAGCAATTTTCCAAGGACTGTTAATGCAAAGAAAATAGTAAAGAGGATGCAGCCAAAGTAGGAAATGTAGAAGCAATTTCGACGTCGTACGTAAGCCTCCAACAGCCCATCTCTAACCGGCGTTTTGGTGGAGAGACGCTTCAAATCGAATGAATAGAAATTGGTGACATAAAGCGGAGCAACACATGGAAGCGTCAAAAGGATATAAGACACCATCTCCGAGAGAATAAGCCATCCCCAGACATCAACTTCTTGACGGTTAGGGTAAAGAAAATAAAAAACAAAAGCAGTGACAGCGATCATCACAGAGATGTGTGTAAGTAGTGCCGCCGCCTTTGAATTAAGGTTGTCAAAATGCCTCAATGTCTGTTTGTACCGTGAGCGCTCGAAAGCGCTCACAGCCGCAAGATACGCGCGTTCACTTCGCGAATCCCTGTCTCTGAGGGCAAGAAAACCTTCATAGAACTGCAGAAAAAGAAGCCGCATCTCAGTTTTACCGTTAGAGATCCATCAGTAACCGACGGGGATCCTCCAGCGCCTCTTTCACGCGGACGAGGAACGTCACAGCGCCTTTGCCGTCGACGATGCGGTGGTCGTAGCTGAGCGCGAGGTACATCATCGGGCGGATCTTCATCTCACCGTTGATAACCATCACGCGGTCCTGGATCTTGTGCATCCCGAGGATGCCGGATTGCGGCGGGTTGAGGATGGGCGAGGACATGAGCGAGCCGTAGACGCCGCCATTGGAGATCGTGAACGTGCCGCCCTGCATCTCGGCCATTGAGAGCTTGCCGTCGCGAGCGCGGGCGCCTTTCTCGGCGATGGCCTTCTCGATCTGGGCGAAGCTCATGGAGTCCGCGTCCCGGATCACGGGCACGACGAGGCCCTGCGGCGTGCCCGCGGCGATGCCCATGTGGACGAAGTTCTTGTAGACGATATCCGTCCCGTCGATCTCCGCGTTGACCTCGGGCACCTCTTTGAGCGCGTGGCAGCAGGCCTTCGTAAAGAAGGACATGAAGCCGAGGCGGACGCCGTGCTTCTTCTCGAAGAGGTCCTTGTACTCCTTCCGAAGCGCCATCGTCTCGGTCATGTCCACCTCGTTGTAGGTGGTGAGCATGGCGGCGGTGTTCTGGCTGTCCTTCAGACGCTTGGCGATGGTCTGGCGGAGCTTCGTCATCTTGACGCGCTCTTCGCGCGCGGCATCGTCCGCCGGCACGGGCGCGCGCGGCATCGGCGCGGGCGCAGGGGCCTCGGCCTTGGCGGCGGGCCGCGCCTCGGCGCGCATGACGTCCTCTTTCATGATGCGGCCGTCGCGGCCCGTGCCCGTGACGTCGGAGGCGGAGAGGCCTTTCTCGGCCATCATCTTCTGCGCGGAGGGCGCGTGTTCGACATCCGTGCGACCGGCGCCGTTGGCGGCTGCCGGTGCGGGCGCTTGCGCCGCGGGTTTTGCGGGAGCCTCCGCGCTGCTCGAGGCAGCGGCGCCTGCGCCGTCGCCCGAGGACATGGTCCCCAGCTTGGCATCGGCCTGCACCGTCGCGCCTTCCTCGGCGAGGATTTCGCCAAGCACGCCCGAGGCGGGTGCGGGCACTTCGACGCTCACTTTGTCGGTCTCGAGCTCGAGGAGCATTTCGTCGGCTTCCACGGGATCGCCCGGCTTCTTGTACCAGGTGCTCACGGTGGCCTCGGTGACGCTCTCACCCAGCGTGGGCACCATGATGTCGATCGTCGCACCGCCGCCGCTGGAGCTGCCGGCCTGGGCCTTCGGGGCGGCGTCGGCCTTTGGTGCCCCCTTGGAAGGCGCGGCCTCGCCGCCATCGGAGATCTGAGCGAGGAGCGCGTCGACGCCCACCGTCTCGCCCTCTCCGGCGACGATCTCGCCCAGCGTGCCCGCCGCGGGTGAGGGCACTTCCACCGTCACCTTGTCGGTTTCGAGCTCGCAGAGCATTTCGTCCACGGCGACGGCATCGCCCGGCTTCTTGAACCACGTGGCGACGGTGGCTTCGGTGACGCTTTCGCCCAAGGTGGGCACTCGAACTTCGGTAGACATGGCTTCTCTAGTCCTTGAGGGTCAGAGCTTCGTCGACGAGGTCGGCTTGCTGTTTCTTGTGGGTGGAGGCGAGGCCGGTGGCAGGCGACGCCGAGGTGGCGCGCCCGACATAGCGCACGCGGGGATGCTTGGCCTTGATGCGCCCGAGCACCCATTCGAGATTGGGGTCGATGAAGCTGTAGCCGCCCTGGTTCTTGGGCTCTTCCTGGCACCAGATCATCTCGGCCGACTTGAAGCGCTCGAGCTCCTTGACCACGGACTGCGCCGGGAACGGATAGAACTGCTCGAAGCGCATCAGGTAGATGTCGTCGATGCCGCGGGCATCGCGCTCTTCCAGAAGGTCGTAGTAGACCTTGCCCGAGCACATCACCACGCGCTTGATCTTGTCATCGGCCACGAGCTCGGTGTCGCTGTGGCCGTATTCCGCATCGTCCCAGAGGACGCGGTGGAAGGAGGAGCCTTCGATGAAGTCTTCCTTCTTCGACACGGCCAGCTTGTGACGCAGCAGCGATTTCGGCGTCATCAGGATGAGCGGCTTGCGGAAATCGCGGTGCAGCTGTCGCCGCAGGATGTGGAAGTAGTTCGCGGGCGTCGTGCAATTGGCCACGATCATGTTGTCCTGGCCGCACATCTGCAGGAAGCGCTCGAGGCGCGCGGAGGAATGCTCCGGGCCCTGGCCCTCGTAGCCGTGGGGCAGGAGGCAGACGAGCCCGGACATGCGCAGCCATTTCGACTCACCGGACGAGATGAACTGGTCGAACATGATCTGGGCGCCGTTGGCAAAGTCGCCGAACTGCGCCTCCCAGAGCGTAAGCGCGTTGGGCTCGGCGAGGGAGTAGCCATATTCGAAGCCGAGCACGGCGTATTCTGAGAGCATCGAGTCGATGACCTCGTAGTGCGCCTGGCCCTCGCGGATGTGGGCGAGCGGGTAGTAGCGCTCCTCGGTGTCCTGGTTCACGAGGCCGGAATGGCGCTGTGAGAAAGTCCCGCGGGTGCTGTCCTGGCCCGCGAGGCGCACCGGGAAGCCCTCGGTCATTAGCGATCCAAAGGCGAGAGCCTCGCCCGTGGCCCAGTCGATCCCGTCGCCCTCCTCGAGGAGACGCTTCTTGGTGTCGAGCATCCGCTGCACGGTCTTGTGGACGGTGAAGCCCTCGGGCAGGCGCGTGAGCGCCCCCGCGACCTCGTCGAAGGTCGCTTCCTTGATGGCGGTCTTGCCGCGCTGGTACTTGCCCTGCTTCTGACGGTCGATGTGGGACCAGCGCCCGTCGAGCCAGTCGGCCTTGTTTGGCTTGTAGTCCTTGCCGGATTCGAACTCCTCGTTGAGCTCGGCCTGGAAGGCGGTCTTCATGTCCTCGATCTCGCCCTCGGGGATGAGCCCGTCGCGCACGAGGCGTTCGGTGTAGAGGGTGAGCGTCGTCTTCTGCTGCTTGATCTTCTTGTACATGAGAGGGTTGGTGAACATCGGCTCATCCCCCTCGTTGTGACCGAAGCGGCGGTAGCAGATGATGTCGATGACGACGTCCTTGTGGAATTTCTGCCGGAACTCGGTCGCCACCTTGGCGGCGTGGGTCACGGCCTCGGGGTCGTCGCCATTCACGTGGAAGATCGGGGCCTCCACCATAAGCGCGATGTCTGTGCAGTAGGGCGAGGACCGCGAGAAATGCGGCGCGGTCGTGAAGCCGATCTGGTTGTTGACGACGATGTGCATCGTGCCGCCCGTGCGGTGGCCCTTGATGCCGCCCATCTGGAAGCACTCGGCCACGACGCCCTGGCCCGCGAAGGCCGCGTCGCCGTGGAGAAGCACGGGCAGACAGGAATTGCGCGTCGTGTCGTGGTTCTGATCCTGCTTGGCGCGGGACTTGCCGAGAACGACCGGGTTCACCGCCTCGAGGTGCGAGGGGTTCGCCGTGAGCGACAGGTGGACGGTGTTGCCGTCGAACTCGCGGTCCGACGACGCGCCGAGGTGGTATTTGACGTCGCCCGAACCGTCGACATCCTCGGGCTTGAAGGAGCCGCCCTGGAACTCGTTGAAGATCGCCCGGTAGGGCTTGCCCATGACGTTGGCGAGCACGTTGAGGCGCCCGCGATGGGGCATGCCGATGACGATGTCACGCACGCCAAGCGCGCCGCCGCGCTTGATCACCTGCTCCATGGCGGGGATGAGCGCCTCGCCCCCGTCGAGGCCAAAGCGCTTGGTGCCCATATATTTGACATGGAGGAACTTCTCGAAGCCCTCGGCCTGAACCATCTTGTTGAGGATGGCCTTGCGGCCCTCGCGGGTGAACTGGACCTCCTTGCCCAGCCCCTCGATCCGTTCCTTGAGCCACTGCGCCTCTTCCGGGTTAGAGATGTGCATGTACTGGAGCGCGAAGGTGCCGCAATAGGTGCGCTTCACGATCTCCATGATCTGGCGCATGGAGGCGGTCATGAGACCGAGCACGTTGTCGAGGAAGATGGGCCGGTCCATGTCGGCCTCGGTGAAGCCATAGTTGGCAGGCTCGAGCTCGGGGTGGGGCTCCTCGGCGCGCATGCCGAGCGGATCGAGATCGGCCGCGAGGTGCCCCCGGATGCGGTAGGCGCGGATGATCATCAGCGCGCGCATGCTATCGAGAACGGCCCGCTTGATCTGGTCGTCGGAGACCTCGATCTTGCTCTCCTTGGCCTTCGCGGAGATCTTCTGTGCCACCGCGGCACCCTCGGCCGCGGCGGGGTATTCACCGGTAAGCGCGCCGGTGAGATCGTCGTTGGGCATCGGCGGCCAGTCGCGCCGCGCCCAGGAGGGGCCCTCGGCCTCCCGCTTCACATCTAGTTCGCCATCGCCCATCCCCGCGAAGAACTCGGCCCAGGCCGCGTCCACCGCCGCGGGGTCGGCGGCGTATTGCGCGTAGAGCTGTTCGAGATAGGCCGCGTTGTGCCCCTGCATGAAGGAGGAGGCGTGGAACTGATCGTTGGGGGAGTGTTCGGTCATGTTGTCTCTTCCTTGCGAGTTCGAGTTGTGGCGCATGGGGCGCGGCCAGGGTAAAGGCGTTTCGAAACGGCTTTCGCTCCGGCCTCGCCCACCGGACTACCCGATCGCCTCGAGCACGGCCTCGCCGAGGCCCGCCGGGCTTTCGGCGACGACGATGCCCGCGGATTGCATGGCTTCGATCTTGTCCTCGGCGCCGCCCTTGCCGCCGGCGACGATGGCACCGGCATGGCCCATGCGGCGGCCCGGAGGTGCGGTGCGGCCGGCGATGAAGCCAGCGGTAGGCTTCGAGCGCCCGCGCTTGGCCTCGTCCTTGAGAAATTGGGCTGCCTCCTCCTCGGCGGAGCCGCCGATCTCGCCGATCATGATGATGCTCTGCGTCTCGTCATCAGCGAGGAACCATTCGAGGACGTCGATATGCTCGGTCCCCTTGATCGGGTCGCCGCCGATGCCCACGCAGGTGCTCTGCCCGAGACCCACATCGGTCGTCTGCTTCACCGCCTCGTAGGTCAGCGTGCCCGAGCGCGAGACCACGCCCACGGAGCCGCGCTTGTGGATATGGCCCGGCATGATCCCGATCTTGCAGGCATCGGGCGTGATGACGCCCGGACAGTTCGGGCCCACCAGCGTCGAGGCGCTGTCCATGAGCGCGCGCTTCACGCGCATCATATCGAGGACGGGGATGCCTTCGGTGATGCAGACGATGAGCTCCATCTCCGCGTCGATCGCCTCGAGGATCGAGTCCGCGGCGAAGGGCGGAGGCACGTAGATCACGCTCGCATTGGCCTCGGTGGCATGCTTGGCCTCGTGGACGCTGTCGAAGACCGGCAGGCCCAGATGCTCCATCCCGCCTTTGCCCGGGGTCACCCCACCGACCATTTGCGTGCCGTAGGCGATGGCCTGCTCGGTGTGGAAGGTGCCCTGGGAGCCGGTGAGCCCCTGGCAGATCACCTTCGTGTGCTTGTCGATGAGTACGGACATCTTGTTTCCTTGGCTTTGGTCTTCGGTCAGGGCAGCGGGTCGAGCCGCTCCACGTTGAGAAATGTTTCGGGGCCGTTGGGCCCGGGACGCGTGCCCACCTGCACGACCGCAATGCGGCGCGGGTTGAGCTGCCGCGCGGCGGCGAATTCGGTGCCCGCGATCAGCGGAAAGCCTGCGGGGACGGCGGCTTCGGTGGCGATGCCCTCCCGGGCGAGCGCCTCGGCCACGGCGGCCATCCCGGCCTCCACGTCGCGGCCGTCAAAGGCCACTTCGCAGCGGCGGTCGGTGCCTGGCGTTGCCGCGCGGCCCTCGGGCGGGGAGACGGGATTGGAGGGGCGGAAGGGGCGCAGGTCGTAGAAATCGTGCCGCTCTGGCAGGACCGCGTCGGCCCGCGCTGCGGTCATGAAGGGCGAGAAGCAGTTCTCTGAGAACGCGCGCAAGGCCGTATCCGACGCCAGCGCCCCCGGGGCGCTGAGCGTAAGTGCGGCGATGGCCAGCCTTCGAAGCATCACTCTTCACCTTCCACGAGGCGCGTGCCGGGCGCGCGCCCGGCCACCGCGGCTACCCTTTCACCGCCTTCACGATCTTTTCGGCGCCGTCCCTGAGATTGTCGGCGGCGATGACGTCGAGCCCGGAGGAATTGATGATCTCCTTGCCCTTCTCGACATTCGTACCCTCGAGGCGGACGACGAGCGGGACTTGCAGACCCACCTCCTTCACCGCCGCGACCACGCCCTCGGCGATGACGTCACAGCGCATGATGCCGCCGAAGATGTTGACGAGGATGCCCTTCACGTTGGGATCCGACGTGATGATCTTGAAGGCCTCGGTGACCTTCTCCTTCGTGGCGCCGCCGCCGACGTCGAGGAAGTTCGCGGGCTCCGCGCCGTAGAGCTTGATGATGTCCATCGTGGCCATGGCGAGCCCCGCGCCGTTGACCATGCAGCCGATCTCGCCATCGAGGGCGATGTAATTGAGATCGTACTTGGAGGCCTCGAGCTCCTTCGGGTCCTCTTCGGTGGTGTCGCGCAGCTCGGAGATGTCGGCGTGGCGGTAGACGGCGTTGCCGTCGAAGCCGAGCTTGGCGTCGAGCACCTTGAGCGAGCCGTTCTCCATCACGATGAGCGGGTTGATCTCGAGCATCTCCATGTCCTTCTCGACGAAGGCCTTGTAGAGGATGCCCATGAGCTTCACGCACTCCTTCTGGCCCTGCTTGTCGAGGCCGAGGGCGAACGCGATGCGGCGGCCGTGGTAGGGCTGGTAGCCCGTGGCCGGATCGACGGAGAAGCTCAGGATCTTGTCGGGCGTCGACGCCGCCACTTCCTCGATGTCCATGCCGCCCTCGGTGGAGCAGACGAAGGAGATGCGCGAGGTCTGGCGATCGACAAGGAGCGCGAGGTAGAGCTCGCGGGAGATGTCGGAGCCGTCCTCGATGTAGATGCGGTTGACCTGCTTGCCCGCGGGGCCGGTCTGGTGGGTCACGAGGGTGCGGCCGAGCATCTTCTTGGCTTCCTCGGCGGCTTCTTCCACCGAACGCGCGAGGCGCACGCCGCCCTTGTCGCCGGCATCGGCCTCCTTGAACGTGCCCTTGCCGCGTCCGCCTGCGTGGATCTGCGCCTTCACCACCCAGAGCGGACCGTCGAGCTCGCCTGCCGCGGTCTTGGCTTCTTCCGCCCTGAGGACCACGCGTCCGTCCGAGACAGGCGCTCCGTAGCTGCGCAGGAGAGCCTTGGCTTGATACTCGTGAATGTTCATCGGATGCGGTCCTTGACGTGTCGTTTCATCCGTTGATGCATGCCAAGCGCGTCATTTTAAGGGGGAAATCGTCGCATCACCGGAAAACCCGACATTTGTGATCACACTTTTTTAGCTGTGATCACAAAATTGGCTACATGATATGCAAAAGCCACAGCTGCGCGGTGTACCATCGTACTCCGACCCGAGCGGGTCAGGATCGAGTCGCGCGCGGCCTCAGCTTTCCCGCGGCCCGGCCTTAAGCTGAGGCGCGAGCGAGAGCGCATCCAGAAACGCGCGGTCGCGGTGCGCGATCTGCGCGTCGAACTGGGCCACCGAAAAATCAACCTCGGCACCGGGGGCGATCTCCTGGAGCGCCGCCGCGGGAGAGAAGTCCGGGACGGCCTCGAGGAGCCGCAGGGCGGTGAGGCGGGCGATGTCATCTTCCGGGAGCGTCGTGAGGAGCCGTTGGAACGTCTCAGCCTCCGCCAGCGAGGCGCAGTTGCTCAGCTCCTCCATCTGGGCCCAGCGGGTGTTTTTACCGTCCATGCGTTTCTCGGCATGGGGCAGGGCCGCGTATTTCAGGCGCTTGATGAGCCAATGGAACGGCGTGAGCCCGTCGAAATGCAAGAGCCGTGCGCATTGCGTTTTCATGAGCGACAGCGATTTGTGGTCCACGGGCTTGTGGATGCCCATGCCGATCTCGCGACCGGTGCGCACGAGGGTCTTGCCGGCGGTGTGAGAGGCGAAACCCTGGAAGAGGAAGCGCGCAGCCTTGCCGTTGAAATGCCGATTGAGCGCGTGGCGGCCGGGGATCGGCACGCGGAAATAGCCGTCGAAGAGCGTCTTGGGCGGCTGCGCTGCCTCCCAGACACGCTCCATGACGGGGAGCGTCGTCCCTGCGATGACCTCTGGAATGGCGGCGAGTTCTGCGGCAAAGCCCGGCTCGGGCATGATGAACTCGTCGGCGTCGATATGGGCGAGCCAGTCGACGGCGCTCGCACGGTAGGCGAGGTTGGCTACGATCTCCTGCCGGCGGGTCTGTAGGAAGGGGCGGTCCCCCTGCGCGGCCCAGAAAGCCGCGTCACATGGCGTGACGACGACGCCCGGCATGGCCGCGAGGACCTCGGCGGCAGGCTGAATCGGGCGGTCGAGATAGATGTGGATTTCCGCCGCCCCCACCTTCCGGTGCCAGGCGGCGAAGGCCACGAGCAGCTCCAGCGGCTCGTCGGCGAGTGTGACGGTGCCCCAACTCATCGTGGGGCACCGATGGGGCTATGCGAGGCTGCCGTCAATCCCCTTGCAGGCCTCCACGAGGCCTTTCACGGCCTCCACGGAATTGTCGAACATCGCCTTCTCGGCCTTGTCGAGCTTGATGTCGACGATGCGCTCGATCCCGCCTGCGCCGATGATGGTGGGCACGCCCACATACATGCCGTCGAGGCCGTATTCGCCGTTGCATTCCGCCGCGCAGGGCAGGAGGCGCTTCTGGTCCTTAAGGTAGGCCTCGGCCATCTCGATGGCGGAGGTGGCAGGGGCGTAGAAGGCAGAGCCCGTTTTCAGGAGGCCCACGATCTCGGCGCCGCCATCGCGGGTGCGCTGCACGATCTCATCGAGCTTTTCCTGCGTCGTCCAGCCCATCTGCACGAGATCGGGGAGCGGGATGCCCGCCACCGTGGAATAGCGCGTGAGCGGAACCATCGTGTCGCCATGGCCGCCGAGGACGAAGGCGGTGACATCGCGCATGGAGACGTCGAACTCGAGCGACAGGAAGTGGCGGAAGCGGGCCGAGTCGAGCACGCCGGCCATGCCGCAGACCTTGTTGGCCGGGAGGCCGGAGAATTTCTGAAGCGCCCAGACCATGGCGTCGAGCGGGTTGGTGATGCAGATGACGAAGGCGTCCGGGGCGTGCTTGGCAATGCCCTCGCCCACCGATTTCATGACCTTGAGGTTGATGCCCAGGAGATCGTCACGGCTCATGCCGGGCTTGCGCGCCACGCCAGCGGTGACGATGCAGACATCGGCCCCCGCGATATCGGCGTAGTCCTGCGTGCCGGACATCGCGGCGTCGAACCCCTCGGAGGGGCCGCTTTCGGCGATGTCGAGCGCTTTGCCCTCGGGGAGGCCCTCTGCGATGTCAAAGAGGACGACGTCCCCCAGTTCCTTCAGCGCGGCCAGGTGGGCGAGCGTGCCACCGATATTGCCTGCGCCGATGAGGGCGATCTTGGATCGAGCCATAAGTGCGGTCTCCGGCTGTTGTCTTGCGTCGCGGGGTGTAGGCTATGGTATGCGGGGCGCGCAAGTGCGCTGCGCCGCGGCATGATTTGCCGGGTGTTTCAAAGGGGTTAGTGCCGTTTTGTGATTGAGCTCAGCTGGACCTTCTTCGCGCTCGCCGTGCCCGCCGTGATCTTTGCGGGCGTCTCCAAAGGCGGATTCGGATCGGGGGCGTCCTTTGCCTCGGCGGCGGTCATGGCCCTCATTCTGCCGCCGGATCTGGCGCTCGGGCTCATGCTGCCGCTGCTCATGCTCATCGATGTTGGCAGCCTGCCGACCTACTGGGGAAAGTGGAGCCGCAGGGATGTCATCCGCATCCTTTGGGGCGCGCTGCCGGGAGTGGCGCTGGGCGTGGCGGTCTTTCGGTTCGCCGATCCGGACGTGATCCGGTTTCTGATCGGCGCGGTGGCGCTGGCCTTCGTCGCCTGGCAGATCGCGAAGTCCCGCGGCCTCGTGCCCACGCCAGCGCGCGCGCTTGGTACGGGCGCGGGGCTCCTGACGGGGGCGGTGGCGGGCTTTACCTCGTTCGTGAGCCATGCCGGCGGCCCGCCGGTGGCGGTCTACCTGCTGAGCCAGAGGCTCGACAAGCTGACCTACCAGGCCTCGACGGTGCTCATCTTCTGGGTGGTTAATATCCTGAAATTCATTCCCTACGCGTCGCTGGGCGCCTTCACGGCCGACACCTGGCGCGCGGTGCTTTTGCTCGCGCCCGTGGCGCTTTTCGGGACGTGGCTCGGGGTTGTGGCGCACCGGATCGTGCCGGAGCGGCTCTTTTTCGCGATCACCTATGTGTTGCTCGTGCTCACGGGCACGCGGCTCATCTGGCAGGCGCTGTCCGCGGGCTAGAGCCGCTGGCCCATGGCGGCCGGGGCGACGGACGCCATGCTCTCGAAAGATTGGCCGGTGGCCACGAGGCAGGTCGCGCCGTTGGGCAGCGTGACGGTGAGCGTCCAGGTGCCAGTGTCCTCGTTGGCATACATTTCCACGAGCGTGCGGTTCGCGGCGAGACCGGAAGACTGGCGCGTTTCACCGAAGCCCGAAGTCAGGCGCTCGAGCACTTTAGCACGGGGTGCGCAATTCTGCTGGCTCTTGGCGGCGGTGGCGAGGGTGAGGGCGGCGATGCCCACGGTAAGGGCGAGGAGGTGCTGTTTCATGGCTGCATCCTTTCGCGATGCGCGGTGAAGGGTGCCCGGGAGCCTCTTCCCCGCGAATGGAGATACCGTAAACGCGGCGGTCGCTCGGCCGGCGCGCGCTGCGGTGCAGAAAACGTCTTGAAGTTTTTGCAAGCCCCATGCCATGCACGCGCAACAATATTGCGTGGTGATCATGGCCCAGCGACCCTACCGCTCTGTCCTCTACATTCCCGGCTCCAAAGCGCGCGCGCTGGAAAAGGCAAAGACCTTGCCGGTGGACGCGATCATCTTCGACCTCGAGGACGCGGTGGCGATGAGCGAGAAGGCCAATGCGCGGGCGCTGCTCGCGGCGACGCTGGCGGAGGGTGGCTATGGCCCGCGCGCGCAGATCGTGCGGATCAACGGGATGGACACGGAGTGGGGCGAGGACGATCTGGCGACGATCGCGGCGATCGGGTCGGAGGCGATCCTCCTGCCCAAGGTGAACTCCGCCGCGGATATCCTCGCGCTGGCGGCTCGGCTCGACACGATCCCCGAGGCCGTGCAGACGCGGATCTGGGCCATGATGGAAACACCCCAGGGCGTCCTCAACGCCGCCGAGATCGCTCGCGCGCCGCGCATGGCGGGAATGGTCATGGGCACGAATGACCTCGCCAAGGATCTCGGCACCCGCAGCACACCGGATCGCGCGCCGCTTCTGGCAGCGCTCAGCCAGTGCCTCCTCGCCGCCCGCGCGGCCGGGATCGTCATCGTCGACGGCGTTTTCAACGCCTTCAAGGACGAGGACGGGCTACGCGCGGAATGCACGCAGGGGCGGGATTTCGGCTTTGACGGCAAGACGCTGATCCATCCCGCGCAGGTGGCCATCGCCAATGCCGCCTTCGCGCCCACGGATGCCGAAATCGATCTCGCCACCCGTCAGATCGCCGCCTTCGAGGAGGCCGAAGCCGCCGGGCAGGGGGTCGCCGTGGTGGACGGGCGCATCGTGGAGAACCTGCACATCGAGACGGCGCGCGCTACGCTGGCCAAGGTGCAGGCGATCAAGGCGCTGGAGGCGCCATGATCCTCCTTCTGGCGGGTCTCGCGCTCTGGTGGGGCGCGCATCTCTTCAAGCGGTTCGCGCCCGGGCCAAGGGCGCGGCTGGGCGAGCCCGGCAAGGCGCTCGCGGCCGTGCTGATCCTCGGATCGGTGGGTCTCATGGTCTTGGGCTACCGGCAGGCGGCGTTCATCCCTGTCTGGTCCCCGCCGCACTGGGCCACCCTTCTCAACAACCTGCTCATGTTCGCAGCTTTCTATACCTATGGCGCGGGCGCGGCGAAGGGCGGGAAGGCGTGGCTCGGCACGAAGCTGCGTCACCCGCAGCAGACGGGCTTCGGCATTTGGACCGTCGCTCATCTCCTCGTGAACGGTCACCTCGCGGCGATCGTCCTCTTCGGCGGGCTCCTTGCCTGGGCCGTCGCGCAGGCGCGGGTGATCAACGCGCAGGAGGGGCCTTGGGAGGCGCCGCCACGCGGGGACATCAAGACCGAGCTGCGCCTCTTCGCGGTGGCCGTAATTCTCTATGGGCTCGTCGCGAGCCTCCACATCTGGCTCGGAGTTTGGCCCTTTGGATAAGACGATGCGCGCCTACCGCTTTCTCACCGCCGACGACACGTCCGCCTTCTGCCACAAGGTCACTGCCGCGCTCGCGCAGGGCTGGGAGCTCTACGGCGATCCAACCTATGCCTATGATGCCACGGCGGGCGTGATGCGCTGCGGGCAGGCGGTCATCAAGGACGTGCCGGGCAGCTACGATCCGGACATGAAGCTCGGGAGCCCGGGACGATGAAGACCAATCCCGGCCACTTCTTCGAGGATTACCATGTGGGGCAGGTGCTACGGCACGCGGTGCCGCGCACGATCTCGGGCGGAGAGCGCGCGCTCTACCACGCGCTCTACCCGGCGCGGCACGCCCTCTATTCGTCGGATGCCTTCGCGCAGAGCTGCGGCCTGCCGGCCTCGCCGCTCGATGACATGGCCGCCTTCCACGTGGTCTTCGGCAAGACGGTGCCCGACGTATCGCTCAACGCGGTGGCCAATCTGGGCTATGCGGAAGGGCTCTTCCTCAGACCCGTCTATCCCGGGGACACGCTCCGCGCCGAAAGCGAGGTGATCGGGCTCAAACAGAACTCCAACGGGAAGACCGGGGTGGTCTGGGTGCGCACGCGGGGCCTCGACGCGGCGGGCTCCGAGGTCATGAGCTACGTGCGCTGGGTGATGGTGCGCAAGCGCGAAGCCGCGTCCCCCGCGCCGGAAACGGTGGTGCCGGAGCTCGCTTCGAGCGTCGCGCCCGAGGCGCTGCGCGTGCCCGAGGGGCTGAGCTTTGCCGACTACGACTTCACTCTCGCGGGCGAGCCGCACCGCTGGGGCGATTATTCTGTGGGCGAGATCATCGACCATGTGGACGGTGTCACCATCGAAGAGGCCGAACACATGATGGCCACGCGCCTCTGGCAGAACACCGCCAAGGTGCATTTCGACACGACCGTGCGGCCCGACGGGACGCGGCTCATCTATGGCGGACACGTCATCTCAATGGCGCGGGCTTTGAGCTTCAACGGCTTGGCAAATGCGCAGATGGTCGTGGCGATCAACGGCGGGGCCCATGCCAATCCATGCACCGCGGGCATGACCATCCGTGCGTGGTCCGAGGTGCTCGATCGCGCGGAGCTCGCGGCGCCGGGCGTGGGCGCGCTCCGGCTCAGGCTCGTGGCCACCACGGGGGCGGCGGGCGCGCTGCGGGATCCGGAAGGAAAGTACCTGCCGGAGGTGCTTCTCGATCTCGACTACTGGGCGCTTGTGCCGCTTTAGCACGTTTGTGAGATGCGTTTGGCCCCGGCGCTGCTAGCGTGGGCTCATGCGCTTCGTGCTCGCACTTCTTCTGATCCTCTGCCCACTGCGCGCGGCGTCCTGCGAGCTCGCCCTGATCTTCGCGGTCGACGTCTCCGGCTCGGTGGACCATGCGGAATTCGCGATCCAGATGGAGGGGCTCGCCCACGCGCTGGGCGATGACCAGGTCTCCGAGGCGCTCGTGGCGGGAAGTGCTGCGCTGGCGGTCGTGCAATGGACGGGCGCCTCGCGTCAGAGGCTCACCGTCCCCTGGACGCAGGTCACGAGCTTCGAGGCGCTGGATGCTTTTCGCGCGGAGGTGGCCGCGGATGTGCGGGTCTGGCGCAATTTCTCCACCGCCATCGGCGAGGCGCTCCACGTCTCCGCCGGGCTCTTCGCGGACGCGCCCGCCTGTGCCCGGCGGGTCATCGACATCTCGGGAGACGGGGTCTCCAACGAAGGGGTCACACCCGCCAACACCCACGCCATCATGCAGGCGCGGGGCATCACGGTGAACGCGCTCGTCATCGAGGACGCCACGGCAGGCGATCTGACCGGCTACTTCTATGAGAATGTCATAACGGGCCCCGGTGCCTTTCTCGTGACCGCCGGTGGATATCGCGATTATCCGCGCCAAATACGCCGCAAGCTACTACGCGAGGTGGTGCAGACGGTGGGCGCGGTGACGCGATAGTTCCATCACATCGGGCCCTCTCTCCTCACATGGATGCGAGCTGGACAGAATGTCGCGCATCCCAAGATGGCCCCTCTGCGTAGTACTCACATCTTAGCCAGGTTCGCACCCACGCTGACTTCTTATCCCCCGAGAAGGAGGGCAACTAAAATGAGTACGACGACAACGAATATCTTCCCCAGTTCGCTGGTGGAAAAGGGCTATGTCCCGCAGGTGAATTGGCCTGCCGCGCACTGGTTTATCCGCGTGCCGCTGGCGCTGATCATCTTCAACCAGGGTTACCTGAAGTTCATTGACCTCGCAGGCGGCGCGGATGCCTACGGCTTCCCCGTCTGGATGTGGGCTTTCGCCGCCCTAGCCGAGGTGCTCGCCGCCGCCGGTCTGATCATTGGTGGCGCCGTGCGCACGCTCAATCCGACGAATGGCCTGCTGCGCCTCTTCGGTGACGTGGTCACGCGCCTGAGCGGCTTCGCCATCACGGCGGTCGTGGCAGCGGTGATCTTCATCGTGTACTGGGGCCCGTGGCAGGGCATGCAGTTCCACCTGATGCTTCTGGCCGGTGGTCTCTTCTTCATGCTGCGCGGTAACCGCACCTAACCAATATCATCGCCCCCGCCGATCCTGTCGGCGGGGGCTTTTTTTGTGATCACGCTGCAAATCCCAGTGATCACAAACCGCCGTTTCCGGCCCCTCTGCGCTGAATTACCGCGAATTTCTCATGTCTTGGGACGTGACCGACGCCATCCCGCGCGATAGGTATTCGGTGACCGCAAGCAAGGAGCCAGCACCCATGGCCGACGTGAACCGGGGCGACCGTCCGCTCTCGCCCCACATCATGATTTACAAACCGCAGCTGACGTCGATGTCGTCGATCATGGTGCGGATTACCGGCATCGCGCTGCTTTTCCTCTCTGCTATCATTGTGGTGTGGCTCGTGGCCGCCGCTGCATCCGAGACCGCCTTCGCCGCGATCAACGGCGTGATGCAGAGCTGGTTTGGCGATCTCGTGCTGCTCGCCGGACTTTGGGCGCTCTGCTACCACCTGCTTGGCCGTCTGCGGCACGTGATCTGGGATTTCGGCTACGGCTGGAAGGTCGAACAGGCAGAGACCATGGCGCTTGTCATGTTTGCCCTGCCCACCGTGATCACGGTGCTCACCTTCTTCGTCTTCCTGATCGGCTGAGGAGAGAGACATGCAGCGCTACCTGACAGACCGCAAGCGTGCATCCGGGCTCGGCGCGAGCCATAACGGCACCCAGCACCACTGGAACATGATGGTGAGTTCCATGGCCGTGGTGGTCGTGGCGCCCATTTTCCTGATCACCTTCGCTCTGGGCTTCCAGGGCAGCTACGATGAGATCATCGCCTATTTCAGCTCGCCCCTCGTGGCGATCATCATGGCGGTGTCGCTCATCGTCCTGATCCGACACTTCATGAACGAGGCCATCGAGGCCGCGGAAGACTACGTGCACGGCGTTGCAGGTCAGCTCACCATCGTGGGCATCACCTGGGCCTCGTACCTTCTGATCGGCATCGGCCTATTTGCCATCGCGCGCATGGCACTCTGAGGAGATACCCAAAATGGCAGCATACGATTACGAGACGCATGAATACGACGTGGTGGTCATCGGCGCCGGCGGCGCGGGTCTCCGCGCGACGCTCGGCATGGCCGAGCAGGGCTTCAAGACCGCGTGCATCTCGAAGGTCTTCCCGACTCGCTCCCACACCGTGGCGGCGCAGGGTGGGATCGCCGCATCGCTGTCCAACATGGGCCCGGACCACTGGCAGTGGCACATGTATGATACGGTGAAGGGTTCGGACTGGCTGGGCGACACGGACGCCATGGAATACCTCGCGCGCGAGGCACCGAAGGCCGTCTACGAGCTCGAGCATTACGGCGTGCCCTTCTCGCGCACGGAGAAAGGCGAGATCTACCAGCGCCCCTTCGGCGGCCACACGACCGAATTCGGCGAAGGCCCGCCCGTGCAGCGTACCTGTGCCGCCGCCGACCGCACCGGCCACGCCATCCTGCACACGCTGTACGGCCAATCGCTCAAGCAGAAGGCCGAGTTCTACATCGAGTATTTCGCGATCGACCTCATCATGTCCGATGACGGCGTCTGCCAGGGCGTGCTCTGCTGGAAGCTCGACGATGGCACCATGCACCTCTTCGCCGCGAAGATGGTGGTGCTGGCCACCGGTGGCTACGGCCGCGCCTATTTCTCCGCCACCTCCGCGCATACCTGCACGGGCGATGGCGGCGGCATGACGGCCCGTGCGGGGCTGCCGCTGCAGGACATGGAATTCGTGCAGTTCCACCCGACGGGCATCTACGGCTCCGGCTGCCTCATCACCGAGGGAGCACGGGGCGAGGGCGGCTACCTCACCAATTCCGAGGGCGAGCGATTCATGGAGCGCTACGCACCCACCTACAAGGATCTCGCCTCCCGGGACGTGGTTTCGCGCTGCATGACGATGGAAATCCGCGAAGGGCGCGGCGTGGGCGAGGAAGGGGATCACATCCACCTGCACCTCAACCACCTGCCGCCGGAAACGCTCGCCGAGCGCCTGCCGGGCATTTCCGAGAGCGCGCGCGTCTTTGCCGGCGTGGATGTCACGCGGGAGCCGATCCCCGTCCTGCCCACCGTGCACTACAACATGGGCGGCATCCCGACGAATTACTGGGGCGAAGTTCTCGCGCCCACGAAATCGAACCCCGACAACGTCGCTCAGGGTCTCATGGCCGTGGGCGAGGCGGGCTGCGCCTCCGTGCACGGAGCCAACCGGCTGGGCTCGAACTCGCTTATCGATCTCGTCGTCTTTGGCCGGGCCGCCGCGATCCGCGCGGGCGCCACGGTCGACCGCGACGCGGCCATCCCCACGCCGAACAAGCGCTCGGTGGAGGCGGCCTTCTCGCGCTTCGATGGCCTGCGCCACGCCAACGGGCACACGCCGACAGCCGCGCTCCGCCTCGAGATGCAGAAGACCATGCAGCAGGACGCCGCCGTCTTCCGGACCGACAAGACGCTCGCCGAGGGTGTCGAGAAGATGGGCAACGTCGCGGCCAAGCTCGACGACCTGCACGTCACCGACCGGACGCTCGTCTGGAACTCCGACCTCATGGAAACCCTCGAGCTCACGAACCTCATGCCCAATGCCGTGGCAACAGTCGTCTCGGCCGCCGCGCGCAAGGAGAGCCGCGGCGCCCATGCGCACGAGGATTACCCGGATCGCGACGACAAGAATTGGCGCAAGCACTCGCTGGTGTGGTTTAAGGGCAACGAGGCGACAATGGGCTATCGCGGGGTGGTGACGCAGCCGCTCACTTCGCACAACGATGGTGGCATCGACCTCAAGAAGATTGCACCAAAGGCCCGGGTATATTGATCAAGACAAAATTGCTGGTTCCGATGCTGATCGGCACACTGACCCTCACCGCCTGCACGACCGACCCGCTGCAAGCCTATCCTGAAGCGGACTCGGTCTCGGATTGCGAAGTTCTCGCCAAGGCGGATGCGAACCAGCGGGAGCGGAGCATGCGAGCGCAGCGTGGCTCCGGTAATTTCCTGATCGATGCAGTGGTCGGTGGCCTCGCCTCCGGCGCGGTCGAGGCCGACGTCAATCAGAGATTGGCCGGGTGCATCACACGCGTCACGGGCGCACCGCCTGCCCCGGGCCAGCTGCCCGCGCCGGGTCAGACCCCCACAACCGCGAGCGCGCCTGCTGCAAGCCCGCGGATGGCCGTGCGACCCACGACCGTGACACCGCCCATCCCGACCTTTGGCTGCGTCCCGGGCATGGGCCCGATGCAAAGGGGCACGCTGGTATGCCCAGGCTTCTGATTGCGGGCCTCTTGGTGGCGGGCACCCCGCTCGCTGCGCAGGAGCTCAACGCCGACCAGCGCGCCGCCTATGACGCGATCCTGCCGGCAATCGAGGCGTCTCTCGTGGAGCAAGGCGGGGATGCGTTTCGCGACATGGCGCCCATGCTGGCGGGCTGCGTTGCCTCAGAAGCGGAGCGGCGAGACTTACGCATCTTGCGCGAGACGAGCGAAGAGACCCCGAACACCGCGCTGCTGAACGAGCTTCTAGGGGCACCCGAAGTCCAGGGCTGCGTTGCAAAAGTAATCGCCGGGGGATAACGCAGTGACGCTTACGGAGTGTTCCGAAGCATCCGTTCCCAAGCCACTGCAAGGAAATGAGTGTCAATGTCACTGCGTGACGAAGCTTGCTTTAAGGATCTGGCTGGTGCACTTCACGCGCACGCTGGTGAAAGGCCCATCGTAGAGATCGTGAATTCTGGCAATTGGGGCGACGCGCTCATCCATGCCGGCCAAAGGGAATTTCTCCGGGACCTGGGAATAACGGTCCACGCCGTTCCGATCCGCCATTTTCGCCGCGCCAACACGCTTAAGCGCCGAGTGACGAATTTCATACGCAGGAACTTGGGTGCGCGGCGGGCTATCATCACCGGTAATGGCGCCTTCCGGCCATTCTACAAGCGCGCCGAAGAAATGGCTCTCGCCGCCCAGTCGTTTTCTCGTGTTCTCGTGATGCCATCCTCCTTATCCCTCGTGCCTGACTTTGACCTGGCGCGTACGGAGCTTTGGCGTAGAGACCACGGAGAGAGCGTAACCGGCGCGGCAAACGCGCCGTTTTGCCATGATATGGCCTTTTACCTTAGGCCGCGCGCGCGTCGTGCGACCAAGAAGGAAGCCTTCTTATTCCGCGCGGATTTCGAGAAGGGAGACTTCGAACTTCCCGAAGGAAGCGTCGATTTGAGTGCGCAAGGCACGCACCTGTCTGATCCTGAAGAGTTTCTCGATATCATTGGAGACTATGAGGTGATCCACACAAATCGTTTGCACGTTGGGATAGGTGGCGCCCTCCTGGGTCGGGAGGTACACCTCTATCCTTCGCGTACGGGAAAGCTGCGCTCTATTTTTGAGGCTTCTCTTCAGCCATTCTACGAGAACGTGCACTACCACGATGACGAGGCTGATGTTGCGAGGCTCGGCGCTGGTGGCGGTCGCGTCTTGTGATCGAAGATCCCACCGATAGTGCTCGTCGCCCGGTCGTGATCGTCGGAAGCGGATGGTGGTCGACCGACGCGCCATCCTGGACGGTCAATCCAAACCGGAAGGCCCTCGGGGATGACCTGATACGGTCCGTTGATTTCTTCGAGACTTGGCTGGATAGCGTCACCAGGGCAGGTCAACCTGCAAAGATAATCGTGGTGGACTCAGCATCACCACGGAAGCCCGCGCAGCAGAAGAGGGCGATGGTTGAATGGTTGGAGCTGCCCTTCAACGCCAAGCATTCCACCTCACATGTCGGGCAATGGAGCGGTTGGATGCGCTCCGTGCTCGTTTCGGCAAGTTACGCTCTGAACTGTGATTGCGACTACTTCGTTTACGTCGAGCAGGATTGCCTCCTTGAGGGTAGAGGGCTCTTCGACAGGATGGCGCGAGAAACACGGACCGGCTTGGTGTTCGGCTCCGGAGAAGGGACGCCGCAGCCTGTCCAGCAATCATTGTTTCTGGTTCGAAAGGATAGGCTCTCTGGGTTTGTGACAAATCTGCTAGCGATCCGCGCCCGTGACCAAGACCTTGCTCCCGAATGGAAGTTTGTCTGTGCATCTTGGCGACCTTTAGTTTGGATGGCGAATTTGGGTTTGCTTAAGCACCGTAAGGTTCGCAAAGCCGTCCAAGCCCTAGCCTTCGGGCGTCGCTATGAATTCCTTACTTTTGGAACGGGCCGGGGCCGGCCCATCCCTTTCGAAGAACCTGCGTTCTATTTCCAGCATGCAACTCGAGAAGAGGTTGATCGCTACTTGCGGAAAATCGCAGACGAGCGAAGCTGAATGTGATCACGGCTTGGGAGCGCGTGATCACAAATTCTCGGGCGCGGTGAGAAAGCCGCGGCTTTTGGTCCGACATGGCCGTAAAACGGTTCGATATCAGGACCTTTCATATTATTTATCCTGCAATCCGAGATCGATGAGGCAGCCATGGTTCAACTGACGCTCCCAAAGAATTCCCGCATTTCCGTGGGCAAAACGTGGCCGAAGCCCGAGGGCGCTACGAATGTGCGTGAATTCCAGGTGTATCGCTGGAGCCCCGATGACGGGGAAAACCCGCGCGTCGACACGTACTTCGTCGACATGGACACGTGCGGGCCGATGATGCTCGACGTGCTCATCAAGATCAAAAACGAGATCGACCCGACGCTGACGTTCCGTCGTTCTTGCCGCGAGGGGATCTGCGGCTCCTGCGCGATGAATATCGGCGGGATCAATACGCTGGCCTGCATTTACGGCCATGACGAGGTGAAGGGCGTGGTGAAGATCTACCCGCTGCCGCACATGCCGGTGGTGAAGGACCTCATCCCCGATCTCACCCATTTCTACGCCCAGCACGCCTCCATCATGCCGTGGCTTGAGACCAAGACGAACCGTCCGGCGAAGGAGTGGAAGCAGTCCATCGAGGACCGCAAGAAGCTCGACGGCCTGTATGAGTGCGTGATGTGCGCGTCCTGCTCCACGTCCTGCCCGTCCTATTGGTGGAACGGGGACAAGTACCTCGGGCCGGCGGCGCTGCTGCATGCCTATCGTTGGATCATCGACAGCCGGGACGAGGCCACGGGGGAGCGGCTCGACGAGCTCGAAGATCCCTTCAAGCTCTATCGCTGCAATACCATCATGAACTGCGCCAAGACCTGTCCGAAGGGGCTCAACCCGGCGAAGGCCATCGGCGCGATCAAGCAGATGATGGTCGAGCGCCAGGTCTGATGGTGCGGCGGGCCGAGGTCCCGCGGGAGAGCCTGCTCGCGCGGTATCTCGAAGACCCGGCCTCCCATGTGGACGCTTACGTGACGGCGGGCGAGGCATCGCTCGCCGATTTCATTTCCGCCTTCTTTTCATCGCCGCTCTTCCGGCTGGAAAGGCGCATACTCGCGCTTGGCGGTGCGGCGTCGAGCGACCCGCAAGTCGCTGCGCTGGCGGCCGGAGAAGACGCGCGCATGGCTGCGTGGGAGGTGGTCGAGCGGAACGCGCACGAGCTTCTCCTCACCGTGCCCAATACGCTCATTCGCACATGGCTTGCCGTCGCGCCGGGCGAGCTCTGGTTCGGTTCGGCGATCGTGGCCACCGATGGCCAGATCCCGATCGCGGCGCGCGCGCTCATGCCCTTCCACGCGCTCTATTCGCGCAGCCTCCTGGCGCTCGCCGCGCGGCGGGTCTGACGGCGTCAGCTAAACGCCGCCTCCAGCGCGATCTCGACCATGTCGCCGAAGGAGCGTTCGCGATCCTCCGGGGGAAGCGCCTCGTGGGTCTTCAGGTGGTCGGAGACGGTGAGCACCGCGAGCGCCCGGCAGCCGTGGCGCGCGGCCAGCGTATAGAGCTCGGCGGCCTCCATCTCCACGCCGAGGACGCCGTGCCGCTCCATCTGTTCGGTGAGGTCGGGCCGTTCGTCGTAGAAGACATCCGAGGAGTAGATGCCGCCCACATGGACCTTCGAGCCCTTCGATTGCGCCGCCTGATGGGCCGCGTGGAGCAGGGACCAGTCCGCGCAGGGGGCATAGTTCAGCTCCCGCATGATGCCCCGGGAGGGGGTCGAAAGCGTCGTTGATGTCATCGCGAGGATCACGTCGCGGATACCGACGGCATCCTGCATCGCGCCGCAGGAGCCGATCCGGATCAGCGTCTTCGCCCCGTAGGTCGAGATGAGTTCGTTGGCGTAGATCGAGAGCGACGGCATCCCCATGCCGGAGCCATGGATGGTGACCTTGTGTCCTTTCCACGTACCGGTGAAGCCCAGCATCCCGCGGACCTCGTTCACGAGGACCGGATTTTCCAGGAATGTCTCGGCAGCCCATTTCGCGCGCCGGGGGTCGCCGGGGAGAAGCACCGTTTCGGCGATGTCGCCGGGCTTGGCTGAAATGTGTGGGGTCATGGGGTCAAGCTCTTCTTTCTGGTGACAGGCGGGGCGCGCTCGCCTTTAAGCGTCGGGGACATTGCTTGATAGCTTTAGGAGATATGCGCGTGAAAGACACCGGCTTCCTTCCGAGAATGTGCGCCTTGTGCATAGTGGCGGGGCTGGCGGCCTGTGCCGCGCCCGGAGATATCTCCCGCGACAACCCGGATTTCTTCCTCGTGCGCGCGGACCGGGAGAACGGTCAACTCTCGGGCGGTTTCAACCCTGCCGGCTTCACGCCGGGCGAGGTCGCGCGGCTGGTGGGCGAGATCTGCACGGGCGGCAGGCTCGCAAGCTTCGGGACGGGCGCGGGGGGAGAGCTTGTCTCCTTCGCGGCGACCTGCGCAGGCGGCGTGGCCGATGGCGCGCGCGTGGCCGAGATCGAAAGGGCGGGGCCCGGCACCGTCGTGATCGAAATTCTCGGCAGCGACGGGCGCGGCAACATTCGTACGCGTCGCACGGTCGTCGCGCTCTGACGCGTCAGGCGCTGTGGGCGCCGTCGGCGAGGGACTTCACGAAGGCGAGGATGTCTGCAGGGCTCTCGCCCTTGCCGATGCGCTCCACGATGGCCGATCCCACCACGGCCCCGTCGGCGACGGAGGCGATGCGCTGGCTGGCCTCGGGCGTCTTGATGCCAAACCCCACGATCACGGGCAGGTCCGTGGCGGCCTTGATCCGAGAGACCTCAGGACCCACGTCACCCGCTTCGGCGGCGGCGGCCCCGGTGATGCCGGTGATGGAGACGTAGTAGACGAAGCCGGATGTGTTCTGCAGGACCTTGGGCAGGCGCCTGTCATCGGTTGTGGGCGTCGCCAGGCGGATGAAGTTGAGGCCCGCCCTCTGGGCAGGGATGCAGAGCTCTTCATCCTCCTCGGGCGGCAGGTCCACCACGATGAGACCGTCCACCCCGGCCTCCTCCGCATCAGCAAGAAAGCGGTCCACGCCGTGGGAGAAGATCGGGTTGTAGTAGCCCATGAGGACGATGGGCGTGGTGTCATCCTCGGCGCGGAGCGCGCGGGCGGTGTCGAGCGTCTTTTCGAGGGTCATGCCGGCCTCGAGCGCGCGCTGCCCGGCGAGCTGGATCGTGGGGCCGTCGGCCATGGGATCGGTGAAGGGCAGGCCCAGCTCGATGATGTCCACGCCCGCGGCGGGCAGGCCTTTGACCACCTCGAGCGCGGTTTCGTAATCCGGATCACCGGCCATGACATAAGCCACGAAAGCCTTCTTCCCGGCGGCTTTCAGCTCTGCGAACTTGGCGTCGATGCGGCTCATGGCGTCCTTCTCTGCGGGCCTCTGTCGCGCTCTCTTGCGGGAGCGCGCGGGGCGGGTCAAGCGGGGTCGGCCGTGTCGATCATCCAGTGCGTGCCGAAGCGGTCGGTGAGTGTGCCGAAGCCCGCCGACCAGAAGGTCTCGGCGAAGGCCATCCGCACCGTGCCGCCCTCTGCGAGCTTGTCGAAGGCGGCCACGGCTTCGGGCCTTGCGCCGAACGACATCATGACCGAGCAGCCGTCCATGGGACCGGTCACGCCCATGAGATCGTCGGAGGCGAGGAGCTCCCCGTTGCCGAGTTTGAGGCCGCAATGGGCGATCCAGTCCTTCTTGTCGTCAGGCACCGGGAAGTCCGGCATCTCGGCTGCTGTCATCATCATCTCGATCTCGCCGCCGAAGACCTCGGCATAGAAGGTCATCGCCTCGCGGCAGGTCCCTTGGAAGCTGAGATAGGGTGTGGGGTTGATGGCGCGGCCCTCCTTGTTTCTAGCCGAGTTTCTCCGTAGGGAGCGCGCCAGGCAAGCTGCGGACACACGGGGGAGCGCGCCATGGGTTTCAAGATGGGTATCGTCGGGCTTCCCAACGTGGGAAAATCCACCCTTTTCAACGCCTTGACCAAGACCGCCGCGGCGCAGGCCGCGAACTTCCCGTTCTGCACGATCGAGCCCAATGTGGGCGAAGTGGCGGTGCCGGATGCCCGGCTCGACCGGCTCGCGGAGATCAACGCCTCCCGGCAGGTGATCCCGGCGCGGATGACTTTCGTGGACATCGCGGGGCTCGTGAAGGGGGCCTCCAAAGGGGAGGGGCTGGGGAACCAGTTCCTCGCCAACATCCGGGAGGTGGACGCCATCGCGCATGTGCTGCGCTGCTTTGAGGACGGCGATGTCACCCATGTGGAAGGGCGCGTCGACCCGGTGGAGGATGCCGACGTCATCGAGACCGAGCTGATGCTCGCCGATCTCGAGTCGATCGAGAAACGCCGCGCCAATTTGGTGAGGAAGCTCAAGGGCAACGACAAGGAGGCCGTACAGCAGGAGCGGCTGCTCGTCGCCGCGCAAGAGGCGCTCGAAGCCGGGCGTCCGGCACGGACGGTTGAGGTCGACCCCGAGGATGCCAAGGCGTGGCGGATGCTGCAATTGCTGACGACGAAGCCCGTCCTTTACGTGTGCAACGTGGACGAGGGATCTGCCGCCGAAGGCAACGAGTTCTCCGACAAGGTGGCCGCCATGGCCGCAGAGCAGGGCGCGGGGCACGTGATCATCTCGGCCCAGATCGAGGAAGAAATCAGCCAGCTCGATGCCGAGGAGGCCGCTGAATTCCTTGGGGAAATGGGGCTCGAGGAGGCCGGTCTGGACCGGCTGATCCGCGCAGGCTACGACCTTCTGAATCTCCAGACCTACTTCACCGCGGGCCCCAAGGAGAGCCGCGCCTGGACCATCCCGGAAGGCACGCGGGCCCCGCAGGCTGCAGGGGTCATCCACGGTGACTTCGAGAAGGGGTTTATCCGGGCCGAAACCATCGCTTACGACGACTACGTCTCGCTCGGCGGGGAGAACAAGGCCAAGGAGGCGGGCAAGATGCGCGCCGAAGGCAAGGCCTACGAGGTGAAGGACGGGGACGTCCTGCATTTCCTCTTCAACACCTGAACCAGAGCCGACCACCCCGCTGCCCTTGCAGTGGTCGGTGCGTTTCCCCTTTCTCGGGCGCGGTAGACGCGCAGCGCAAGGCCAGTGAACTGGGCGTTCACACTCCACACATCGAGAGTAACCATCAGCCCCGGCGGCTGTGTTTCGACCATTGAGGGGCATGAGCGGCCGCTCAGCCCGCCCTGACCAGCACAGGTGGGTGTGGTGCGACGTCCCCACACCGGCACCATTTGGCCGCCCGTCGCAATCGGGTGTGGGGGCAGAGCCCCTGCTGCGGTATCCTGCCTTCAACAAAAAAAACGAGGCAGGAAATGAGACGGGCGGTTCTTGGTATTCTTTGCGGTGGGGTGGCGTTGCCGCTCTTCGTGTCCGCGCAGGGCTCCGAGGAGCTCACGCCGGCGGGCATCCTGAAATTTCCCGGCTTTCAGCTCGGCACTGTGATCCCCGAGGGCTCCTTCTCCATGCGGGTGGGCTCCACCTTCAGCACCGAAGGCGACGGCACTGGCACGCAATCCTACAGCGGCGGCCTCACATGGCGTCCCGCCGGCTGGCAGGCGACCTACGGCTTCGAGATCCAGGCCTTTGACGATCCGCCCCGGATGCCCGTGAACGGCACCACCGGGAACCTCACTTTCGCCGGTCTCGCCTTCAACTCCTCCTTTGCGCTGCGGGAGGGGCCCATCTGGGACGCAGCACTCCACGGCAGCGTCGGCGGCTTCCGCTACAGCCAGGAGATCATTGACGAGGACGAGGATTTCGTCCTCGCGCGGGCCGCGCTCCCGGTGACCTACGCGCTGAGCGACCAGCTCACGCTCACCGGCGCCGTCTCGGCCACTCTGGGGCCCGAAGAGTTCGGGGCCGTGAGGGGTGTCGGGCAGCGCTACGCGGTGGGCCTCGGGGCGACCTTCCGGCCCACAAATCGGCTGGAATTCTACGGCGCGGCCAAGGCGCTCTTTCGCGAAGGCGACCAGTTCGATGACGACGGCGGCGACGAAATCTACACCTTCGGCGGGCGCTATGCGCTCACCGCCGACCTCGCGCTCGATGTCTTTGCCACCAACGCCTTCTCCAACACGCGCATCCTGAGCGACATGGTCTTTCCCGGCGAGGGCGGCGATGCCGTCATCGGGGTCAACCTCGACTACCGCCCGAGCCGCCAGGGCCAGAGCGCGCCGCGCTTCCGCCACGGGGCAGGGCCGCAGCCGCGGACGCTGGCCTTCGGCGACGGGTTCAGCGTCCTGAGCCCGGAGACCGTGGGCACCGATCGCCTGCGCCTCGTGGGAGGCGGCCATAGCGGTGGGCAGGCCCTGGCGGGCTTCGTCATCTCCGCGGACCCGCATTGGCAGTACGAGACCTATTTCGAGCAGTATGACCTTGAAGATGCAAATCCCTTCCGCGCCGGAGACGACGAGGGTGTCCGCTTCCTCATCGGCGGGCGCTGGCAGCCCCTGAGCGAGGCCGACGGGGACCCCCTCTCTCTCGGGCTTCACACGCTCGTGGGGCGCGACACGGGCAAACCCACCGTGGGCGTGGCCTATGCGAGCCTCCTCGCCGGACGCCAGATCGCGCCAGCGCTCTATGGCCGGGTGAACCTCGCCACCGGGCTCTTCGGCGATGACGAGATCACCGGGCTTGGCAGCGGCCTCACGCTCGACCTGACCGATCGCATGCAGGGCATCTTCGAATACACCTACGTGGACGGGGCCGACGAGGTCATAAGCGCGGGCGCGCGCTATACCCTGCCCGGAGACGGGATGGCGATCGATGTCTATGCCACCAACGCGGCGGGCCTGCGCGGCATCGGCGGGCTTTTGGCGCAGGATGACTATTCCGTCGGGGTCTCGGTCTCCTTCGACACGGATTTCGAGCTCTTCTGACGCGGGGCGCGTCCCATTCGTGCGCGGGGGCACAAGCCCCTCGCGCGCCTTGTCTTCCCGGCGCCCGCCCCATCTTTGTGGGCACACGCCACAAGGAAGACGCCATGACCTACGAGCCCCCCAAAGTCTGGACTTGGGACACCGCCAGCGGCGGAAAATTCGCCAGCATCAACCGCCCTGTCGCAGGCAAGACCCATGACAAGGACCTGCCCGTGGGCGAGCATCCCTACCAGCTCTACTCGCTGGCCACGCCCAACGGCGTGAAGGTGACCGTCCTCTTCGAGGAGCTGATCGAGGCGGGGCATGACGCGGAATACGACGCTTGGCTCATCGATATCGGCGAGGGCGACCAGTTCGGCTCGGGCTTCGTGGAGGTGAACCCGAACTCGAAGATCCCCGCCATGACCGGGCCCGAGGGCCGCGTCTTCGAGAGCGCGGCGATCATGCTGCACCTGGCCGAACACTTCGACGCCTTCCTCGGAAGCCCGCGCACGGAAATGCTGAGCTGGCTCTTTTGGCAGATGGGATCGGCGCCCTTCCTCGGCGGTGGTTTCGGCCATTTCTACGCTTATGCGCCGGAGAAGTTCGAATACCCGATCAACCGATACGCGATGGAGACGAAGCGCCAGCTCGACGTGCTCGACAGGCATCTGGGCGAGACCGAGTGGATGGCGGGGAGCTATTCGATCGCCGACATGGCGATCTGGTCCTGGTATGGGCAGCTCGTGCTGGGGCGGCTCTACGGGGCGGCGGAGTTCCTCGACGTGGAAAGCTACGGCCACGTCTTGCGCTGGGCCAAGGCCATCGACGCACGCCCGGCCGTCCAGCGCGGGCGGCGTGTGAACCGGGTCTTCGGCGAGGATCTCAAGCACATGAAAGAGCGACACTCCCCGGCTGATTTCGACTGAGCCCGCGGACAGTTGCGGGCGGCTGGACAGGCCCTTCGGCGCATCCACTGCCCGGTGATCTCGCTCCCGATGCCGGCCCGCAAAACGCTTGCAGGGCCGAGGTCAAACCCATAGGACAGTCGACGGAGACGTGGCCGAGTGGTCGAAGGCGCTCCCCTGCTAAGGGAGTAGGCGGGAAACCGTCTCGAGGGTTCGAATCCCTTCGTCTCCGCCATTAAAACTCAATAAAATCAATGCGCTAACCCGCGCCCCTCTTCGGGTAGCTTGATGCGAGAAAGGCCCAAATTACGTGCCGGGGGTACGCTCGGGGGTGGAATTTTCGCGACATTTTTGCAACAATGGGTCTTGAGGTTTTCTGGAATCTCGATGCCGCTACCGGCGCTTCGCCCAAAGAACCTAACCACCCGCGTTCGCTGATATGCGAAAAGCACTTAAAAAATGCAGAGGCGTCTATATATAGAACTACAAGTAGGTAAAACCACAAGATAAGCAAGTGAAAGGTTTTTGAATGAGCATTGTCGAAGGTATTTACACCGCGTATCTCACCGGGGCCGCTGGGCAGGGCATGGCGATGTTTGTTTTCAAAGAAGGCAAGATCGCTGGAGCAGACATTGCGGGACTGACTTTTGCCGGAGACTACGAAGTACAAGATTCACAGGTAATTGGTGAAGTGCGATACCAAATGCCAGCGGGGTCGGTCTCAATTACAGGCGCTGCATTTGAACAGGGTTCCGACAACATTGTTGTCCCGTTGTCTCTGCCTGAAGCCATCGACCCGAATGAAACTTATCGAGTTGATACCCCAATCGGTCCCTTAAACGCGAAGTTTGTAAAAAACGTCTCATTTGGAGACCGTGATGCAGACTGAAACTTGGTACGCTCTAGCAACTCTTGCGGCGATTGCTCTTGGCCCCATTATTGCGGTGATTATAACACGTATGCTTGACCGCGCTGCGGAAAAGCGTCGTCGCAGGCTGGATGTATTCCGAAACCTAATGCAAACGCGAGGCGTCCGCCTTGATCCAGTTCACGTAGCGGCACTGAACGTAGTCGAGATTGAGTTCTACAAAGACAAAGATGTGAGAAGCGCATTTCAATCCTATATTCAGCATCTCAGCGCGCCAATGCCTGTTGTCGCAGAACAGGATAGGTTCTTTGATCAACGTTCCGACCTATTCATGGACTTGCTTGCCGAGATAGGTTCGTCCGTGGGGTTCAACTTTGACAAGCGCGACCTAGAACGGCTGAGTTATGTGCCTAAAGGCTGGGACAGCGATCAAAACATGCAGCGCAGAAACGCAGAGATGCTTGGCCAATTATTGTCTGGCCAGAGAGCTATACCCATTACCCATTTTACCGGCGGTCAAAGCCCATACCCTGAACCCCCAAGACTTGAACCACCAAAGGTGCCAGAGCATGAAACGCAATCTTGATCTATTGCGGGAAATACTGCTCGCGGTGGAAGATCACGAACCCGAACGAATAAGCGCACTTCAAAGCATCTCGCCAAGGGACTTCTCAGGCAGCGAAGCTCAGAACTTTTATCACATCAATATGCTGGTGGATGCGGGTTTCATAAAACTTGCTGGAAAGCCCACGCTAGCTGGCGACTATGCTGTTCATGGGATGACAATGACGGGTCACGATTTTCTCGACGCCATTCGAGATCAATCTGTCTGGAACCACACCAAAAACCGCATTGGGGAAATCGGCGGATGGACGCTAGACATCGTGCTCGCCGTCGCGAAGGAAGAGATAAAGCGCCGTCTAGGTCTCGCGTTAAACGGTGCGTAAGTCATGATAAAGGGGCGTCGGTCACAGCGGACACGGGACCATCACCGACGCCCAACACACCGAGGGACATGGGCTTCCCCGGCGGATCAGCGCTTGAGGGAAAATCCGCATAATCCCCCAATCGCGATGCTGTTAAGCACGGGCTGTGCTGCGCAGCGCTTTCAACGCGTCGTTCGCAGCCTGCTGATCAGCGATCCGGTATGACGCGACCTTTTCCCGCTTCTTGTTGATAGCCTTGCTGGCGACGATCATCCGTTCGATCACCTTTCCGGCCTCGGCATGGGCCTTGAACAGTTCTGGGTTCATTGACTTCCGAGCCTCATTCCGCACGGCTTCGATGTCATCGGGTTTCAATCCCATCAACGCAGGCGGACTGGTCAGTACGACATGGACCATTGTCTTGTCCTTGTTCGTAGCTGCCTTGATTGCTTCGTAGGACGCCTTGTGGTGGCCCAATACACGAAGGTGGGCGCGCATGTCGCTGCGCAGCGGGGCGTCAGCGCCTGTCTGGCTGCAGATTAGACTTTCATCCATCTTCTTCAGCATAGCTTCCTGATGGGACGCGACGCTGCGGATCGCGGCGTCAATCCGTTCCTGTTCTTTCGCCAGCAAAGGGTCAGCGGCATCGGCCAGTTCAGCGAACTTGGTGCCAACGGCGCGCAAGCCTTCAGGTGTCTGCACAATGCGCGCCGCCGGGTGACCAGCTTTTTCCATCTGGGCCTGTTCCACGTTGACCGCATGCATTGCGTCATAGACGCGGCTGTGCGTTTCTTCAGCCCGTTCCAAAGCCCGGATGCTGATGTCCGCGATGGCTTGGCCAGATGATCCAGCAGATGCCAGCGTCTCAACAAGAGGGACAATGTGACGGCCTTCACCTGCGACCGGAAATTTTTCAGGCATAGGCGGCTTGAAGACGCGCTTGTTCTTGTGCGGGTTCATGTCGATTGGGGCTTTGGTAGTCATGGTGAGTTCCTTTCGAGAGGGTTAGAAGTCGCCGCGTGTGCGGCCATAGCGGCCTTGCCGGGTGACAAGGAACGAGAGGGTGTATTGACAGGCGTCCAAACTATGATCCGCGTCCCACTTGGGATCGGTGTCAGACGGATCGTGTTTGTTCGCTGGCGCGTTCGGCAGTGTTTCCAGAAGGTATTCACAGGATGGGCTTACATAGAGACCCGGACCATCGCCGGTCATCGCATTCGATAGGTATTGGGTCATCAACGCCCACCCGCCGCGACGGTCCTTGTGTGGGCGGTGGCATGGCACACCGGCCTGCGCCATCAGACTGGATACCGTGTCGCCCTGAAGCCCACGCGCATCGTCTTGTGCGACTGGGGGTGTGGCGCGAAGACCTTGTTCCGTGATGGCCATGTGCTTGATCTTTTCAGCCCAACCAGCCGGGGCGATCCCAGTGCCGCTGGCAAGGTCCTGCATTGTGCTATCGGCCAGCGTGTGGGTCTCGCCCAACAGCAGGACAGAACCCGACCGCAACCAGCGGTCCTGATCGGGCAGATAAAGGTCAGATCGTAGTTTGGCACCAAGATGTGCCGCACAGGCCGACCGGGTTCCCCAGTCTGCACCAATGCGGAACGTGGGTCGTTGCCTCAACAGATCGCCTGCAATCAGGCCAGATGGCAGCAGGTGATGCTTGGGGTCCCAGCAATGGCCAAAGAAGCTGGTGAGGTTCAGAGACCAACTGCCGTCAATCCATGCCTTCTCGCGTTCTTCGTCACCATTACATGCAACCTTGATCCGGCGAACATACGCTTCATGGTCGATGTGTGGGTTCTGTCTCAGGGTGCTGTGGCAATGGATAATTCGTAGGCCCGCCTTGTTCACATAGCTTTCCCAGAACGGCGACTTGGACAGATATTGCTTGTGCATTGCCGCATGGGATTTCCCATACGGGTTGCCCAAGAAAATCGCAGGACAGTGAAGGCCCTTCGGGCCGCGCATGTTCGACAGGACCGTGTGTGTCAGGTCGAACCCGGCCTTGCTGTAGTTTCCCATCTCGTCGGCAAGCAGGAACTGATAGCTTTTGCCCTGAATTTGGACATATGCCCGTTCATCGGCCATGCATCGCAGTTCAATCACGGTACCATTCGCAAGGGTGATCGTCCCCGCGTTCTTGTTTTGGGATACGGCCTTTTCACCAAAGAAGAAGCAAAGCATCTGATACAGATCGGAGAACATTTGCAGCAAGCCGCTGTGGCTTTCGCGTAAGACCAGCACGTTGATGCCCGGATGGCGCAGCAGCCAGTGACACATTGCGATCAGCGCATTGATCGTTTTGCCTGACCCGCGACCACCGACATGCACAACGATGTCGTGGTGTTCCAAGCACGCCGCGACCAGCCGTCCCAAATCGGACAGGTCATAGGACAGCGCTGTGGTTTGGACTGCGGTCGTGTCGAGCATCGGCTTTACCTCTTGGCGCGCGTCGGGCCACCATCAGCGGATCGCCCGCCGGTGAAGACCGGATTGCCCACGCGCTTGGGGCCGTAGAAGGATTGTCCTGTCCGCGCGTTCTTTACGCCGGGGATCGGTGCCCAAATCAGATGGCCCAGATCGCCGGGCGTTTCGATGTAGGGAAAACCGTCAGCGTCAATCTGGGTCGGGTACTCATACTGGGCCGGATCATTCAGGACAGCCGGGGGCGGGCCTACAGGATCGTTTCGGTCGTGGAATGTGGTCATAGGCTGATATCCCGGATGAATGATTGAAGGGTTTTGCGGATTTTGAACATCTGCACGTCGTCAGTTGCCAATTCGACGGCCCGGTCGAGATAGCGAATGCCCTTTTCCAACTGGTCATCGACCGTCTTTGGTTCCTGTGGCTTTTGAGGGTTACGTGGCATCAGGATCGTCCTTGCGGGCACGGGCGAACGCTTCTTGGTGTTCGCGGATTTTGTCAGGATCGACAGGGGCTGGCAGTTCCAGCGACAACGGGTCGGCCCTTTGTGGGACAGGCTGCCCAGATGCCAAGCGGGCCGCGTAGATGTGGCGTTGGGTTTCGATGTGATTGTCCAAGGCATCAGACATCAGGTAGCCGACCGTCTGGGCATAGACTTCCGCTTCTTCCGGCGTTGTCTCGTCGATGGTCAGCCAGTCACGCATGCCCACAAGGAAGGCCAGCTTCGCTTCCGTAAAGGCTTCTGTGTCGATCATCACCCATGGATGCGACGGGTGATCTACGGGAAGGGGTTTGGTGGTCATTGGCGGGTCAGTCCTTTGGGCTGTGGCTTGGCAGATGGCTGTTCGCCTTGCGGCGGTGTCACGTCGCGCATTGCGGCCAGTTGGGCCTGCATCTGATCAGCGGACATTGGCGGGGGCAGCGTGATGTTTACGGTCGGCGCTGATGCCGATGAACCATCGTTCGGCCCAACTTCGCGGAAGCCGCAGGCCCCCTTCAGCAGGAAGATGGCGGATGTCCGGTCGCCGTCCCGTGCGTGCTGCATCAACAGGCCGACCAACTCGTCTTGCATGGCCCCGGTGCCCGCGTCGTAAGCGGCCTTGGCATCTTCGTCGTCATCCATGATGCGCCGCAGGGTGGAAGCACTGATCCCCAGACGTGATGCGCAGGTCGCTTGGGACAGGCCGTTGGCACGATCCTTGGTCAGGCGCTGGCGTCCAGCATCTGTGAGGGATGCCTTGTTGGCGGTGTCGAATATGATCAGTTCTTTGGTCATGGGACTGAGGTAACAGTCCACATGGCGTCAATCATCTGAAGCTATGTGAAGCCAAAACCGTCAACCAACAGAATAAGGGGCTTCCAGTCATAATTCCCTAGGCAAGGGTAATTTTTGCAATAAATATCAGATAGTTGAATATCTGGGGGTAAGGATTGGGGGTGGAAGTGGCCCGGAAAGAGCCTGATCAGGGCTTTATAGGTCATTTTTGCTGACCTTTTTAGGGTGGTGCAAGAGGCAGGACCGATGACTTCTGCGCATTTTCGAACTTAAGTGCGCGCTTTCTGGGCTTTTGTGCGCCAGACCCCTTTAGGGGTGGGGTAAGCCCAAACACACCCCAGATGGCGTCCTGTATTTCCCTTTGTTTTCAATCACTCATACCAACCATACCCCTCCACACCCCTTTTCTCTAACACTGGTAACAGGAATATAGGTGAGGGCCGCTGCCCATTGGGCATTTACCCGTCTATCCATCCGCCAGAAAAGCTGCCTCCTAGTAAACTACCCTGTTTTGGGGTGTGGACGTGTGCCCCATTGATTTCATGGAAAAAAATCCCCGCCATGGGGTGTGGCGGGGATGTGGTTTAGGGGTGAGGTGATAAACGGAAGATGAATATCACCACCGATCCGGGATCATATCCGGGGTTTCAGCCTCTTTTTCGATGATCCGCCACTGCCCATCACGGCCCCGGAACGGTTGAAGTTCGATCTGGCGTTCCAGTCCCTCACCTTTCGCGTAGCACATGATGTCACGCCCATCATACTTCAGCTTCTTTCGTTCCCAGCTCAAGGCTTTGGCGGCGCGGCCCATCATGGTCACTTGCTGATGGTTCGCAGTGTTCACACCCAGCGGCTCATACATCATCCCAATCGGGATGCGACCGGTCTTTCCAGCTATCAGGGCTTCGAACTTGGCTTCCATCGGGTTGTCCACCTTCCGCTTGTTCTGTTCGCCAGCGGCTAGATGATATAGTGACGGGTCCAGCCTGATGCTGTCGCCACGGGCTTCCCTAAACGATGCTTCCGCCCAAAGCTGATCCCTGTCCCGCTTCAAGGCTTCAAGGTCGATCCTACCGCATTCCACCGGCCAGAACCGCCGGTTCCCGGTCTGGTCCATCAGGTATTGGTTCGCTCCCTTGTCGGGGTTGTGGGTGGCGAAGAAGACGCATTGGCGGTCCCGCTGTTCTGAAATCCGACCATAGGCCGCGCGGCCCTTGTCGAAGGACCGTGACAGCATGGCCTTCAGTTGTTCGGAACTGCGTTTGCCCATCCCGGCCAGTTCAGCCGCTTCGATGATCCACTTGCCGCCGATTGCTTCCATCACCTGTTTTCCGTCACCGCCCAAGGGCAGTTCGTCAGCGAACCAATCAGCATTCACGGCCAGCGTGCGCAGCGCCGATGATTTCCCGGTTCCTTGGTCACCTTCCAGAACCACCATTTCATCGAACTTGCATCCCGGACGCCTGATCCGCCGAACAGCGGCCACCATGACCAGCGCACCGATGGCCTTGGTGTAGTCGTTTTGGTCCACACCCATATAGCGGGTCATCCAAGTGTCCAGCCGTCCTTTGCCGTCCCATGCCAGCCCGTCCAGATAGTCGGCGACAGGATGGAAGCGGTGGTCTTCTGCGTAGTCGCCGACGATGTCATACATCGGGTCCTTCCCGATCTGGAAACTGAACTTGTCTTCGATCATCAGGCGCATCCGGGTGACCGCCGCGTCCGTCAGGAGGCCATCGAACCGGCCCATGCCGCCGATCATTACGCAATCGTTGAACGTGTCCTTGCGGATCGTCACCCCCAGTTCCTGAACGGCCACCTTGTAGTTGTGCAGACATTTCTTTCGGGTCTCACCATCGGCGTTGAATTTCCATTCCAAGGGCCCCGATAGGTCGGCGTTCGCTTCGTTCTTCACCGCGTCGGACACGGCGACGGTCGCATAGGCACTTTCGATCTGCTTGACGGCGTAGCGATGGGCTTTGTCCTTCTTTTCGAGAATGCTTTCCGACACACCCCATTCCGGGTTCAGCAGAATGCCCAGATGGGTTTCATCCGGCACACCGGCACGGACCAATGCGCATGACACGAAGAAGACCTGTTCAGACCGGCTTTCCCAGCGTTCAGGATCGAACAGGGGTTCACCATCGGTGTGGCCCGGTGGCAGGCCGTTACTGCGGCCCACGATGGCTGGCAGCAGGTCGGATGGACTGTCGGTCAACATCGCCATCAGGTCTTCGAATTTGGGCGTCACCGGCGCACCGATGTCCCGATGCTCAACACCCAGCTTCGCCTGATCCTTCGTCTGGGATTTCTTGAAGTCGGACAGCGCGTAGGTCTGCCCAGCACCTTTGGCGTTGATCACCGCCGCTTTCTCAGGCTTGCGATCCGGGTTCTTCTTCAGCTTTTTCGGCGTCGGATTGTTCATGGTGAACGGCAGGCGCATCAGATGTGCTGGGTTGAAGCAATGGTCACCATCCATCCGGTCGGCCAGCCAAGCGGAATGGCGCTTCAGATCGGTGATCAGCCCAACATCGCCATCGACCTTGATCGGTTCGGCAAGTTTCCAGAATGCCTGGAACCCGCCGCCACTGAATACGATGACCGATGGATGGGGGACATCCTTTCGGCGATGCTGCAACATGCGGCCCAGAATGCGATCCTGTTCTTTCTTGATGTCTTCACCGGGCAGCGGGTCGATGTCCACCTGCAGGGTGTCCAGCCACGCGACATCCGCTTCCCCGGCCTTATCACCCGGCCCCATGCGGCGCTTCAGGCGGTTCGGCTGGTAGTAGATATTCTCGTTCGGCTGCTGCTTCGCAATGAAGGCGTTCAGATCGGTGCGATGCTTGCCGCTACCCACCGGGGCATCGTCGCTGAAGACATGCGTCGTGGGGATCGTCTTGACGTTATCCGGGTCCCTTTCTGTCGGATCAGGAACATGCTTCAGGACCGTGATCGTCCAGTCCCCGTCAGGGATCATGAACCGCATAAACCCTTCTGCTGTTGTTATTTTTAACGGCTTATGCTCTTGATTTTCATCGCTTTTCGGTGTAGGTGTCGTCATGTCCAATTCGACTTTCCAGTTGCACCGGATCGGGGGCCGTCAGACCCTGATCCGGTGTAGCTTTTTCGGGGGAAAGTATTCGTTTGGACGGTTCTTTTCCCGACGCCTTCAGCTTGCAATCCATCCATGCAACGACTTCGGACTGCAGGTAGGCAATCCGTTTCTCAGAGAGTTTCACAGGTGCCGGGAAACGGTCTTCTGTCACCAACCGCCGGATCGACCGCACGGGAAGTGACACCATCTCTGATGTTGCTTTGGGCGATAGAAAGCGGTCTGACATTAGGCACATCCCAGTGAAAGTTACGGGTGCCCATCAGTTAAAGGACGGGTTACGCCAAATCACGTGAACCTATGTGAAGCCAAAACCGTCACTTCCAGTTCTTCTGGATGTATGCATTGGCGGACCGCCAGTGTTGCGGCCCATAATGTTCGCTGAAGAACCTGCCCACCAGTATCGCGAACCATTGATGTGGTGGCAAGTTTCGACTGTCGGTGCTGTCTAAAGAACCGAAGCGAAAGGATCGTCCGTTCTTTTCGTTCCGCTGGGGTGGGAACCCGTGGACCGGATTGTCTACGAATTTCTTGATGATCGGCAAGAAAGCGTGCAGCGGGGTGCTGGAAAGCTTGCCATCTTCCATGATGGCATTGTGTTCGCCACTACCAAAATGGTCCAGCGGCCAGTTCTGGCGTTGGTGTTCCAACGATGACCCCTTTCTAGGACGTTCTTGGTCCATGTTCGCCAATTTGGAGTCCCAGTTAATGTGGAAGATCACCCAGCCACCCCAAAGGTCGCGAAGCAATTTCCGAACGGCGTCAGGATCAAGGTGCACTTTCCGTCTATCCATTTCGCGAATGATTAGCAGCACGTGCGCCTCAAACTTGTCTTCGTCCCAACGTCTAGTTTGCATCCACCAATCCCTTCAGATGTTCGGCGAACGTGTCCAGCGCAGCTTTCCGTTCCTTCTGATACCCATACTGATCGTATTGGTCTTTGCCTTGGCTGTGGTTGATGATCCTTTCGGCGATGTCGCGATCAACGCCCAACATCGCCAGCCGGGTGCGGAGTGTGCGGCGCAAGTCGTGGAACCAGAACTCACCAAAGCCAGCAGCCTTATGCAGATTTACTTGCGCTTTCTTGTCTAGAAAAACCGGGGATTGCCCATCGGTCGTGGAGAACACATATGGCCCCTTCGTTCCACGCGGCTGGGTTTTGAGTATTTCCCAAGCCATGTCCGACAGCGGCGCGAAGATACGGACGCGGGTCTTCGATCTTTCCGAACCTAGATGCAGCGCTTGGTTTTCATGATCCATTTCGTCCCAAGTCAGTTTGGTGATTTCAGACTTGCGAAGGCCCGTAAGGATCAGCAGCTTGATGGCTGGTCCGTAAGGGTAGTTCATTGCTTCAGCGGCATTCCAGACCTTCTTCAATTCGTCGGAATTAAGCACACGGTCGCGTGGCTGGTATGCAATGTCCCGCCGCTCGTAATCGGCCATGAAATTGTCGGCCAAGATGCGCCGCTTCTTCGCCCACCCGAACAGCTTGCGAAGCATTTTGCGAACCTCGCGTGCTGTGCCCTCTTTGCCTGCGTCAACAAACAGGGCAAGTAGATCGTCAACATCATCGACGGTCAGATCGTTTATCGGCTTCCTGCCAATGTGGGGGTTGATGTGCATCTGGAAATACTTGCGGTATTTTTCGACGCTACCGTGGTTCTCCATGCCCAGCATACGGTCAGCCAATGACGCCACGGTTGTTTCAAGGCGTTCGTCCACCTCTGCCCGTTGGGCCGCACGCGGGTCGATGCCTTGATCCGCGTTGGCGACAATCTCTGCTGCCTTTTTGCGCGCATCCCCCAGCGAAACCAGTGGGTAGGCACCAAGCGAGACCCGTCTTTGTTTGTCGCGCAACAATCGTCCGGTTTCGCTGATCCCGCCGCCCCCGGCCACACGAAAGACGACCGACCACGCCTTGGTGCCGGATGTGCCCACGCGCAAGACCAGCTTCCCGCCGCTGTCTGCATCATAGTAATCCACGCGGCCTATCGCCGGTGGTTTAAGGCTTCTGATTTTCGCGTCGGACAATTTCAATTTGGGCATCTGGAACCTTCCCTTACTGGGTACGGGGGTAGAAATGGGGTAGAACTCACTCTGTGAACGTATGACCGCTCATGTACGCCCATAGCCGAAAAAATTCAAGTATTTCATTGACTTTAAGGATTATTTTATCCGGTCATAGGCGGTCATGTGAGGTCAATGTTCTCCCCTGCTAAGGGAGTAGGCGGGAAACCGTCTCGAGGGTTCGAATCCCTTCGTCTCCGCCATCCACACTTTTTATCCATATTTTACAGGTAAATACTACAAGATATGGCTTTGCACAACTTGCGCTGCTACAATAGGCTGCTACAGTTGAGCCATGAATCCACGTGTATCTGTACCCAAAATCTTCCTTCGCGGTAGCCGCTGGTACGTGCGTGTGCAGGTGCCGAAGGAGATGCAAGGTAAGCTGCGACGCAAAGAATACTGGGTTTCACTCCAAACCTCTGACCGAACTGAAGCTTTGCAACGCGCTACAGCGGCGACACAGCGGAAGCGGCGGGAGATTTCATCGGTCTACAGACGGCTGGCTGAGATCAGGCAAACCATCCACGAATTATCACCAGAGCAGCAAACCGCGCTGGGGCGCGAAGCCTATGCCCGGCATGTGGAACGAAGGGTTGATGTAATCGCCCAATTTGAGGCCAGCCAGTTCACCAAGATTCAAGACTTCACAGAAGCATTCGCACAGTCAGTTGACGAGATCGTCGCGCTGCTGCGACAAGCTCGGTCAGATACTCCCCAGATGAGGATAATGGCGCACACCTTGATGGAGGAGAACGATGTTCTAATGCCTGAGGGGTCTCTGGCATTCCAACAATTGCTGCAAATATGTGCGGATACCTTCATTGAAGCCAAGCGCAATGAACTCGCACATCTGAAGGGCCGAGCCATCCACGAGGACCCCAACCCACATTACGTGGATACCCTAACTGGGGCACCGAAAGAGTTTGTATCTCTTGGGGATCAATTGGCAGAACCGCCACAACCGATCCCCAGCCTGACTGAACTGATGGAAAAATTCCTGGCAAACCCCAACAAGCATCGCACAAAGAAAACGAAGGACTCCATCAGAGGTTACCTCGATGTCGTGTTCCAGATCATCGGTGACCACACACCTGTCAGTGACATCAGCGAAGGGACGATAGAGGAGGTCCGTGCTCTGATCATGAGGCTTCCCCCAAACTTCAAGAAGCTTCCTGACGCTGAGCGTCTTACCCTCGACGAAATGGCGAATGTTGCTGAACGCAAAGAGATGGCAAAGCTGTCGCCCACAGGGGTGAACAACTATCTGCGGTGGCTTATGACATTCCTCGCCTGGTGCCATCGTAAGGGCATGATGGATCGGATGCCGACCGCCTATGGTGAGATCAAGGTTGCTGACCCCGTACGTAAAGAAGACAAGCGTGAGGCGTTCAGCAACGATCAGCTAAGCACGATCTTCACAAGCCGTGTCTATGCCGATCAGGAACGCGATAGCAGCCTGTTCTGGGTGCCGTTGATCGCTCTGTGGAATGGGATGCGCTCCAATGAGATTTGCCAACTGGACGCCGCTGACATCAAGCTGGAGGAGAATGTTTGGGGCTTTGACGTGACCCACATCAGCGCCACTGGTGAGGATGACAAGTCGGTCAAAACCGGCGGCTCGATCCGCTTCGTTCCGATCCATCCTCGTTTGATCGACTTTGGCTTGCTTGAGTATCATGGCACTCGGCCTGACAATGCAAAACTGTTTGGCGATATCACCCGTGGAGCGGACGGCTACTATTCGACGAACTTCAGCAAGAAGGTGAACAGGTACCTGAAGTCAATTGGCACCCACGGCCCACGCCACAAGTTCCATTCCTACAGGCACAACTTCCGGGACGCAATGCGAAAGGGGCGGGTTGATCCTGAGATTGGCCGTGCTTTGGGTGGATGGACGCGGAGCAACACCGATGCATTCGATATCTACGGCAATGGTTTTGGCGTGGAGGAACTCAAAGATGAGATCGTAAGGGTAGACTACCCACAGGTCGATTGGTCCTGCGTCATGGCGAAATAATGCGCCCTGTTCACTCGGAATGACCAAGGCTAAGGTCCTTGAAAAAACTGGAATAACGATGCCTGGCAAATACGACGATCTCAGCAAGACCCAACTGATCGAGCTTTTGGAAAAGCACGACCGGACCAAAAAGCTTGGGCTGGTGTGGGAACGCGATGAGATCGACGCGGACAAGGCACTGGATCATGACTTCATCGTGGCCCAGATCGATGAAGGCCAGTCAGAGAAGCCTGCACCCTGGGACAACCTGATCATCGAAGGGGACAATTACGACGCCCTGCGGTGGTTGCGGATGACCCATCGGGGACGGGTGAAGTGCATCTACATCGACCCACCCTACAACACGGGTAACAAGGATTGGGTTTATAACGACCGCTATATGAGCGCCGATGATCGGTTCCGGCAATCCACGTGGTTGGAGTTCCTTTACCGCCGACTGACGCTGGCCCGTGATCTCTTGACCGAGGACGGGGTGATCCTGATCTCGATCAATGATGAGCAGCGGGCATTGTTGGAATTGATGGCGGATGAGGCGTTGCCTGGGATGCGGGTTGGGTCCTTTGTCTGGCGAACACGGGTCGGTGGGAATGAAGGAGGAGACTACTTCTTCACATCGAACCAAGAACATGTCCTTGCATTTGCAAAAGAAGCGTTTCGTTTTTCAGGCACAGAGAAAAGCTTTGAAATGTATCGCTTCTACGATGACGAGCGGGACGAGAACTACCGTGTGAGTGACCTTACAGTGGCAGTTTCCTATGACAGTCCAAGAGCGGGAACTGCATATTACCCCCTCCATGATCAGGAAAACGATGTCTGGTATCCATGTAACCCCAACAGGGTGTGGGGTTTTGTGTCGAAGGACCGAGCCGCACCTGGAACCAAAGTCAAAACAAAGTTCATGGAAGAATGGATCGCTGCTGGACGTATTCGCTTCCCAGAAGACCCAAGAGTCACCGTTTGGAAAACCAAAGCCGAACTTGATGAGGCCGTAGAGAATGGTGAAGTTCCCATGACTGGGCGCACACCGCTGATCCACCCAAGCCTTCCAGGATACGAGGATTGGGTTGGTCGGCGTGTTGGATTTGGATCACCAGGATTCAAACGCTACAAAAGCGAATTGAAGAATCCAACTCAGCCCTTGTCGAGTTGGGTCGTGCCCAGAAATGAAGTCGAGACTGTCGTTGACGACGAAAATCAGATGATATCTGGCACCAACGACGAAGGCGCTAAAGCTATTCGGGATGTATTTGGTTCAAAGGCTTTTGACTACGCTAAACCTGTCTCACTCATCCGCGAACTTGTCCGTCAGTCCACATCCGCGAATGATCTCGTCCTCGACTTCTTCGCAGGTTCGGCCACCACGGCTCAGGCCGTCATGGAACTCAACGCCGAAGACGGCGGGGACCGTCGGTTCATCATGGTGTCGTCCACGGAAGCCACCGAGGACGAGCCAGACAAGAACCTCTGCCGTGATGTCACCGCCGAACGGGTGCGGCGGCTCAACGCATCCGATGACAAGAAATACGCTTATCTCGCGGCGGGCTTTGCCTATCTGCGGACCAAGCAGATTGATTTCGAAGATTTGGACTATGACCTCGACCCTGCAGACGCCTGGACCTGTCTTGAGGCGTTCCATGGTCTGCCGCTGACGCAATACGACGCGGACCAGCCTTGGAACGTGCATGAGGCCGAGGGCGTCACCCTTGTTCTGGTCGATCAGTTCGATCTGTCCCTGATTGACTGGCTGCGCCCCCGCACCCTTCAGAATGTGCACGTCTACGCCTGGGCCCCAGGGCAGATCACGCAGCATCTGGACGGGATGCATGTGGATGTCTCCCCGGTTCGGGAAACACTCGTGAAAGCCTTCCGCGCATGAGTGAACGGTTTGCTTTGGCAGGGTATCAGACCAACGCGGTCGAGGCGCTGACAGGTGTCGTGACCAAGGTGGCACGTCTGCATAATGCAGAGCCCGACAAACGCAACCAGATCGCCCTCAAGCAGGGTGTGACGCTGCTCCAGAGCCCAACAGGCTCAGGCAAGACGTTGGTGCTGGGTCGTGTTCTAGAGGGTCTCAGAGGTGCTCTAAGTCGCCCTACGGTCTGGCTGTGGTTTGCGCCTTATGCAGGGCTGGTCACGCAGACACGAGACACCCTGGCAGAGCAGGCCGGATCATTGCGACTGCGGGATGTCACCAAGGACCGTGAAGCGTCGGGTACCCACGATGGTGATGTCTTTGTTCAGACCTGGGCGACGGTAGCAGCGAATAATGCGAATGCCAGGAAGGTACGCCGGACCTCAGAAAGCAAGTTGTCCCTCGATGATCTGATATCCGAATGGCGGTCGAAGGGGTTCTTTGTTGGTGTCGTTATTGACGAGGCGCATCTGAACTTTGGGGCGAATGCGAACGCCGCTGCCAAGTTCTACCTGGAAACTTTGCGGCCAGACTTCACCATCCTCGCCACTGCGACGCCCAACGATGATCGACTGGAAGCGTTCCGTGCCAAAGCCAAGGTTGAAGTCGCCAGTCGGGTCGTCATCCCAAGGTCAGACGTTGTTGAAGCAGGCCTGAACAAGGTCGGGTTGAAACTGGGTGTGATCCAGTTCCGCCCTGGTGATGAAGTGCTGATCGATCATGAACAGGCCACCCTAACAGCGGCGTGGTTCCAACATCTGCGGATCAAGGAGCAGTTGGAGGATCGTGGGGTCAAGCTGACGCCGTTGCTGCTCGTTCAGGTCGAGGATCAGGCGAAGGGGGAAGATGATCCTGTTGAGCGGGTCAAGGGCAAGCTGCACGACATTGGCGTTCCCCCTGCGGCGATTGCCACGCATACCTCTGGTGAGCCGGACCCGAACTTTCATACGCTGGCTTACGATCCCGACATCGAAGTTCTGGTGTTCAAGGTCGCCGTCGCAACAGGGTTCGACGCTCCCCGAGCGTGGAGCCTCGTGTCCGTCCGCCCCAATCGTGGCAAGGATTTTGGCCTTCAGATCGTGGGCCGCATCATGCGGGTTCACCCGTTGGTGCGACCGTTCCACAAACAAGATGAGCTTTTGGACTCCGGCTATGTCTTCCTGACTGACCCGCAGATGCAGGTCGGGCTGCAATCGGCAGTAAATGAGATAAAGGCGGTTCAGGAAAGCATCGAACTGATTACTGATCGTTTGGACTTCATGGACATCGATCCAATTCCAGTCGCCGAGGCCGCCGAGGAAGGACGAGAGTATCTACCACCGCCGCCCAAGACCGAAGAGGAGCGGAAAGAACGGCTCCTAACGCTGGTGCAGTCTGGGATCGTTCATTCCGATGTCTCGGAGCTGCCATTGGCGGCCCAGGACGAGGCGATCCAGAAGGGTGAGGCATGGCAAAATGCGGTGCAGGTGCCATTGTTCAGCGGGTTGCCGACATCCTCCCAGCCAGAACCACAAGAGCAACGCCCAAATCTACGACCATATCTTTTGAGGTCCGAGTTGGGCCTTCCTCAGTCTCTCTGGAGGGAACTCCCACCGGACCCGCACAGCATCAACGCGATGGTCAACGATATCGCAAAAGTGTTCTGTCAGCGGGCAGACCTGAAGTCACTTTTGACCAAGCGGAAAACACGGGCTCACCTGAGCTTTGAAGAACTGTTTCGTGAAGTCGTGCAGGAGCAGAACGGTGGCGAAGTGGGTCAGGACTTCGGAGTCCGGCTGTCGAATGCGAAGATCGCTGAGCGGGCACAACTCGCGTTTCAGTTCAACGATGCCATCGATACCCGTGCCTTAAAGAAGGCTCTCCTGGCGGAACTGAAGGTCATCGTTGATGAGGACGGTCTGGATGTCACAGAGACGGACATGCGTCGTGCAATTGATCTCGCTGGTATGTTGCAGCCAGAGGCTTTGAAAGAAGCCATCAAAGAGGCCAACGCGAGAAACACACGCCTCGATAATTCTGCTGAAATCCCGCTCCAGTATTTTGGCCCAGATGGCCTGCCGCCTGCCAACCGATCCGCATATGGAGTGTATCCAAGCAGGCTGAACAACGAAGAACGAGCGTTCGCCCAGTTGCTTGATCAAGACAACAGCGGGGCGGTGAAATGGTGGCTGCGTAACCCTGAGAATGAGTCCTGGGCGACGCGGTTGATGCTGCCCTCAGGAAAGCGGTTCTTTCCTGACTTTGTGGTGGGTGTTGCAGGTCGGACCAGCAGGGATAGTATCGCGCTGATCGAGATTAAGGACGATGGAACGACTGGCAGGCTTCAGTCCGACAACAACATCGAGAAGATCAGAGTTCAGCACAGAGAGTATCGGAACGTATTCTGGACCTATCGGTCGCAGGGAGTGTGGGTTCGAGCCGCGTATGAAGGTAGCCTGCACCGGATCGTTGATCAGAAACGTTTTCAGATTGCGGATATCGTTTTCATTGATTGACCCCTACTTTTGGAACATCGCTTCGATAATCCCGATATGCCGATCAGGATCGAACTCGGCCTTCGGGTTGCTCACGATGTGGTCGATCTCCAGCCGATAGAGTTCGGTAACGGCCATAGCCATCTTCTCTGGCGATGGTTTTACCCTGCGGCTGTTCACAACGCACTGTACGACTTGCACAACGGTTTTCAATCGCTCTAGGTCTACCGTTGACGGGCGCATCACGATGCTTCCTTCGATGAGCGCAGAGGCAGACACTCCATACAATTGGGCCAGCATTTCAAGGCGTTCGGTCGTGACCTTCGAGAGCCCGTTCTCCATCCGACTAAACGATGCACCGGATATACCAATGCTGTCGGCAGCCTGCTCCAGGGTAAGACCTGCCTGTTCTCGTGATTGCCGAAGGATGTTATGGATCGCCACCGAGCCTGTCCCATGCGTGTGAAGCCTTCTGGTTTACATTAAACGTAAAGCGTAGGTTATCCCACCCTGAACTTCAGGATAGCGAATCACTTACGTTTACCGTAAATCGGAAATCATGACGCTCAATGACTTCCTGGTATCAAACAGTATCTCGATGGTGGCATTCGCAAAGTCAGTCGATACGACGGCTGCCACGGTGAGCCGGATTGCCGATGGTCTGGTGACGCCCCGGCGGGACCTGATGAAGCGTATCTATGCAGCCACCGAGGGGGCGGTCACACCGAACGATCTCGTTGGGCTCTATTGTATCGAGCCGTGTGTGAAGTCGCATCGGATGGAGACCAAGCACAATGATTGAGGTGTTACTCACATCATTCACCGGGCCGCAGATTATCTTCCTCATGGCGCTAACCATCGTTGGCGGCCTACTGATCGGAACCTTCGCCTACTTGCCTTCAGAGATCACCATCGGCTGTGGCATCATCCTGGTGATCCAGTTCGTTCTTTTCTGGACATCAGGCCATCTCGACACGGTGCTGTACGGATTTGAGGCGGGCATTCTGCGCTTCTCACCAGGTGGATACATTGCACTGCATCACGCAGTTCAGGTCGCTGCTCTGTGGGCCAGCTTCACGGCAGGTCGGGCCTTCGCGTTTCGGAATAGCCGATGAATCGACGCTGCCGCTATCAACCCCAACAGCGCGACGTGATTGCCCACCTTTTCAACCTTACCGACCAACAAAAGGAGCCCAAACCATGTTCAGAAAGGCGTCCATCTTAGTAGCCTCACTCGCGGTCACATTGGCCGCCTGTGCCGAAAACCAGACCATTGACCCCATCACACAAGCCGTCTCTGGCCGGACTCTGGTGGCGGGTGAGACTCGCCTAACAGCAGGGGCCAATGGAGCCCTGGTCGGCACCCTCGCAGGTGGCGATACGTTGTCCGGCACATGGCGCATCTCGAACGGCAAATGGTGCAGGACACTGACCCAGCCTGCTAGGTTCGCTGGACCGGAAGTCTGTCAGGATGCCGCCCTGACAGAAGGGCAGTTGGTGATCGTCGGATCGAACGGTAACCCGACAACCTATACCATCGAGTGACGACCCAGCCACGTCGGTCACGACAGGCCGTCCTGGAACGCCTCTGGGCCCGCAACGCGATACGTCGAGAACTAGGACTGCGCCCTATCAACATCCGCAAAGTCTTTGAGCGGCAGGTGAGGGGCAGGTCGCAAGTTAAGGCGGGCTTCGTTCCTGACGAACGAAAAGATCAGCGCAGGTAAATATCAGCAGAACCGCGACAAGGCTGGAAGGAATGCGCGATGGCTGAAGTGAACGATGTGACGCTGACCGATGACGCAATCACTGATGCTGTTGCGTTCTTCGACGAGGTGGCTGATGAGGATTTGTTGCGCTTCCTTCGCAGCCTTCCTGTCATTGGCACGAATGATGATGAACCTTTCACCATCGAAGATTTGACCTACGAGGCCCTGCTGCAACCCTATGTGCTCCACGCCTGGAAGAAGGTCTCAGGCAATCCTGGTGTGGCAGGTCGCATTCATCAACTGACGCAGGTCTACAAGACTGCCGAGAGGGCCCTAGAACGCGAGACAGGCCGTAAACGCCGTGTGGCCAGGGTGATCAACCTGACGGCCTTCATGGGCGCCTACCAGCGCCGTGGGCTGCCGCTGTAAGAGTGGTTAAGCCGCTTCCGGCACATCTTCCTCATCACCGAACAACTCCTGCCAGTAGGCGTGGATACAGTCCTCCAGGATAGCACCCAATTCGCGGCGCTCTTCGTCCTTAATGTCGGCTAGCATGTCGATGGCCTCGCTATGCAGGTTTCTCACAGAAAATCTCTTCAACATGGCCGTTCCTCCTAGTTCTATTTATCAAAAATGACCTATGTCAGAGGCCGGTTCTGTTCGGTCACGCAGCGCCGAGGAACGGCAAAATCGCGATAATACACAACCCTTGGGACCTGATGACATATATATGTCAGACAACAATAAGACGCGGGTCTGACGCGCTGCCAGGTCGAGAGAGTATTCATGACGAAGAAGCGGTTCATCACAAACCAAAGCACTATTAGGAAGGACGGGAACACCGCCTTTTCTGCACAAGGACGTGCAATTGCTGATCGTCGGGTGGGTGCAAAAAAAACTGAGCCGGATTGCGAAGAAACTGGGCACCGATGATACTTTCGCCGAGGAGTTCAAGGCAGCGTTCCAACCAGAAACGGAGTATGAGCAAATCCTTGAGCGCATCCATCTGGAGCAGGAGCTTGATGCGGCCCGGAAAGTCATCACTGCACTGAAAAAGTACCCGAATGATCCTGACTGCGTGCGTATCATCAAAGAGATGCAGGCCCAACCCACACGCCGAAAGAAAGACTGCCCCCTCTGTCCGATATGGCGTCATGAGCGGGAAGCACATCTCACCATGGCTGCCATATCCCGTTACGTATTCCCCAGGGTGCTGGAACAACTCTATCTGGTGACCATCGTGTTCGACTTCGCTGAAAACCTGTACCAGCTTGAGGATCAGTTGATCGAAGCCAATAGGTCGTTGGACCAGATGGCTGCGTTCATGGGCAAAAGACGCTACGGCGTGTTGATGGTTGGCAGCTTCGAGTTCGATCTATGCAGCCACGTCGAACTGACAAAGCAGCATAAACACAAAGCTCTGCTTGCTGAACTAGGCACCGAGGCTCCTCCGTCAGGCGGCTGGGTGCTTACAGGCCACTTTTTCACCCGTGTACCGCATCGAGATGTCTTAGAGCCCTGGTTGCGGGAACGGTACCCATCATCGGACAAAGCATGGAGGCGGGTCCGGTTCGATGCCATCAAAAGTGACAAGGACCTTACAGAAAGTGTGATGCGCACCCTGTCATACGCCGATAAGGTACCCACTGCATTGTTTAAAGTGCCAACCCGCAAAACCAAAGATGGCAAACGAGACAAGGCCAACGAGTTGATGCAGCGGATGGCAGGTGCGTTCTACGGGTCATCCTTTGGTGCGCACATCGACCCGGCCACGTTCGACTTGAATGCGGCAATCGTCCAGTGGGCCAAATTCGTGGACCGCATGGGTTCGAAGAACGTCTACTATTCTGTCGAGAGTGCACATGCACAGAAGTGGTTGTCCGAGTCTGAGATGGACTACCTCCGAATGACAGACGAAGACCTCTATGGCGATGGGCTGCACAAGTATGAGATTCACCGCGATCAGGAGTTCTACCCGCCGTTCAGTGTTAAAGATCATCTAAAAGGAAGGAAACGAAATCTCCGTTCACGTCCCCTGTCATACGATGCTGAGTGGGTCTCGATGACAAGCTGTGATGGGATCAATCCCGACACCCATTACCATGACTTCGATAGTTGGACTGTAAAGCCATAGCGCTGTTTTCTATGACTCTTTGACATCCTCCTTTGCTCTATCGCTAGTCTCATTCCGGTGCTCCGCTGCCGCTTCGCTTCGCTGTGCTTCGCACACTTACTACTACTACCTTCGACCAACTCTTCAGGCTTGACCATTCGTCATCGCCCGCAATATGTTCACCATTTGTTCTATTAGAGTGTACATTGTTGAGCGGTCAATCAATCGTAATACACCGGATGACACGGCCTATGCGGCACACCCGTCAAATCACGTGGACCAGATATCAAGGCGCACGAGTTCGAGAAGCACCAGGTAGCCACCGATAAAGGGTTGGGACCGAAACACCCACGGCAGCGGCGGCATCCTTGACGGGTGTCCCGTTGGCCAGCAATTCACGGACTGCGTTCACTTTGTCTTCCGTCATCTTCTTAGGGCGCCCACCAACACGGCCCTTCTCTTTGGCAGCCCTTAAGCCTGCCTGAGTCCGTTCGATGATTAGGTCACGCTCAAAGGCGGATATGGCACCCATGACATGGAACAGCAGCCTGCCCCCTGGGGTCTTCGTATCGATGGCCTCAGAGAGGCTCTGGAACTCGATGCCATGCTTGTTCAAGTGATCCATAATTTCGATGAGATGTGGAAGACTGCGGGCCACACGATCCAGCTTGTATACCACGAGTGTGTCATCAGCATGTGGACGAAGATAACCCAGCACCTCGGCCAAAACGGGCCGGTCCTTTTTTGCGCCGGATGCGACCTCCGTGAATATCTTATCGCACCCTGCTGACTTCAGCACCGCGATCTGGGCGTCCATCACTTGGGTGTCGGTGCTGATCCGTGCGTAACCTATATTCATTCATCCTCCTTCTCAAAACTCATCCGCACCATAGCAGAGTTGACGATATGTTTCGATAGGGGTTTTTGAGAGGTTCATGAAGTGTGTTCTGTGGGTATGAACCAGTCTACATTCCGCATGTATCGAGAACCTCGATAACGACCGTTTGTGAGAACTCTGCTAGTCGGCTCCTACGATTGTTGGATTTTGCAGGGCCACCGTGCAAAGCTTGGTGAAGATAAATGTAAAAGGTAAATACCCAAATTGGCCGCACTAGACGACGTTGATGAATTATTTCGTGCACACAAACTTGTCACTGGAGGGCAGGTTGGTGCACCTCCAATCTCGAACGGCGCACGTGTTGGTTCCTCATTACTTCGAGCTTCTACGACTCTGATCTCAGCGGCCCTACAAACTGCCGTTGAAGACACGTTCCAAGCGGCAATACGTGAAGAGTTTGATCACTTTTCGGACGACGAGTATGGCAAGTATTGGGAGGCGTCCGAAAAATCTTGGGGCAATCCGAATCCTCACAACATACGAAATTTGTTCTTCCGTATTGGTTATTCAGACGTATTGGATGGCTTGAGTTGGCAGAAGTGCAATAACGCTTCAGTGGTAGCAACGCTGGACGCGATAAACCAAATTCGGAACCGTGTGGCCCACGGTCAACCGCTGACAGTTAATGGTCAACCATTTCGGCTAACTCGGCCAACCGTCAACAGGTGGAGGAATTTCGCTGGCTTGTTCATTAATAAGTTCCAGCCGTTTGTTCTTTCGAATTACGATGACTGAGGCCGTGTTCGATCGGGCAAAAATAACTCGCGCACATCTAACCTCGCCCTTGTGAATCGTCCTCCGATTCTGAGCTTCCCTCGCTTGAGATAATGCTTTCGGGGTCACCTGTCGCGAGTTCATACATAGCTTTTCGATACTGGATCAGCTTCGCGTTGATACTCAATAGGTCGTCCACTAGTGCGTCATACTTAGGAAATTCTTGTTGAACAGATTGCGGGTCTCTAATGTCGTCATCCGTCAATTTGGCTTCATACCATCGTCTATATCGGGCTTGCCACTGGGTCAGATGGGGCCGTAGCCCTTCATTCAACACCTGCACGGACGCCCATACTATAGCCCTGGTGCCTTTGCTCTTGAGCTTGTGTGCTGGAACTTCCTTGATGAGTTCGCGGGTCACACCGAAAAACTCATACCAGGAATTGTAGACCTCTGAGATCACATCATGTTCGGGATCGATAGGAAGTCCGACCTTCCTGGTGTTCAATTCAACCCAGATAGCATACGCAATCTGACGGTCCGTTCGGTTCGGCCTAAAGCTGACTGTTGTGTCGCCAATCCCGATACCTGCGCTATCCAGTTCAAAGCTACCAAGTCCGATGCGACCACGGAACCAGAGCCAGATGAGCAGCACCGCCCCGATTGCCAGAAGCGCAGGGGCAACCCACGCACCGACTTCGACAGCGATGCTGAAGTCTTCGCCGACAACGAACGAAAACAATGGCTCACCGTCCTGTTCGGTTGGGTCTGTCATGTGTCGAGCTTCTGGAAGTGAAGGGTGCGTTTGTCACGGTCCCCGATAATCATGCCCCCCTTGTTCTCACGCACCTGGCGGAAGACCCCATACCCGTCAAGAATACACTTTTCCCATAGATTCATGGGGCACTCCTCAACCTCATAACCGCGCACAAAGTCCTGGATGTGCTTCAGGATGTCCAGTGACACGCTGCTGTGACCTTCGAAGTAGTCCAGTTCTTTGGCCTTGGAGAACAACCAGGCTGCCAGCCCTTCCTCGACCACGACACCGCGTCCACCATCTTGGCTTTCATCCGTGGGTTGATCACTCTTACGTTTGCGCTTTAGCAGCGCCCGCATTGTCGGCGACCAGTGCAGGATCGCAGCATGGGCGAAATGGATAACATCGTGATAGCGGAACCCATCTTCTTCGCCGATGTTGTCAGTCAGTGGATCACCAATGAACACATCGTTGCAGCGAAGGTATACCTTGCCGTTGTCACGCTCACGCATCTCGACGGTAAACTGCCGAGGTAACTGTTCGTATTCTGGGAAGCTGAAGTCGAAGTCTGGTTGTGTGTCCAGGATCAGCTTGCCGAACCGCGATCTTGTTTTGTCGGCATTGACGGACAGGACCTCCGCAAAACTGACTTCACACTCGCCCAACACATCAAGATAAACTCGTGCAAACATCCTCATGACATCGAGACGTTCGTCCTGGTCCATACCCTGTATCCGCATCATGTCGGCACTGACACGCCCCAGCTTCAGCAATGCTTTGTCGCATATCCCCTTCTTTGGACCGATCTTGTTGGAGATCGCGACTGGGCTCAGCGGGTCGTCTGAGGCCAGAACGGACTGTGAATCATCGGTTGTGTTCAAATCAGACAAGAGTTGGGCCACCGAAACATTGAACCTGCGGGCCAACGCGGTGAAATACCAGAACGCATCACCCATCTCATCGATGACGTTTGCTCTGAAGCCAATGTATGCCTTGTCTTCCCGTTGCAACTTCTTCACCGCCGACATCACGCCGCCAACTTCGCCGAACAGACCCAACAGTATTGGTTGGATTTCATCGTCATTGAAGCGGTCTGTTGCCTGGGCCTCATTGCAGTATGCCTGGATATCATAGGTCATTTGCGCTGACCCTCGATGGCGTTATCCCATGCTTCGGGCAATCCGTGCAGACCCCATTCAAATGAGCCCGACAACCAGTCCTTAATGGCTTGCTGCATCGCAGGTGAGTAGCTCTTATAAGTGCGAACATCACGAGGAAATGGTTCTTGAAGGTGGCCAAAGGCTTCCTTAGGCGGTGCGACCGCGTTGGCACCAAAGTAGATAAATTCCCGTGCCAACAGAACGCGATCATGCTGGGTGTCCTGGCGCAGGTTGTCGATGTTGACATGACCGTTGCGTAGACTGTGGTGCGAGTCTGCTTGCCGAAAACCGTCTGCACCACCGTCGCGTTGATAGATGTTGTCGCCGAAAAACCCTTATGGGTTCCGCCTATCACGGGCTTCTTCACTTGGAACCTGTGGTCATTCCAATACTGGTCGAAGGTCAGCGTTTCATCGACAATCATCGCATAGACGATCTTGCCCCAAAGCCCGTTTGCCTTGGACCCCGCCCCGATTACCCAGTCACCAATATCAGCATGGCCTCGGATCAATGGCTTGCAGCAGGCCAAAGTGCAGACACCATGAAATGGGTTGGGTGCGAAGCCATAGTCACGGGCTACCTTGTATGACCACACCGTCATTGGCACACCACCCGCTTGAACGGGATCGGCTGACAGACCTCTCCGTTTTTTGTTTCTCGACCGTTGAAATCGCCAGTCAATGCATCAACTACGCGACCACCATGCCACCCCACCATCGCATCGGCCAATTTCTCGAGGTTAGACGGTGGTTCACATCCAGCATGACCATGTGCCCAAACCCCGACGATGCGTTTGCCTAAGCTGGCGGCCCGCAAGATCTCCTTGTCCACCCATTCGCTGTTTTTGGTCCCTGGCGTAATGTAGACCACCATCACGCTGCACCATTTGATGCGCGGTCCAATGATTTTATTCAGGATGTAGTCAGCGTTCTTTGCGCGGTTTGGTTTGGCCTTATTGATCGACCCATCACGCACCGTCAGCCCGTTGTTGCGGGTCAAAGTCTTCAGCTTGGCCAGTCCAGCATCATCTTCATGGATGTGGCTGATAAAAATGTTCTTACTACCCTTCATCGCATCCTCTTTCGCTTCTGCGCAGATCGATGCCGAGCACCCATCCAGTATTCTACCAAAGTTGACTCACTCAAGAGGAAGTGCTTGAAGTGTTTCATAGGTTGGACACTAGCAAACGGCCCCACGCCTGTCCAGTGTGTGAAACACTAATACCAACCTGAGAGACACTTGGGAGACTGCATGGATATCGGGGAACTTGGCGGGATACTCGCTAAACATAGAGGAAACATGGGGGTTCGTGCCGCTGCAAAAGAAATTGGCATTAGTCCCTCAACACTATCAAGAATTGAAAATGGTCATGTCCCAGACGTGGGAACACTTGAAAAAATCTGTCAGTGGATCGGTGAAGACACCGCAAAATTCACTGGTGTTGCGAATCTCCAGATCGCATTCAAAAACAAGAAGGCGGTGCCGCCGCAGACTGCCAGATCACTAGCTAATCTCATCGAGAAGGCATCGGAGCAGTTCATCAAAGTCGATGCCAGAGGCCACTAGTTGGCATTCCGTCGTGGCTTCAAATCACAGTGTGAACGACGAGCGGTAGAATACCGCAAACAGCTTGGGCTGAACAATATCGCTCCGTTGTCAGCCGAGATGTTGGCAGAGCATCTTGGTGTGACCGTATGGTCCACGGATGACATCACACAGCTAAGTGCCAACGATGTTGAAGTGCTTAACGATGAACAGGACGACTCATGGTCTGCACTTACGATGAGGGTTGGAACGTCCAACCTGGTGCTGTTCAAACCCGTGTCGTCTTCGGGTCGTCGGAACAGTGTCATCATGCATGAACTCTCGCACATAATCCTGGGTCACGAGCTTGCTGAGGCTTGTATCCTTGAGGACGGTTCGCTGGTTCCTGGTAACTTCAACCAAGACCAAGAAGACGAAGCAGACTGGTTGGCTGGCACTCTCTTGCTGCCACGTCCTGCATTGATGGCAATACAAAGTCGGCGAACACCACAGCAAGTTGCTTGCGAACAGTATCAGGTCAGCGCCGAGATGCTGACCTGGCGAACTCGAATGACTGGCGTTGCCTACCAAATGAAGCGTCGTCGAGGCTAAACTTGACCAATGACGAAGCTGGGAAGATGACCCCCGTGCGAAGACATAGAATGACGAGAACTGAGCTACATCGTCAGGTTTGGGAAAAACCACTCACGGAGTTGTCCAAAGACTACGGGGTAACAGCCACTGGCCTGGCCAAGATATGCGACCGTCACAATATTCCTCGGCCTCCCCAGGGCCACTGGACGAAGCTGGAAGCTGGAAAGCAAGTTGAGGTCACCAAACTACCAAAACTCGGCGAAGGCCAGCGCGAAGAATTTGACATCACGCCACCTGAATCCAAGCGAAAGCACTCACCAATAGTTGAAAAAGCGGAAACTGATGCTGCGAACGCAGTCGTTGGTCTGGAAGTTTTGGACGAGTTCAACAAGCTGCACCCGCTTGTAAAAGGTTGGGTGAAACAACACCGTGAAGATCAAACCAAGCGGAGGCAAGAACGGCGGGAACGCAGGCGTGAGGTCTGGGGTTCTTTTTGGGACCCAATCTCGGACCTGACAGAACGAGACCGATACAGGTTCCAAGCAACCAGCACGGTCTTCCGAGCCTTGGAGAAGGCAGGCGCAAAAGTCGTTGATGCCAAAATCACTGGCAAGTTCGATGTCAAGATTGGAAGCCATGTCCTCGACTGCGCTATCAAGGAGAAGATGAGGCAGGGTCTGTCCGATGTTGATAAGTCTTGGTCATCATATCCTGATCATCACCAACACGGGTTGCATTCGTCTGGCTTCTTAAGGATCGCGGTCAACACCTATGCCGGAGGTAGTAGGCTGGAGTGGATTGAAAAGCAGCACAAAAAGGTGATCGATCTTCTGCCAAAAATCACAGCCTCTATCATGGCGTGTGGTCCAAGGCTTGACGAACTACAGGCTGAACGGGAAGCGCAGCATCTTCGGTATGAAGAGGAACGGCGTAAGCAATATGAAGAACAGCAGCGGCGTGAGTTGGAAGCACGTCGGTGGAAACACTTCCGCGAACAAGCCGTCTCATGGCAGGAATGTGAGCGGCTTCGCGTATTTGTTGATGCTATCGAACACCGAATGCTAACCGAGCAGGTTGATGATATCGATGGTATGACAGCCGCCGAATGGGTCGCTTGGACCAGGGAGAAGATCGAAGAATTGGACCCTATGCGGCGTGACTTGCACGGCCTATGGACGCCGCCATCAAGGTGGTAGCAAATGTTGGAAATGGTATTGTCCAGCCTGCTTCATATCAGAGTATTTGCTACAATATAGTGCTACACCAAACGATATGCATCGATCATATATAACTGTTTTTAAATGCATAAATTGAACTTGGGTTCTAATCCCTTCGTCTCCGCCACTTGCCCTTGTTGTTCAGTATCGCGGAACCGCACTGGATGCCGGTTTTTCCTAGAATTTTTGCTTTCTTGGGCGTTCCGGCGTTGTGCTCGCTTTCGACCGGTGATGCTCAATTTTCTGCGTTGGGTGGAATGAAAAGCGGTATGGAATGGCGCTGGGCGGAAAGCTCACCAAGCGGTTAGTGGAGAGTCTCGGGCCCGGTCGCCACGGCGATGGGAACGGTCTTTACCTCGTAGTGGACCGTTCGGGCGCACGACGGTGGATCGTGCGCATCACAGTGAAGGTGCAGAAGAAAGCTTAAGGGGCTCCGCTCCGCACGGACTTCGGGCTCAGCAACGCGCAGCTCGTGACGCTCAACCAGGCGCGAGACAGAGCGCTGCAGTACCGCCGTATGGCGTGCCAAGGGCTAAATCCGCGCTTCAATGCGCAGCGTGAGATCCCGACCTTCGAACAAGTCGCCCGGCAGGTCCACATCGACCGCAGGCCGACATGGAAGAACCAGAAGCATGTTAAGCAATGGATCAACACGCTTCGAGATTACGCGTTCCCAAGGATTGGGCGGATGCCGGTCGACAGCATCGGCCAACCGGAGGTGCTAATGTGCTTGTCTCCGATTTGGACCCAGAAGCACGAGACGAAACTCTCGGTGAGACTGGGAAATCAGCCCCGACTTCTTCCGGTCGAAACGACCGGACAATATACGCTTGGCAAAACTACGCGGGGAAGTTTTCCTCGAAGACATCCGACAGGCATCTTGCAGCCATTCGGCTCTTCGAAACGACCCTCAAGGAGAAGCGTTTTGCCTCTCTGACCAGAGCAGATGTTGGAGCCGTTCGAGACAAGCTTCTTACGAAGCTTGACGGTGAGGGCGAAGCGCAGTGGTCACGCTCCATAGTGGCGCATATGGCATCTCATATTCGCGACTTCCTTTCCTGGCTGCTGAAGCAGGATGGCTTTCAGGGCCTGCCGCAAGATTTCGTCGACTACATGGATCTTCCGCGTCCAGCACTACAAAAGGGGATCGGGCGGCAACAGCGCCCGTATCCTGACCTCGAGGAAGCAGAGGTGCTCCTGAAAGGGATGCCAAAGCACACGGTGTTGGATCTCCGGGCGAGGGCAATGTTCGCACTCTCATTTCTGGCAGCTTTGAGAGCGGATACGTTGACGTCGCTTAGGATTAAGCATGTTGATGTGAACGCGCGGACTGTGCTCCAGGATGCCTCAGTCTCGCGCACGAAGAATGGCAAGAGCCTCGTTATCAAGTGGTTCCCTATCCCGCCTAGGTTCGCCGACGAGGTTGTAGCCTGGCTTGCGTGGCTCAGCGACAAGGGGTTCTGCGGTGAAGACGCTCTGTTTCCGGAGGCAAGCATGCTCTCCGCGAATGGGCCAGCAGTCTTGAATCCGGGGGTAGAGCAGCTGTTAAAGCGAGGCCTCGCTGAACCTATGAGCTCAAAGCATGCAGTGGAAGCGGCCTTTCGGATCGCATGCGCTGGCCATGACCAAACCTTCTCACCTCATGCCGCACGCCACACGATAAAGCCTGAAATGGATAGGCGAGCTCTCACGACGGAAGAACGGAAAGCTTGGTCGCAGAACATGGGCCATGAGAGTCTTCAAACTACGGAAACCCACTATGGTCATCTGAGCGATAAACGCAGGTTTGAAGTCTTGGAGCGGCCAGGGGACCGCGATGGGATGGCCTTTAGTAGTTTGGCCGAAATGGAGACCCTTCGAGATGAAACCCTCAAGCTATTTGAGCGCTTTGACCGTTTTGTTCGGCAGACTGCACAATCTGGGAAGCCTCAGGTCATTGGGCAGGCGAGCCTCGTTTCATTGCTTTCGCGTCGCTAGCCCTGACCTGGATCAAGGAGCATGGAAGAAAGTGACCTGTGAAAAACATGCCCGGACTTCGGCTTTACGTTCGAAGCTGACCTAAGCTCAATCGCAGCATTCTGTGAGATGCTGGCAAGGTCAATGTCGGGTGGTCGTTTCGGGAGCGCATGGCAGATTGAATGATCGGTCATGCAAACACCAAACTTACCCGCCATCCGCGCACTTCAACCCGCGTCGAATAAGGGCCGGGTTGTTGGTCAGAAATGGCCACTCAAGCCCAAACACGTCTGGGCGATTAGGGTTCGGCTTGAACTCGCGTAGAACCAACGCGACCTCGCTCTGTAAAACATAGCGATCGAAAGTAAGCTTCGCGGCTGTGACTTGGTGAAGATGAAAGTCGTCGATGTCATGGCCTCTGGCCAGATCAAGGAAAGAGCTTCTGCTCTGCAAAGCAAAGCTTAGAAACCGGTGCGCTTCGAAATTTCGGACGGCACCTGAGCCTGGGGCGCGAAATGGGTGGAAGACAAACGTTGGTGGGATCCGAGTATATTTGGCCTGGACGGTTCCACGAACGTCTCCAAATCTTGACACGTCAATATGCAAGAATTGTCCGAGATTGGGTCACATCGATAGCGTAGAGACGAGCGCATACGGAAAGCACCCCTTGCGACGAACTAAGGTGACCCAGATCTAAAAGAAGACGGGCACCTTACGCGCGGTCCAGCTTCTGCTTGGACACTCCAAGATGGACAGCACAGTCCGTTACCTTGGCGTCGAACTTGAGGACGCTTAAGCAATTGCCGAGGTCCGTGAAATCTAGCGTAGATGGGTCGCCTTCACTGGTGCCCCTAGCGGACCTTGAACGACAAAGACTGGTACAGCGTTTGCCGAAGGCATTGCAGTCTTTCGCTGCCAACGCAAAAACTGCGATCTTTAGAATTGATTGACTGAACCGGCTGCAGCCAATCACTACTCGGTCATGAGCAGCAGCGAAGTAGCGCTATCTATGAATTGCCCTGACTGACCTCTCTGCGCGCTTTTCGCATAGCCAAGTATGACGCCGAGTTGCGGCGACAGACGACGCACCTGCAGAGATTCTCGCACTGCGAGCGCACGCAGCAAAGCATTAAGACTTCCGCAGCGGGCCCTTGAAGTCATCAGGATCGTGGCGGCGCTGGCCATGGTATCAGTAGCCCAAGGCGTTCAGGAACGCGCAAAAGCGCCGTTGGACCGACATCGTTTTGCTGCGGCGCAGCCCGTCGAAGCGGACATGGTAACGGACTTTAGTGCAGGGCGAATGAAAGCCTCAAGTCTGAGAAACCACTACGACATGCGCATTCCCCAGTAGCCCTGAACACCTGAGTAAAATGTGGCTGCCAAGTCTTCCGGCCTTACAGTGTCATTCGAATGCCCCTGAAAAGCAGTGCCCGCGATTGCTGCTTAGGCCGGATTTGGCACGCGTGCCTCCCAATACTCTCCGAGGGCCACGATGCAGGATGTTCCCGTTGCGTAGTGCTGAACGATGATCCAGTCGCCGTTTGTTGGCGACACCCAGACCTCCACCGTCGTGTCCGGATCGCGGACCCCGGTGCCATATCGCTCCGCCTGGAGGGTCCGCGTCAAGATGTCGGTCATGCGGGACCGGTCATCACAACTTACGTCGCTAGTGGCCGCATAGCTGGCCGTGGCGAAAAAAGCTGCACAGAGCATCAGAACGGCAAATAGGTGACGCATGACGCGACGCTAACCGAGTCGCGCGGTCTTTGTAACGGAAATATGACAATTCTAGAGAAAGTTGCCTTCCGCACTCACCGATTAGGCTAACTGACCTTCAAAGATGCGTTGTCACAATTCTCTTACGCTAACATCAAGAAACCGATTCAAAAACATCATCATTCCTTCGCATAACGACCCTACGCCTCCCGCCAGCACGTGGGGGCGATATGCTGAACATCGAGAACCTGACCAAGAGATTTGGGCCGAATACGGCCGTGGATGCGGCCAACATTGGCGTGGACGCGCCCGCCATGATCGGGATTATCGGGCGGTCTGGCGCGGGAAAAAGCACGCTTCTGAGGATGCTAAACCGGCTGACGGATGCATCAGACGGCACCGTCACCTTCGAAGGTGAAGAGATCACAGGCCTCACGGGGGCCGCGCGGCGAAACTGGCAGTCGCGCTGTGCAATGATCTTTCAGCAGTTCAATCTCGTTCCGCGTATGGACGTGGTGTCGAACGTGCTCCATGGCACACTGAACCGCCGTTCCACGCTGGCGACGATGTTTAACCTCTACCCCCAGGCGGACATCCATAAGGCCATCGAGATCCTTGATCGCCTGGGCATCGCGGAGCAGGCACCAAAACGTGCCGAGGCTCTGTCGGGTGGCCAGCAGCAGCGCGTGGCGATTGCGCGTGCTCTGATGCAGGATCCCAAGATCATTTTAGCGGACGAACCCATCGCATCCCTCGATCCGATGAACGCGCAGGTGGTGATGCAGTCTTTGCGGGACATTCACGAAGAAGACGGCCGCACGGTCATTGCGAACTTGCACACGCTCGACACCGCGCGCCGCTACTGCGACCGCGTGATCGGGATGCGCGACGGGCGCATCGTCTTCGACGGCACGCCGGCGCAGCTCACCACTGGGGCTGCCCGCGACATCTACGGGGCAGGGGCGGACTTTTCGGAAGCCGCCACTTCCACCGAGATCGAAACGCTGGACAGGTCCGAGGCCCAAAAAGCCATCGCTTGAGCCAGTTTCTAGCCCCTTTCGAAAAGACGGGGCAATTTTCATCCCAATGGAGAGAAAGATGAAAAAGACGTTTGCAGCGGCCCTTCTGGCCACGACGGCCCTCACGGGCGCAGCGCAGGCCGACGGCCACGCGATCACCGAGTTCCGTATCGGCCTTCTGGGCGGCGAGAACGCCCAGGACCGCCTGAACAACAACGAGTGCCTGCGCGCCTACACCGAGGAAGCGCTCGGCGTCGAGACCAAGCTCTTCGCCCCGGCTGACTATGCTGGCGTGATCCAGGGCCTGCTCGGTGGCACGCTCGACATGGCATGGCTCGGTGCCTCGTCCTACGCGGCCATCTACCTGCAGGATCCCGAGGCCGTCGAGCCCGTGCTCATCAAGCAGAACATGGACGGCTCCGTGGGCTACCACTCCATCGGCTTCGCCCGCGTCGACAGCGGCATCACCTCACTCGAGGACATGGAAGGCCGCGTCTTCGGCTTCGGTGACCCGAACTCCACCTCCGGCTACCTGATCCCGTCCATCGAGATCCCGCAGGCCGGTGACGAGATCACCATGGAGCCCGGCGACTACTTCGGCGACGTGCGCTTCACCGGCGGTCACGAGCAGACCATCGTTGCCGTGAACGCAGGCGACATCGACGCCGGCGTGACCTGGGCCGACGCCCAGGGCAACTGGGAAGACGGCTACAACTCCGGCGCCCTGCGCCGCGCGGTGGATGCCGGCCTCGTCGACATGAACGACCTGCAGCAGATCTGGATCTCCAACGTGATCCCGGAAGGCCCGGTTGTGCTGCGCAAGGCGCTCCCCGAGGAGGTGAAGGCCACGATGACGCAGCTCGTCAACGACCTGCACGACCGTGACCAGGATTGTGCCTACGGCGTGGCTGCCGGCGAGACCCTCGGCTTTGTTCCGGTGACCCACGAGACCTATGAGTCGATCGTGGCCGCTCGCCAGTCCGTGATTGGCAACTAAAGCCTTTTCATGACGAAGCCGGCAGCCCCTCGGGGCTGCCGGTCATTTTTTGGGGGAATGAGCATGGCGGATGCAACCGCGGGTGCCGCGCCACAGAGCGTGGGAACGATCCAGTCCGACTACATGGCGCAGGTGCAGCGGCGCAGGCTCTATAGCGGGCTGACGCTGCTGATCTTCGTGCTCCTGATGGTGTCGGGCTTCAACATCGTCGACGAACGTAGCGCCGGCGGTTTCTGGGACGGTTTGAGCCAGATCGGCGACTACCCCGCAGGTGTCTTGTCAGAAGCCTGGGCCAAACGGGCCGAGCTGCCTGGCTACATCGTGGAGTTCTTCCCGGCATTGGTTGAGACGATCAACATCGCCGCGGTGTCCACCCTCATCGGCGCATTCCTAGGGCTCGCGCTGTCGCTCGCCAGTACGCGCGGGCTAGCCAAACGCCCAGCGCTCATCCCGCTTTTCCGACGCATCTCCGATATCATGCGCGCCGTGCCCGAGATCGTGATCGCGCTCGTGCTGATCTTCGTCCTCGGGGGCGGACCCGTGCCCGCGATGATCGCCATCGCCATCCACACGGCCGGCGCCCTGGGCAAGCTATTTTCGGAAGTGGCCGAAAACGCGGATCTCAAGCCCGTCGAGGGCCTTGCCTCCACGGGTGCCTCGTGGCTGCAACGGATGCTTCTCGGGGTCATCCCGCAGGTGGCGCCGAATTACGTGAGCTACACGCTGCTCAGGTTCGAGATCAATATCCGCGCCTCCGCCATCCTCGGCTTCGTCGGGGCTGGCGGTCTCGGCTACGAGCTCAGAAATGCGATGGCATGGGGGCCGGGCCGCTTCGATCAGGCGGCGGCAATCTTCATCCTGCTCTTCTTCACGATTGTTTTCTTCGACCAGATCTCCAGCCGCTTCCGCAACCGCCTCACGGAGGGGCAGGCCCAATGACAACCGTCGACACCAATCTCTCGGATGCCAAAAGCGCGGCGGACAGCCTCTTTCAGCGCAAGCGGCTCTTTGCCTTCTCCGTTCCGGCGATCCTGCTGGTGTATTTCACGTACGTCTTCTTCGCCTTCGACATCCCCGGCCTCAGTCAGCGCGCCAACTGGGACAACGCCGTCACGGTTGCCTCCGACAGCTGGTCGCACAAGGTACACGTGACGCGCGACAACCGCTCGGGTGAGATCGAGTATGCCATCGAGGGCGAGCGCAAGGGCCGCTATCCCGACGGTGAACGCCCCGATTGGGTCAGCGGGACGGACATCGTCACCGTCGATCTCGGTGCAGGCCATGTCATTCGCTATTTGCCCGACAATCGCACTGAGGTGGAAATTCCCGGCTTCCCGCTCATCGAGGCGCAGGCCGAGGGCCGCACGGTGACCACCAACCTGCCCGAGGATGTGCCGGATTGGATCTCCGCCTCGTCGCGGCGCGTGGCCATCGACACGCCTGAGGGCCGCATCACGCTCACCGGCGCGCGGACCGAGGTCTTCAACTACTTCCCGGGGTGGGAGCTTTTCTGGTTCACGCTCGACAGCCCCTACCACGACGTGGGCGTGGGCCGCCTTCTCTTCGGTGAGCAACTTGATCCTGAGCAGTCCAACCTCTCGGGCGCGGTCTACGACTGGTGGAACAACGACATGTGGCGGCACAAGGATGTCGTCTGGGCCATCGGGGAGACGCTGCTCATGGCGTTTCTCGGCACGATGGGTGCGGCCATCCTAGCGCTGCCACTGGCGTTCCTCGCGGCCAAACGCTTCTCTCCCCTCATGATGATCCGGGCGGGCACGCGGCGCGTGTTCGACTTCGTGCGTGGGGTTGACGCGTTGATCTGGACGGTCGTCTTGGCGCGGGCCTTCGGGCCAGGGCCACTGACTGGCACGCTCGCGATCCTCATCACCGATACAGGCACCTTCGGCAAAATCTTCTCCGAGGCGCTGGAAAACGTGGACGGCAAGCAGATCGAGGGCGTGGAGAGCACGGGCGCCAAGCCGCTCCAGCGGTATCGCTTTGGCGTCATCCCGCAAGTCGTTCCGGTGCTTCTGGCGCAGATCCTCTATTTCCTCGAATCCAACACCCGTTCGGCCACCATTATCGGCGCGATCACGGGCGGCGGTATTGGACTAATGCTCACTCAGGCTATTCAGACCCAGAAGGACTGGGAAGAAGTGGCCTACTACATTGTGCTCATCGTCGTGATGGTGATGTTCATGGACTGGTTCTCCGGCTGGCTGCGCGGGAAGCTGATAGGGCGCAAAGACTAGCATGCACGTTCTGATTACGGGGGCGAACCGAGGCATCGGCGCGGCGCTCATGGCGGCTGCGCGGGAGGCAGGGATGACGCCCATCGGTACGACCCGGTCGGGAGGGGACGGTACGGTCGTCCTGGAGCTATCATCGCCCAAAGGCATTGCGGCGCAGCTAGCAGACATCGGACCCGTCGATATCCTGATCAACAATGCGGGTGTCATCGGGCCCGCGCAGCAATCTCCCCTCGACATGGACTTCGCGGGCTTCGCCGAGGTGCTGGCCGTCAACACCCTGGCACCCTTGGCCGTGGCGCAGGCGCTTCTCCCCCGCCTGCGGGAGAGCGCGAGCCCACGCATCCTGACCGTCTCCTCCCAGATGGCCTGGATGGGCTACCGGAAAGCCGACCGCATCGCCTACCGCGCCTCCAAAGCAGCGGTTAACAAAGTGATGCAAGGGCTTGCGACCGAGCTCGAGCCCGAGGGCATCCCAGTGGCCCTCGTTGATCCAGGCTGGGTGCGGACGGATATGGGCGGCGGGGACGCAGACGAGGACCCGAGCGATGTCGCGCGCGGAATCTTATCCATAGCCCGGCGCCTGACATTGAAAGACACCGGCAAGTTCTTTCGCTTCTCCGGCGAAGAGCGGGCGTTCTGATAATGGCCCGCCTCAAGCCCGACACCCCCTTCATCCACCCCGATTGCGAGATCAGTGACGTGACTTTCGGCGCTTATGTCGAGATCGGCCGCGGTAGCCGCGTAGCCCATGCCACCATCGGCGACTACTCCTATTGCGACCGCTACGCTGACATCGCGAATGCTGAGGTCGGCAGGTTCTCCAACATCGCTGCCTTTGCGCGCATCGGCGCGACGGACCACCCGCTGGAAACAGCCTCCTTGCATCACTTCCTCTATCGCTCCGCGGATTACTGGGATGACGCGGAGCCTGACGCAGACTGGTTCGACAAACGTCGGGCTCGCGTCGCTCACATCGGCCATGACACCTGGATTGGCGCGGGCGCGATGGTGAAACCTGAGGTGACCTTGGGCCACGGCGCTGTGGTCGCCGCGGGGGCGGTCGTCACGAAGGATGTGGACCCCTACACGATCGTCGCAGGCACCCCGGCCACATTCCTGCGATGGCGGCAACCACCCCACATCGCCGAGCGCCTCATCGACCTCGCCTGGTGGGACTGGCCACACAAGAATCTACGCTCGGCGCTCTTGGATTTCCGCGCCATGACAGCCGTAGCCTTCCTAGACAAGTACACCAAATAGCAGCTAGCTCCGGCGTGCGCGTTGCCCCAAATAGGGTGTAGTCAGAGGCCTGTGCATCCCATATTTTGTGGTTTTGCCACATTTCTGTCATTTGGCTGTGACCCTCTCAAAGTAGCCAGTCCCCGATAGGGTGGATGAGGCAAACCATGCATTTGGTCACTCCAATATATCACTTGGCATTCCAACACTTGACCGGGTCCCCAGAAGCTCTGTGCTCCCGCGCATGGCGAACAAGGCAGCGTCTGTCTTCGCGGTTCCTGATTTCTGTTCTTGGGGAAAGGCATTGCCAAAACAGTCACAGATTTTGGCAAGAACGCATCTAAGCATTCGCCACAAAACTGTCGTGCGGCTGTTACGCATCCTTCGCAGAGACTTCACGCAGCAGTCACACCGGGCCGAGACACTATGGGCACACGCCACCTGAAAAGGGACTTCCCATGTTTCGCCCCACCTTATTGGCGACGGTCGCACTCGTCGCATCGCCGTTGGTTGCTCAGTCTGTCGACCGCGTCGATTACGGCCCCCGCCCGCTCTACCTGATCGACCGCATGACCGACGGCCCGTTGAAAGAGCAGCTGATGTCTTGCTCTGCCCAGCAGGCGATGACCTCTGAGTTTTCGATCGGCCACCGCGGCGCGCCGATGCAGTTCGCCGAACACACGGTGGAATCGAACGTCGCCGCTGCACGGATGGGGGCGGGCATCCTGGAATGCGATGTGACATTCACGAAGGATCTGGAGCTGGTCTGCCGCCACGCGCAGAACGACCTGCACACGACGACGAACATCCTGGCCACGCCGCTGGCCTCGACCTGCGTGACACCGTTTGCACCCGCGGATGGCGATACATCGGCCACCGCTGAATGCCGCACCTCGGAGATTACGCTGGCCGAGTATCGCACGCTCACGCCCAAAATGGACGCCTCTGATCGCAGCGCGACGACCGTGGAGGCCTATCTGGATGGCACGGCGGGTTGGCGCACAGATCTTTATTCTGTCGAACCCGCCACCATCATGACCCACGCGGAGTCGATCGAGCTTTTCCGCTCCCTCGGTGCGAAGTTCACGCCGGAGCTCAAGACGCCCTCAGTTGAGATGCCCTTTAACGGCTTCAGCCAGGAAGACTATGCGCAAAAGCTCGTCGATGAATACAAGGCCGCGGGTATCCCGCCCGAGGATGTCTGGCTGCAGAGCTTCAACCTGGAAGACGTGCTCTACTGGATCGAAGCGGAGCCGGAGTTCGGCGCGCAGGCCGTCTACCTGATGGATGAATACAATATCGACGGGTACTCCCCCATGGACCCGGCCACGTGGCCCAACACGATGGAAGAACTGAAGGGCATGGGTGTGAACATCATCGCGCCGCCGACCTGGATGCTGGTGACCGTCGAAGGTAATGAAATCGTGCCGTCCGAGCTGGCGGTACAGGCCAAGGCGGCGGGGCTCGACATCATTACCTGGACGGTCGAACGCTCTGGCCCGCTCGTGACGGGCGGCGGCTGGTACTACCAGTCCATCTCGGAAGTCACTGACAGCGACGGTGTGATGTACGAACTCATCGACGCTCTGGCGCAGGATGTCGGCGTACTAGGCATCTTCTCCGACTGGCCGGCGACAGTGACCTACTACGCGAATTGCATGGGGCTGGAGTAAGCCTTGTTGCCCTCGGCTCACTCAGCCGGGGGCACCTCGTCCTCCAGTGTCAGGGTTACACGGTCGCCCGCAAACCACGTCCGCCCGAATTCCACGGGGACGCCCTCAAGGTCAACATTGAGAAAGCTCGTGCGGATCAGCGGCGCGCCTTCTACGATCTCGAGCACCGACGCTTGCACCGCATCTGCCGTCACCGCCGTGATGCGTGTCGATGCGCGAGTGTAATCGGTGACGCCAACTCGGCGCAGCGCATGGGTGACACCCCTTTGCTCTTCCAGCGAAGCTGCCAGCCCAGGCAGGCGATCATGAGGGTAGATCGATTCCGACATGCTGAGCGGCTGACCGTCGGCCAGGCTGCGCCCATGAGTGGCGAGGACCGGCGCGCCGGGAGCGATGGCTAAGAGAGCCGCCTCTGATTCAGTCGCCGCGCGCACGCCGAGGGAACGCGTTTCCCGCGATGGCTCCCGCCCCGCTCGGCGTAGGTTCTCCGTGAATCGCGTGCGTTTACCGATGGGGTAGTCGGTGGGTTTCGCGGCGACGAAGGCGCCCGCCCCTCGCCGCGTCCGGATCAATCCTTCTTCGACAAGGGCCGAAATTCCGTGACGTACCGTGTGGCGATTCACCCCAAAGCGTTCGGCCAGCGTGGCCTCGGTGGGGAGCTTGTCGCCAGGGGCATAGCGCCCTTCCGACAGGTCGCCGCGCAGGGCGTTGGCGATGGCTTTCCAGACAGGCGTTTTGGCAGGTGTGTCACTCAATCTTCACAAATCTCATCTGTCGCCGCAGGGCTGGTGTGATATGATGTGTCTAGTTGTATAGCAATTCGAGTAGTTGTCGAGATGAAAGACTTTCCCAACGAAACCGAAGCACGCAAGGCTTGGATGGGCCTACTGGCAAAAGCTCCGGCAGACCGCGTTGCGGCGCTTTTGGACGGGATTGGCGCGCGGCCGGAGGCCACCTGGCTGCGCAAGCCCGAGATTGGCAGCGCCATGGTGCGCGGGCGCGCCGGAGGCACCGGCGCGCCGTTCAACTTGGGTGAAATAACGGTCACGCGCTGCGCATTGAAGCTTTCGGACGGCACGGTGGGCCACGCCTACATCCAGGGCCGCCGCAAGGAGGATGCAGAGGCCGCGGCCCTCGTTGACGCGCTGATGCAAACCTCGCGGGCAAAGGATGTTGAGCGGGCCGTGCTGACCCCCTTGCGCCGCGAGCTGGCCGAGGCAAAAGCCACCCGCGCCGCCAAGGCCGCCGCGACCAAGGTCGATTTCTTCACCATGGTCCGGGGAGAAGACTGATGGATACACAAGCGCTCACCGGCGGTTTCGACGACCCTGCGCGCCATGCTGCCCACGCCTTTCGCAGCGTGATGGAGGCGATGGCGCGCCCGGGCTCTGTAAATGACATCACAGGCGCCACGCCACCGGCGCCATTGTCGCCCGCGGCTGGCGCAGTGATACTGACGCTTTGCGATACAGACACGCCCGTCTACTTGGCTGGAGACGTCGACTGCGCGGATGTGCGCGACTGGATCGCTTTTCACACCGGTGCACCGCTTGCTAGCGCTACGGATTGCGTGTTCGCCGTGGGCGCCTGGGCTGCGCTGACACCGCTCGAACCTTACCCGCTGGGGACGTCGCAGTACCCGGATCGCTCTGCCACCTTGATCGTGGAATTGCCGGAGCTGCTGGCCAAAGGTGCCGCGCTTTCTGGCCCCGGGATCAAGACGACGGCTGAACTGTCGCTGCCGGAGACAGATGCCTTCAGGACCAATCGGCGACATTTTCCGCGAGGCCTCGACTTCATTTTTACCAGCGGCAGCCAGCTTGCCGCCCTTCCGCGCACAACCCGCGTGGCGACCGTGGAGGCGCTCTGATGTATGTCGCAGTCAAAGGGGGTGAGCGCGCCATCGAAAACGCTCATGCCTGGCTCGCCGAAGAGCGGCGGGGCAATTGCTTTATTGCCGAGCTCAGCATCGCGCAAATCCAAGAGCAGCTCAGCTTTGCCGTTAATCGCGTCATGGCGGAAGGTTCTCTCTACGATCCAAACCTCGCGGCGCTCGCGATCAAGCAGTCTGGCGGAGACCTGATTGAGGCGATCTTCCTGATCCGGGCCTACCGTACGACGCTGCCGCGCTTTGGCGCGTCCAAGCCCATCGACACGGGCAAGATGGCCTGCGACCGCCGGATCTCGGCAACGTTCAAGGACCTCCCTGGCGGGCAGGTGTTGGGGCCGACATTCGACTACACGCACCGCCTGCTGGATTTCAAACTCGCCGCTGACGGGGAGGTGCCAGAGGCGGTCATGCGGAAGGCAGAGGCCGGCGACGTGCCCCATGTCACAGAGTTCCTAAACCAAGAGGGGCTAATCGAAGAGGCGCCGCGCGATGACAGCGAACCGCCGGACCTGACGCGCGAGCCGCTGGAGATGCCAGCTGATCGGGCGCTCCGCCTGCAGGCACTGGCGCGCAGCGACGAGGGCTTCACGCTGGGTCTCGCCTACTCAACCCAGCGCGGTTACGGGCGCACCCATGCTTTCGTGGGCGAGCTGCGCATCGGCGCGGTGGCGGTGGAGATGGACATCCCGGAGTTGGGCTTTGCCATAGAGATCGGAGAGATCACGCTCACGGAATGCGAGACGGTGAACCAGTTCAAGGGCTCCAAGACCGAGCCGCCGCAGTTCACCCGAGGCTACGGGTTGGTTTTTGGCCACTCTGAACGCAAGGCCATTTCCATGTCCCTTGTGGACCGCGCGTTGCGCTGGGAGGAGCTGGGCGAAGACAATGTCGGCGCGCCCGCACAGGACGCGGAATTCGTCCTGTATCACGCCGACAACATTCAGGGGACGGGCTTCCTCGAACATATCAAGCTGCCCCACTACGTCGACTTCCAGGCGGAGCTTGAGCTGGTACGAAAGCTGAGGGCCGAAGCCAGCGCAGGGCAGATGCAAGAGGCCGCAGAATGAACTATGTCGTCTTCGACATCGGCGCGGTCCTAATCACTTGGGACGCGGCACTGGCCTTCGAGGATAGCTTCGATACCCGCGCAGAATGCGACGCGTTTCTCGCCCGCATCATGTTCGACAAACTGAACCTCGCTGGGGATGCCGGTGTGTCCTTCGACCTCCTGGCCGAGACGCTGACGGACCCGCGCGACGCCGCCTTGCTGTCTGAATATGTGGCGCGCTATGCCAAGTCGGTGCCCTCCAAGATCGAGGGGACGTGGGACATCCTGCGCACTCTCAAGGCCAAGGGCACGCCGGTCCATGCGATCACCAACTGGTCGGCGGAAACGTGGCCCGAGGGCGTGAAGGCCCATCCCGAACTCGCCGAGGTGTTCGAGACGCTGATCGTGTCCGGCCAGGAAGGGCTGATCAAACCCTCCGTCGCCATCTTTCATCTATTTTGCGAGCGGGCCCAGGTCGCGGCGCAGGACTGCATCTTCATCGACGATGGTCTCCACAACGTCGCCGGTGCGCGCGCGGCGGGCATGGACGGTATCCATTTCATTGGGGCGGACGCTTTACGCGCCGACCTAACCGACCGAGGGCTGCTATGACCGATCAGGCTTACAATTTCGCCTATCTAGACGAACAGACGAAGCGAATGATCCGCCGCGCGATCCTGAAGGGGCTCGCCATCCCGGGCTATCAGGTGCCCTTTGCTTCCCGAGAGATGCCTATGCCCTACGGATGGGGCACAGGCGGGGTGCAGGTGTCGGCAGCTGTGCTCACGCCGGAGGACCGCTTCAAGGTGATCGACCAGGGCGCTGACGACACGACGAACGCGGTGTCCATCCGCAGCTTTTTTGAGCGCACGGCAGGGGTGCAGACGACAACCGCCACCCCGGAGGCCACCGTGATCCAGACCCGCCACCGCATCCCCGAGGAAAAACTGACCGAGGGCCAGATCCTGGTCTACCAGGTGCCCATCCCGGAACCTCTACGCTTCCTAGAGCCGCGCGAGAGCGAGACACGCAAGATGCACGAGTTGGAAGAATACGGGCTCATGCACGTCAAGCTTTACGAAGATATCAGCCGCCACGGCCATATCGCGACCTCCTACGCCTACCCAGTAAAGGTAGAAGATCGCTACGTCATGGACCCCTCTCCGATCCCCAAATTCGACAACCCGAAGCTTGGGGACAGCGACGCGATCCAGCTTTTCGGTGCAGGGCGAGAGCAGCGCATTTATGCCCTGCCGCCGCACACGCGCGTGGTGAGCCTCGACTTCGACGACCACCCGTTTGAGGCGTCCAAAGCCGATCATACATGCGCGCTGTGCGGGGCGCAGAACACCTATCTTGACGAGGTCATCACTGACGACGCGGGCGGGAGGATGTTTGTGTGCTCTGACACCGATTACTGCGAAGGGCGGCGGGCGGCGGGGTACACCGGCACGATGACGCAGCAGCGGTCGTTTTCGCCGGCTCCTGCTCCTAACGACGCATGGGATGCCTCCGGCGAAAGTGCGCCAGCACAAAGAAGGGGGGCGTCATGACCCCCTTGCTTTCCGTTTCCGGTGTCACGAAGCGCTACGGAGCGCATATCGGGTGCGCCGACGTCTCCTTCGATCTCTATCCCGGTGAGGTTCTCGGGATCGTAGGCGAGAGCGGCTCGGGAAAGTCGACGCTTTTGAACTGTTTGGCGGGGCATCTCGCTCCCGATGGCGGGGAGGTGGTGTTCGATACGCGCGCGGACGGCCCGCGGGATACTCTGCTGATGTCGGAACCCGAGCGCCGGATGCTGGGGCGGACAGACTGGGCGTTTGTCCACCAGCACGCCCGTGACGGTCTGCGGATGGGTGTCAGTGCCGGCGGTAACGTGGGCGAGCGGTTGATGGCTGTGGGCGCGCGACACTATGGCGACATCCGCGGCAAGGCCACTGACTGGCTCGAGCGGGTGGAGATCGATGCGGCCCGGGTGGATGACCGGCCCACGACCTTCTCTGGCGGGATGCAGCAGCGATTGCAGATCGCTCGGAACCTCGTGACGGGTCCGCGCTTGGTGTTCATGGATGAGCCGACCGGGGGTCTCGATGTCTCTGTTCAGGCGCGGCTTCTGGATTTGCTGCGCGGGCTCGTACGCGACATGGGTCTTTCGGCGATCATCGTCACGCATGACCTCGCCGTCGTGCGCCTCCTGGCGGACCGCTTGATGGTCATGAAAAACGGGCACGTGGTCGAGACCGGGCTCACCGATCAGGTCCTCGATGATCCACAGCATGCGTATAGCCAGCTTCTCGTCAGTTCCGTTCTGCAGGTGTAACGATGATTGAACTTCGCGATGTCTCCAAAACCTTCACGCTCCACAACCAGGGTAGCGCTGTCATCGGCGTTCTGTCCGGCGTGTCCCTGCGCGTGGAGCCGGGTGAATGCGTTGCCCTCGTGGGCGCATCGGGCGCAGGGAAATCGACGCTCATGCGGATGATCTACGGCAATTACCTGTCTCAAGCTGGATCGATCCGCATTGGCGAGACGAAAATCGTGGGCGCAGAGCCGCGGGCCATCATCGCGCTGAGGCGGGAGATGCTCGGCTATGTCAGCCAGTTCCTGCGGGTCGTACCCCGCGTACCAACGGTCGATGTGGTGGCGGAGCCCCTCCGCGCGGTGGGCGTCGATGCCGAGACAGCCCGCGCCCGCGCCGAGGCCTTACTCAGCGATCTCAACATCCCTGCGCGGCTCTGGTCGCTCTCGCCCACCACGTTCTCCGGCGGGGAACAGCAGCGGGTAAACATCGCGCGCGGCTTCGTTCACGCCTACCCTGCGATGCTCCTCGATGAACCGACGGCCAGCCTTGATGCCGCTAACCGAGACGTGGTGCTAGGCCTGATTGAGTCCGCAAAGGCGCGGGGTGCCGCGATTATCGGCATTTTCCATGATGAAGCCGCACGAAGCCGCGTCTGCGACCGGGTCATCGACGTCAGCGCCTTTTCACCGGAAATAGCAGCATGACCGGCCGCCTTATCGCGGTCGTTGGCCCGTCGGGTGTTGGTAAGGACAGCGTCATGGCGGGGCTCAAAGAAGCGCTGCCGAACGCAACCCTGGTGCAGCGTGTGATCACCCGCCACGCAGATGCCGGCGGCGAGAACTACGCCAGCGTCACCGAGGAAGAGTTTGACAATTTGGTCGTGAACGGTGCGTTCTGCATTCACTGGCGTGCCCACGGTCTGGCATATGGCATCCCAAGATCGGTGCAGTACCAACTGGGGCTGGGCAAGCTTTGCCTCGTGAACTTCTCGCGCAAGGCGCTGAGCCACGCAGCGCAGATTTTTCCCAACTTCGTCGTGCTCAACATCACCGCGGAGCCTGAAACGCTGGCGCGGCGTCTAGCTCGCCGAGGGCGTGAGTCCCAAGAGGAAATCGCCCGGCGCCTGTCAGAGTCAGAAAAGAGCCTGCCCATTGGCCTCGACGTGCGCCATGTCTCAAACGACGGCCCGCTGGGAGAAACGATCGCGCGGGCAACGGCGATCCTGGGCCGGAACGAGTTACCTCTCGCCCAACACAGCCAGACCAGCAGCCACGCAAACCCATTCGACGGGGATCCCGCATGAACATTGAGAATACGCCCTCCGTGCCCGAGGCGACGCGGCCCGCGCAGGCCGAGGACCTTTGTTTGGCTAATGCACGCCTCATTCTCGGCGATCGTGTTCAGGTGGGTGCCATCACGATTGAAAAAGGGACGATCACGGACATCGCCGAAGGCGACCACGTCCCCACTGGCGCCGTCAATTGCGCGGGGGATTTCGTTCTGCCGGGGCTGGTGGAGCTTCATACCGACAACGTCGAGCGCCATATCGAGCCGCGTCCGGACGTCGACTGGCCTCACCTTCCCGCGCTCATTGCCCATGATGCGGAGCTGGCGAGCACCGGGATCACCACGGTGTTTGACGCTATGCGCGTGGGCTCGATCCACTCTGCGGGGAAGGCACGCTATGTAGACTATGCCCGGAAGTTGGCGGACGAGCTTCTCGCCGCCCGCGCCGAAGGTGTCTTCAAGATCAGCCACTACTTGCATTTGCGGGCAGAGATTTGCTCGGAAACGCTGCTCCAGGAACTCGCGGCGTTTGGCCAGCAGGATCGCATCGGCATCGTCAGCCTGATGGATCACACCCCTGGCCAGCGCCAGTTTCGCGAACTCACCGCGCTCAAGACCTATGTCGCCAAGAAGCGAGGGATGAATGACGCCGAGTTCGAGGTCCATGTGCAAAACCTGCTGGGTCTTCAAGAACGCTACGGCGCAGCCCATGAGGCCGGCGCGGTCGAAGAGGCGCGCCGTCTGGGCGCTGTTCTTGCCAGCCACGACGACACCACAGCCGACCACGTCGCGGCCTCTGCCGAGCATGGCGTCGGCTTCGCGGAATTTCCCACGACCCTTGAGGCCGCGGCGGCCTGCCGCGCCAACGGTATCGCTGTGATGATGGGCGCGCCCAACCTCATCCGCGGCGGGTCACATTCAGGGAACGTGGCAGCGGAAGAATTGGCGCGGGCGGACCTGCTCGACATCCTGTCGTCGGACTACGTGCCATCGGCCCTTCTCCTCGCCGCCTTCCAGCTCGCAGAGATCTGGAACGACCTGCCCCGTGCCATCGCAACCGTCACACGCACCCCGGCGCAAAGCGCCCGACTGAATGATCGGGGAAGCTTGGAGATAGGACTGCGCGGCGATGTATTGCGTGTGCGCAAGCCGCGTCACACGCCGATCCTCTCCGGCGTATGGAGCCAGGGTGCCAAGATCGCGTAGGGACCTCCCAAAGGTTCGGCAAGTCCCAACGTCATCCTTCGCTGCCAAAAGCCTCTTTCGAGAATCAGAACTCACGGATTAGTGTCACTTAACCGTTACATCTGAGGGGGTGATGACATGGCTCTATTCGTGGCGGAGCTAGACGAGCGAGGTCGCATAGCGGCTGTTTGGGTCAAAGACAGTCTGGCTCGAAACCCTACTATATTCGATCCCAAGAAACATTTTTTCGACAAGAACCTACCCAGTGAATTCCACGGCGCGCCTCGGGCAGAGATGGAGCGTTGGCTGGCCAATTCATCAAAGGTGGAGGCTCAAGTGTCACGTTAGTGGTGCAAAGAACGCCCTCCAGCATCTGTGACCTGAGGCGAACTCCCTCATAAATCAATCGCTCCGCCTTTAGCGAGGACGATAGGGGTTCTGTTTGCGATAGGAGCGTCTCGCATGTGGCGTGACTTAGACGCTATGTCTTCCCAATAGCGTATGGATCGTCGCTGTCGCCTAGACGTCCATACGCCTGTTGGGAGCACTACTCACGATGCGACTTTCCCAAGAGTTGACCGAGCGCGGTCCTGATTCACTGCTTTCCCTTCCAAGTTATAGTTCGCCAACACCTGTAGCGAATGACCGCTTCCCGCCCAAAGCCGACATCCAGCGACTGGTCGGGATCCTGCGGTCGCAGCCCGCATTGCCGACAATCGCCGAAATTGCAAAATCGGATGGCAGGCGGCCCCACCGGTTTGGAGGGATCCCACATTCGCTGCGGCTGCGCAAATGTCCGCTTTCATGTCTTCGAGCTAGTCACGCGATCGAGCTTTGAGGCTCATGCCGCAGAAGACCGGCAGTGAGAGCTGCGACCACGACCATGAGCGCTGCGACTCCCAGCATCAACGGCAGGCCACCGAGCTGATAGGTTGCGCCGGAGAGGACTGTCCCCAGGAGCCGCCCTCCCGCGTTCGCCATGTAATAGAACCCAACGTCCATGGTGACCCGCTCTGCTTTCGTGAAGGCAAGAATCAGATAGGAATGGAGGGCGGAGTTGATCGCGAAGACCGCGCCAAAGATCAGCAAGCCTGCGATCAGGGTGATGGTTAGCCAGGTCTGAGGGCCATCTGAAGCCAAAGCCGCTACTGTGAGCATTGCAGGGATTGCCGCAAGGGCCCATGCCCACCTCTTCGCCGCGCTGAGCAACTCGTCTTCTGGTTTTGATGACGCACGCAGAATGCGTGGGGCAGACGCCTGGACAATACCGTAGAGGATCACCCAGACCGACATAAATGTCCCGATCATAAAGAACGCGGCTCGGTTACCGCCCACAGTCCCATCGGACAGCACCGCATAGAAGTAGATCGGGATGCCAACCACGAACCAGACGTCGCGCGCCCCGAACAAGAACACGCGTGCCACTGAGAGCCAGTTCACGTTCGTTGATTTGGAAAAGACCTCCGAGAACTTCGCGCCTCTACGACCCTTCGGCAGGCCTGGCGGCATAGCGATCAAAACGGCAATCAGGATGGCGGCGAGAATTGCTGCCATTCCTAGGACAGCCCAAACAAAACCGAGCGTCGCCAGCAGCGCAGCCCCCATAAGGTAGCCAAGGCCCTTCACCGCATTCTTGGAACCCGTGAGCAACGCCACCCAACGAAACAACCCGCCATGCTCTGACGGGGCCAACAGCTTCACGGCAGATTTGGACGACATCTTCGCAAGGTCTTTGGCTACGCCGCTCGCACCCTGCACGACCATCACATATGCGACCGAAACGCTAATGGCCCAAGTCGGGTCGAGCTGCGCTAGCGCCAGAAGCGCCAAGACCTGAAGGCCAAGGCCCGCGTAGAGCGTGGAGGTCAGACCGAACCGAGCGGCGATCCATCCCGCGCAGAGGTTTGTCACCATGCCTGCGATCTCATAGAGCACGAATAGGTAGGCGAGCTGAACCGGGCTGAAGCCCAACGTGTGGAAATGCAACAGCACCAACATTCTGAGCGCGCCATCGGTTAGCATGAAGGCCCAGTACGCCGCCGTCACGGCGATATAGGCCGACAGCCCGTCTGGTCGCGCAGAGGTGTCGGTCATACCGAATCTCCAACCATTAGCGCCACGTCAACGAGGCGGTGCGCGTAGCCCATCTCATTGTCATACCAAGCATAAACCTTCAGTTGCGTTCCATTGGTGACCATTGTTGATGGCGCATCCACGATGCTCGAACGTTCGTCATTGGTGTAATCAGTCGAGACGAGTGGCCGTTCCTCATAGCCCAGAATGCCTTTCAACTCGCCCTCGGAGGCCGCTTTGAAAAGCGCGTTGACCTCGTCGGCCGTGGTTTCACGCTCCAACTCAAACACACAATCGGTCAGTGACGCATTCAGAAGCGGCACTCGAACGGCGTGGCCATTGAGACGCCCGGTCAGCTCCGGATAGATCAGCGTGATCGCGGTTGCGCTGCCCGTGGTCGTTGGAATCAAGGAGTTCAGAGCCGAGCGTGCGCGACGCAAGTCCTTCGCGGGTCGGTCCACGATGGTCTGGGTGTTTGTTACATCATGGATCGTGGTGATTGATCCGTGCTTCACCCCGAGGTTCTCGTGAATGACCTTCACGACCGGCGCGAGGCAATTTGTCGTGCAGCTCGCCGCCGTGACAATCCGATGTTTGCCTGCATCGTAGATGTCGTGGTTCACACCGTAGACGATATTGGCCGCATCGCCGTCTTTCACTGGGGCGGAGACGACGACCTTCTTCACACCGGCCTCGAAGTAAGGGGCGAGCTTGGCCTCAGACTTGAAGACCCCGGTGCAATCGATCACGACATCCACGCCTTCCAAGGGAAGATCGTCGATGTTTTTGGTGCCGATAAACGGGAGCCGCACGCCATCAATCGTCACGCTTTCCGCATCATAAGAGACGTCGACATTCCACCGGCCATGCACGGTGTCGAACTCAAGAAGATGGGCATGCATCTCGGGATCGCCCACGGCATCGTTGATCCAGGCAATTTTGGCCCCTCGTTCGAGCAAGGGTTTCAGGGCAAGTTTACCGATCCTGCCAAGGCCGTTGAGGGCGTAGATGGTCAAGCAGAGGCTCCTTCATTTGTTTGTGCAATGTCATCGACGGCTTTCTGCAATGCGATCCGATCGAGAGACGCGATTGGCAATGCAGCAAACGCTTTAATCCGGTTCAGAAGCGCGCCATAGGACTGATGAAAGGCCAGGCTCTTCTCGGCGTTGGAACCTTCAACCTTCACCGGGTCCGGCATCCCCCAATGAGCGCTCACCGGCTGGCCCGTCCAGGCGGGACATTCCTCGTTGGCGGCCTGATTGCAGACAGTGAAGACGAAGTCGAAGTCTGGGGCATCGTCGCCTTGAAAGACCGACACGTTCTTTGACTCCACAACGGAGATATCATGCCCCTTCTGTTTCAGAACTTCGAGCGCGAATGGATTCAGCTCTGAGCGCGGCTTGGTGCCCGCCGAATAGGCGACGAACCTGTCTCCAGCCTCCTTGCGCAGGATAGACTCTGCGAAGATCGAGCGCGCGGAATTGCCGGTGCAGATGAAAAGGACATTGTACTTGCGATCAGTCATGGGACCGTCTCCATCAAGGCCAAAGGATGTGAGGGGTGAACAGATTTCCGGGCGACCCCGACAGCAGTCGCGCAGCAGGTAGTCGAATGTCTCGCGCGCCGCATCCATGTCGATCGCGTAGCGCAGCGAGGTTCCGACACGCTCCTGCGTTACCAGATCCGCCTGCATGAGGGCGTTCACATAGGTCGATAGCGTACTGGGCTTGAGGTCGAGTGCTTGCGCCAACTCAGTCGCCGGCACACGGTCAGGGTACCGCCGCATGAGCAGCCGGAACAGAGCCAAGCGGTGCGGATGACCGAGGGTTGAGAGGCGGTAAGGAACCAATGCTTCCATGATTCATGAAGTATTGAAATATAAGCTTTGGCGCAATACTTCTCTGGAGCGTTGAGCGGACATTCGTCGGAGCGCAGAAATCTGGTCGATTTGGACGCACAGCCGCCTTCGGAGGCAGCGCAGAATCCAGGGCTTTCGGTGGGCAGGCCTGCGACGCGCTCGGCCCAAACCTGCCGTTGGCAATAAATCCCTTCGGCGCGGCGCAGCTTCCCCGAAGCGGACGTCCAATGAGAAGTCTACTACCCAACCGAACCGCACTGCTTTCGAAACCCACGCTCAAAAAGTGCCGTCGGCAGAACGGCTTGCAATCGTCGCAGGCCGCGCGCTTCGAGGCCTACCCTAGGATGGCGGGTGGATTTGGCATCGTGACCAGGCGCAAGACGGCTCGGGCAACGAGGACACGATAATCCGCATTTGCGAGACTGGCCTCGACCGCCCGTTGAACTGAGATCGCCTGACCCTCGCTTTTGCTTAGGGCGAAGGTAGTGTAGGCGCCGATCGCGGTGCGCGTGAAGCCGGGGCGGACGGCCAGCGACCTGAGACCCGTGCCGCGCATCTCGTGATCAAGCGACGTTGGGAAGCCTTGAAGCGCATGTTTGGTGGCCGAATAGACGCCCATGAAGGGGGCTGGCAGGAAACCGACGACCGAGCAGATGTTGACGACCCGACCCCGCCAGGCGGTGTGCATTGCTGTCAGGACTTCGCGGACCGTGCGCATTGCGCCGAAGAGATTGGTTTCGAAGGCCGAGTGGTTTTATTGATCGGTAAAGGCGTCAGATGCACCGATCCGGGCTGCGCCTGCATTGTTTACCAGTATATCGATGCGACTATGCTGCGCTAGCATGTTCGCAACAAGTGCTCGGCAGGAGGCGATATCCGTGACGTCGAGCCAAGCAAATCCTTCGCGACTGGTACCGATGACCGTTGCACCGGCTTTGGTCAGATGGGTCGCAATGGCGGCGCCGATGCCGCTGGAGGCGCCCGTGACGATGGCGATCTGATCCTTCATGTTCGTCTCCTTAGCTTTGCAAGAGCCGCGCCTTGCGATCGGCAAGGTAGATCCGTGCGGCGGGATCGTCGGAGAGGCCTATGGCCCGGTCGAAGGCATCACGTGCCTCCCCATTCTGGCCAAGCCGTGCAAGCGCGTGGGCACGGGTGGCCCACCAGGGCTGATAGGATCGCCGGGCGGCCTCAGGGATAGCATCGAGCGCAGACAGCGCCGCATCGGGGCCGTCCGTCTCAATCAAGACCGCCGCCTCGCCGGTACGAGCGCCGACCGTTGGTGAGAACCCGACTAGACCGGCATAGAGAAGACGCAGTTCCGACCAGTTGGTGGTACCCGACCGGTGCCGGGCCGCGTGTACTGCCTGGATCGAGGCTTCGAGTTGGAAACGTCCGAGACTCGAGTTGCCTGCGGCGTTTCTGAGCGCTTTTTCGGCGTCGCTCAGAACGGCGCGATCCCAAAGATTGGTGTCCTGTTCTTCCAACGGAACAAGCGTACCGGTCGCTCGGTCGATCCGCGCAGGACGCCGCGCCTCGGCAAACAGCATTAGCGCGAAGAGCCCATTGGCCTCGCCTTCCCTTGGAAACCCGTGCGCAACAAGGCTCGCCAGCCAGATTGCCTCTTCGGCGAGGCTTGCCGCCTTGCGATCCCCCGCCGGGATGCCGTTGTAGCCGACCACATAGGCCCCGTAGATGGCGTTCAGCACATCCGCCAATCGGTCGGCGAAGTCTCGGCCATCCGGCAGTTCGAAGGTGATGCGTGCGCTTTCGATCTTGGCTTTAACCCGAGTCAGTCGTTGGCCAAGCGTTCCGGGCGACATCAGGAACACTGACGCCATCCGCCGCGCGTCTAGGCCAAGCACGGCCTGCAGCATCAATGGGGCGCGCAAGGTTTCATCAATGGCCGGGTGCGCGCAGATGAACATAAGCGGCAAGCGCGGGTCCGTGGCGGGAGGGGCGATTTCGGCGCGTTCTTGAGCCATACGGGTCAATTCCTGTTCGTATGTCGCCGGAAGTGCACCCTTGCGGGCACGGTCGATGGCCCGGCGGCGGGCGGTGATGGTCAGCCATGCCTCTGGATGGTCGGGCACGCCGGTTTCCGGCCAGGTCTCCAGCGCCTTCGTCAGCGCATCACCGAGCGCGTCTTCGGCCTCGGCGAGGGAACCTGTGCGCGCAGCCAGTCGGGCGACCAGCTTGCCATAAGACAAGCGAGCCACCCGTTCGACTGCGCGCGCAGCGCCACTCATGCGTCGCGCATGATGACAGGGCGAACTTCGACCGCACCACTCGATGCGGCCGGGTTCCGGGCCGCCCATTCCAGCGCCGTGTCCAGATCCGGCACGTCGATGACGTAGAAGCCGCCAAGCTGCTCCTTTGTTGCGGCGTAGGGGCCGTCCTGCACTTCACGCTGGCCATCTGCCATCCGCAAGGTTGTCGCGGTGTGGGACGGGTGCAGGGCCTCACCGCCGACAAGGATGCCGGCGTCGACTAGAGCACGCGTATACGCACCCCAGAGTTCTCCGTCGGCGGCGGTCTTCACTGCGTCCGCGTCCGGGTGATCGGCGGGCGGTGTGTAGTTCATGATGATGTATTGCATGTCGCTCTTCCCAGGTTTCAGTAGCGGGCCACGACAGGCAGAAGTGCCGTCGGGGTGCGGTCTTCGGTGCACATGTTGTTGTCACGCGGACGGACGCCGAAATAGACACCCGTTTCGTCCATCGCGAAGAGGTCGTGATCCTCGCCGCACTCGGCCACGGGCATCCAATGGCCGCAGCCGGTTTTCGAGATATCGGTTTCCAGATTGTAAGTCAGCGCGCAGTCCGCCATGCCCATGCCCGCCACGATCCCTGCATCGTCCGTCAGGAGCGTCACATGCTTCCAATCCTCGTGGAAGACTCCGTGATAGGCGCCAAGGACAGCCTCGGACGGCTCGCGGATCTCGAACGGACCACCGGTGCGGAACTGGAAGGTGCGCATGGTCATTTCGGGATCCAGCGCATGGGTGAAGATCAGGTGCCATTGGCCATCGGCGAAGGTGAATTCGCGAGTGCCGTAGCCGCCATACCATTCTTCAGGCGCAGCACTGCGGAAAGTGCCTGTGACGGCCATCAGTTCTTCACGTGGGGCGAAGTCTTGAGCCTGAGCGGTGGCAGCGCAGGCTAGCACCGCTGTCGCGAACAGGGTTGATCGGAACATGTCGGTAGTCTCCTATCTAAATTCCGAAGCTGAAAGGGTGGCTTCAATAGGGAGACGGACGAGGGTCGGGCGATTTCTACATCTCGACAAACCATTTTTGATACCAGCCCGCCGTGCAGTCATCCGATCTGCCAGTGCGCTTCTTCCAGACGCGCTTGGCACGGCGTTCGCGGCCCATAGCTGCAATTCACCCCGGGCCTGAAACGCTGCGGTGCGGCCCGTCAAAGCGGACCTTGAGCCCAATATGTGAGTATGTTGGGCCGCAGCCGTGATCGACATCAAGAGCCGTTGGTGCACGGGCGCATCCAAGGAGGCTTACAGCGGTTCGTTGGTCTCAGAGCAAGGGCGCTTAACTCATCCGTTTCGCTTCGACGCGCGCTGCGGTTGCTTGGCATTGCAATAAGACTTTCACGCGGCTGTCATCGAACCGATTCAAATGCCCTGCAAAGGTTCGAACGAATTTCATGCAGGGGGGGTACACCATGAAACTCCGTTCGATCCTTGCTGGCGCGACGCTGGCGATCACTTCGGCCTTCGCGGCCCATGCCGAGACTTGGAGCATCGCTGTCACCGACGTCGAGGGCATGGAGCGCCTTCAGCTTGAGTGGGGTCCGTTCAAGGACGCGCTCGAGGAAGCGACCGGCGACACGTTTGAGTTCTTTGCCGTGAACTCGCGCACCGCCGCCGCGGAAGCTTTGCGCGGTGAGACCGTGGATTTCGTCGTCTCAGGCCCGGCGGAATACGTCGTCATCAACAAGCTGACAAATGCCACGCCCATCGTCGGCCTTGGCCGCCCCGACTACCACTGCGCCATCGTGGTGCGCGCCGATAGCGGCATCAACACGGTCATGGACCTCAAGGGCAAGACGGTGGCCTTCGGTGATATCGGCTCCACCTCCAACATGCTCTGCCCCATGCAGGTGCTCGCCGATTATGGTCTCGACCCGATCAACGACATCCAGAAAACTCATACGAGCCGCAACATCGCCCACGAAGCGCTGAAGAACGGTGACGTGGATGCGCTGGGGTCCAATGCGGGCTCCTGGCTGCGCGTGCGCAACTCCGAGACGGACCTGCCCTATGGCTTCTTCAAGATGCTCGCGCGCTCGGGCGATCTGCCCAACGACATGATCATGGTCGGCGCCCACGTGCCGGAGGAAGATGCGCTCCGCGTGCAGCGGGCCATCATCGACAACAAGGACAGCATCATCGCGGGCATCACGGCCCACGAGGAGAACGACAAGTATGTCGGCATGGACCTCGTAGAGATCGAGGACAGCGCTTACGACTACGTGCGCGCCATGTACACTAATGCGGGCTTTCCGCAGTTCGACAACTTCATCGGTGACTGATCCGATGACGATCGAGGCGCCGCGCGCGCCTGTCGAAGCCGGGGCGGAGAGTTTCGCCCCGGTTTTGCCTGTGGATCTCCGGGTAAGCGGGCTCGCCAAGAGCTTCGCCGGGACGCGGATATTCGAAGGCGTTTCCTTCGGGCTCTCTCAGGGTGAGGCCGTGGCCATCGTGGGCGCCAATGGCACCGGGAAATCCACGCTCCTGCGCTGCCTTCTCGGGCTCATTCCAGCCGATGCCGGCACAATCGACGTGCTCGGCACGCAGGTGCGCCAAGCCCGCGCGGCGGAGCTGCGCGCCATGCGGGCGCAGATGGGGCTCGTGAGCCAGAAGCATAACCTCGTCCCGCGCCTGTCGGTGCTGTCGAATGTCGTGCAGGGCCTCCTCGGCCAGCGTCCGGGGCTCCGGCATTGGAGCCAGTCCTTCGCGCCTGCCCCCTCTCGCAAGGCCGCGATGGAAGCGCTGGAGAAGGTGAGCCTCGCCCAGCTCGCCACGCGCCGCGCCGATAGGCTCTCCGGCGGGCAATCGCAGCGGGTGGCTATCGCGCGTGCGCTCGTGGGCCAGCCCAAGATCCTGATCGCCGATGAACCCACGGCCTCCCTCGATCCCGCGGCGGGCGAGGACGTGATGGACCTTTTCTTCGCCCTCGCGCGGCAGGAGGGTGTCACTGTCGTCTTCATCTCCCACAATATCGACCACGCGCTGCGTTACGGCGACCGGGTGCTCGGCCTCGCGGATGGAGGCCTGAAGCTCGACGCTCATGCCGCCTCCCTCGCCTCAAGCGATCTCAGGGGGCTCTATGACTGACCTTTCCGCGGGCGACACCCGCCCCGGACGTGATCCGGGCCCTGTCCCTCCCGCTCGGTATGATAGGCCCCCAGCGCTCGCCTTCCTGGGCTACGCGGCAGCCGTCATCATCATCTTGTGGTCCTTCGCCGGGGCCGGCTTCTCCCTCGAGAAAGTCATCTCCTCCCCCCCGCGCTTTGCGGATTTCATCGACCGTGCCTTCCCGCCGAACCTGGAGCCGCAGGTCCTCGAGCGGCTCGGCTGGAAGATGCTCGAGACGCTTCAAATCGCCCTCGCCGGGGCCGTCATCGGCGTCATCGTCTCTGTCCCGATCGCGCTTCTGGCGGCCCGTAACCTCATCGCGCCGCGCTGGGTCAACCAGATCACGCGCACGATCCTGGGCTTCATCCGGGCCGTGCCCGACATCGCCTGGGCGCTCGTGTTCGTCGTCGCCGTGGGCCTCGGCCCCTTCGCGGGGATGCTCGCCATCGCCATCGACACGATTGGCTTTTGCGGTCGCTTCTTCGCTGACGACATGGAAGCCGCCGACAAAGGCCCCGCCGAGAGCCTCGAGGCCACCGGCGCGCGCAAGCTCGACGTCGTGGCCTGCGCCACCATTCCGGCGGCCATGCCCGCCTTCATCTCCACCTCGCTCTACGCGCTCGAAAAGGCGGTGCGGTCGTCCACGATCCTCGGCCTCGTGGGCGCGGGCGGGATTGGGATCGAGCTCAAGGTCGGCTTCGACCTCTTCGACTATCCCACAGCGATGACCGTGATCCTAATGATCGCCATTGTCGTCATCGCCATCGAACACCTCTCGGGCTGGGCCCGCACGAAAATCATTGGAGAACAACGGTGAAGACGGACACTGCGCATGAGCACTGGAGCACCATCTGGGACAGGATCGAGGCCGGATCGAAATGGCTGACGCCCGAGCCTGACGTGAAACGCTGGACGGAAACGCTGGCGCCAGGGGTCACGATCCTCGACCTCGGCGCGGGCGTGGGGCGTCATGCGCTGTCCCTCCAGAAGGCCGGCTTTGCCGTCACCGCGCTCGATGCCGCGCCTGAAGGTCTGGCGGAGATAGAGGAGGCCGGCGCGGGCGTCGTCTGTGTGCCGGGCCGCATGGATGCGCTACCGTTCGAGGATGCCGCCTTTGACCACGTACTTAGCTGGAACGTGATCTATCACGGCGATGAGACGGTGCTTCTGAACACGATCTCCGAGGTCCGCCGCGTGCTGAAGCCGGGCGGGACATTCATGCTCACCATGCTCTCCAAGCGGCGTCTCTGGGTGGACCGCGAAAAGCTGAACGGCCCGCAGGAGATCAGCCGAAATACGTGGATATTCGACGAAGACATGACCGATAAACGCCATCCGCACTATTATTGCGGCGCGGTGGAGATGCTGGCGCTTTTCCAGGGCTTCGAGGTGCTCTGGATGGAAGACCGCGAGCATGAGCGGCCCGGCTCCTGGCACTGGCATCTGATCCTGGAACGCCAGGCATGATGCAGACTTTCGTCGGCGCTCAAGTCTATCTGTCCGGCGAGATTGTGGAGACGAGCGTCACTATCGAAGGCGACGCTATCGTCGAAATTGGCGGCTCGGTGCGTGGCGCGGAGATCGAAGCGCGCGGCAAGGTCCTCGCCCCCGCGCTGATCGACGTCCATGGCGACGCCTTCGAGCGACAGGTCATGCCCCGCCCCGGCGTGTTCTTCCCGCTGGAGACGGCAGTGCTCGAAACCGACCGTCAGCTCGCCGCCAACGGGATCGCCACCACGTATCACTCGGTCACGCTCAGCTACGAGCCCGGCCTGCGCAGCGTGGAGCGCGGCCGCGCGATGATGGAGGCGATCCGGGCCTTGCAACCCCGTTTAACGGTCGAAAACCGCGTGCAGCTACGCTGGGAGACCTTCGCTTTCGAGGCCCTCGACACGCTCGACTGGGCGATGGAGGCAGAGCTGACGCTCTCGCTCGCCTTCAACGATCACCTCTCCATGGCCATGCGCAGCGCAGAGACGGGCATCCAGGACCGCCCTTTCGAGCACAGCCCGGATTTCATCCCAATGGCGCTCGACGACGCCGCGCTGTTCGAGAAACGCTACCGCAAGCACACCGAGCGCTCCGGCCTTGATTACGAAGACCACAAGGCGCTGGTGCACCGCGTCTGGGAGCGGCGGCCGGAGGTGGTAGCGAAGATGCGTGAGGTGGCCGCCAAAGCCCGCGCTAAGGCCGTCCCGATGCTGAGCCATGATGATACGCAGGCTGAGACGCGGGCCTTCTACCACGACCTCGGCGCAACAACGTCCGAGTTTCCCATGACAATGGGTCCCGTCGAAGAGGCACGTTCGCGCGGTGACCTGATCATCTTTGGCTCGCCCAATGCCGTACGTGGGGGCAGCCATATCGGCTCGCTTGGCGCCGCGGACATGGTGGAGGCGGGCTTCTGCGACCTGCTGGCGTCGGATTACTACTACCCCGCCATGCTCGCCGCCGTGGACAGGCTCGACCGGGAGAAGCGCGCGGATCGGCTGACGCTGTGGTCTCTCATCTCCGCCGGTCCAGCTCGCGCCATGGGGCTGAGCGACCGAGGCGAGATTGCGGAGGGCAAGCGCGCCGATCTCGTGCTGGTCGATTGGCCCGAAGAAGGCTCGCCCGCCATCCAAGGCACCTGGGTCTCCGGGCGCTGCGCCTACCGCGCGCGAGCAGCGGGGTGATCCGACGAGACCACCTGCCCGCCATGGGTCTCGGCATCTCCCAGATCATGGGCTACGGCGTGCTCTACTACGCCTATGCCATCCTTTTGCCGGAGATGGCCGCGCCGCTTGGCCTGACGCTCGCGGGTATCTTCGGCGTCCTGTCCCTCGCGCTCTTCCTCGGCGGCTTCCTGTCGCCCGTCGCGGGGATGCTCGTGGACCGCTTCGGCGGGCGCTACGTGATGACCTTGGGGGCAGCAGTCGCGGGCCTCGCAACCATGAGCATCGGCTTCGTGGAAGGCCAGACGAGCCTTTTCGCCGCGATCCTCGTGCTGGAAGCGGCGGCGATGTTCGTCCTTTACTCCGTCGCTTTCGCCTCCGTCGCGCGGCTCGACCTCTCCGTGTCACCGCAGCGCTCCATCACGATCATCACGCTCTTCGGCGGCGTGGCCTCGACCATCTTCTGGCCGCTGACGCTGGCGCTTTATGAAGCCGTGGACTGGCGCTCCGCATGGATGATCCTTGGCGCGGCCTATCTCGCGATCTGCGCCCCGCTGCACTGGATGTGCCTCGCGGGACCCGAACGCGATCTGACCAAGCCCGGCGGTTCCAGCGGCGATTGGCCCGAACTCAGCGGCCTCGCACGCAGGCGAGGAATGGCATGGATGGTCGCCTCCTTCATCTTCTCGGGCTACCTCATGGGCGCCGTCATGACGCTCTGGGTCACCAACGTCCAAGACCTCGGCCACAGCGCGGCGATGGCGGCGCTCGCGGGGGCGGTCATCGGACCCTTCAAGACGGTAGGCCGCTTCCTCGAACTCTTCATCAGCCGCAACCTTTACCCGCTCAATACCTACTGGCTGGCACTCGGCCTCATGCTCGCAGGATTTCTTACAATCCTCGCTGCGGGCTTCACGGTGCCCGGCATCCTGATCGCTGCCGCGCTCTACGGCATGGGCGACGGCATCAAGACGATCGCCCGCGGCACGCTGCCGCTCGCGCTTTTCGGGGCCAAGGGCTACGGCGCGCGGCTGGGCTGGATCAACACGGCCTCCATGGCCGCAAATGCCTCGGCGCCCTTCGCCTTCGCCTGGCTCACGCAGAGCTTCGGTGGTTGGGTCAGCTTCGCGGCCATGGCCGCGATCCTGAGCATCGCCGTCGCTGCCAGCCTCTTCATCCCCGACGCCCGCAAACTCACCAAGGAGCCCCTCCATGACCCCGCTTAAGATCGGCGCCTGCCTCGCGCCTGACGAGATCGCCGCCCATCGCGATTGGCTCTTCGACGCCGACCGCGACCTAGAACTTCAAGGCTTCAGCAGCCATCGCGGCCTGACAACCGAACTCGAGGACCGTGTGGCAGCGGCCAAGACGGCGCTCGATGGCTTCAAGGGCCGCATCGGCATGCATGGCCCCTTCGAGGGGCTCGATATGGACAACAAGGACCCGGAATTGCAGCCGCTCATCACCGCGAAGTTTCTGAAGGCGCTCGAAGCCGCCGACCGCGTGGGTGCGCGCCAGATGGTGATGCATTCGCCCTACACGCGCTGGTACGCGTGGAACATCCACAACTACGATGGTTACGCGGAAAGCGTGTTGTCCCGCGTCCACGCCATCATGACCCCGGTCGTGAAGGCCGCCGAGGAAAAGGGCATTACCCTCGTCATCGAGAACATTTTCGACGTCGACCCAGCGTCGCGGCGTGCCATGGTGGACAGCTTCGACAGCGACGCCATCGCGCTCTCCATCGACACCGGCCACGCTCACCTCGCGCGGCGCATGTCCGGCGCACCGCCGGTGGACTACTTCGTGCGCGACGCAGGCGATCAGCTTCGCCACGTCCATCTCCAGGACCTCGACGGCCACGCGGACCGCCACTGGGCCCCCGGCGAAGGGGAGATCCACTGGCAGGAGGTCTTTCGCGCGTTGTCGGAGTGTGGGTCCGAGCCGCATCTCGTGCTGGAGCTGCGCCGCAAGGCGGACATTCAAGCAGGCTTCCAGTACCTGAAATCGCTCGGGCTGGTGGAATAGGTGGCTGCGACGGCTCCAACAGGCGCGGCCTTCGACGATGCCGAGGTGGCCGAGCTTTACGTCCATCGCCCGCCCTACGCCGCCGCAGCCTATGGGCGGATTCTCGAGGTCGCTCCAGCGCGGCGGCGGCTCCTCGATCTAGGCTGCGGCGAAGGTAAGGTGGCACGGACACTGGCGCCGCATTTCGAGGAAGTCGTGGCCGTCGATCCGTCCGCCGCAATGATCGCCCTCGGTCGCAGCCTGCCGGGCGGAGCAGCGAACAATCTCCGCTGGCTACACGCCACTGCCGAAGAGGCCGATCTGACGGGCAAGTTCGACGTGGTGACCTTCGCTTCGAGCATCCATTGGATGGACCCCGCGCGACTGTTCAGCGCCCTCAAGCCGCGCCTCGGTCCAGAGCACGTGATCGGTATTCTCGCCGGAGACACCCCCCATGCGCCGCCTTGGGCAGCGGATTGGGAACGGTTCCTCGCGCGATGGGTGCCAGAAGCGACGGGCCAAGCGCTGGGTGCCCGTGAATGGGCCGCGCCTCGCACCCTGTATCAGGAACATGTGGAGGTTTTGGGCAAAGAGACGTTCCTCTCCGATCCGGTGCGCCAGAGCATCCGCAGCTTCATCGCCTGCCAGAATTCCCGCGCGAGCTTTACGCCTGCGCGCCTCGGCGACCGGATAGCGGCCTTCGATGCGGACCTCGTAGCACTTCTTGCGCCCAATGCCGGACCTGACAGGCAGCTAGAGTACAGGGTCAAGACCGAGCTTACCATCGCGCGCCTCAAGGGCTGATCTCTGAAACGCGTTCTCATCACCGGCTGCTCCGGCGGGGGCAAATCCACGCTTTTGCGCGCGTTGGCCGCGCGGGGCTACGCCACTGTTCCCGAGCCCGGCCAGCGTATCGTCGATGCGCAAGAGGCCAAGGGCGGGACAGCCCTGCCGTGGGTAGATATGGCGGCTTTCCTAACAGAGGCCGCCGCGCTGGCACGGAAGGACCTCGCCCGCGCCGCGGGTTCGCGCACCTTCTTCGATAGGGGCATCTTCGACGCCGCGGTGGGGCTAAGGCATGTTGCAGGGGTTCCTTTGGAGTGGACCCTCGGGCCGACTTTCCCCTATGCGCGCCGAGTGGTGCTTGTTCCGCCCCACGCGCCGTGGTTCGCGCGGGCTGCCGGGCGCAACAAGGGCTTTGCAGAGGCAGTTGCGGAATACCAGCGCCTCGTGGCGGCTTTGAAAGAGCTAGATGTCGACGCGATCACGTTGCCGCCTGCGTCGCTCGAAACACGGGTTACGCAGATCGAGGACGTGTTCGGGCCGCCTTAAACCGCCAACGCCACACCGCCGGCGATGAGCGGCAAGGGAAACGTCAAGGCCACGCGGACGGCTATGAAGCGTGCGCCGAGAAAGGCGAGTTCTTCGGCGATGAGCTTGGTTAGGCCGAAGAGCGCCCAGGCGGTAATGTAGGCAACGAGGACAGCGGTGGAGGCGCCAGCCTGTGACGCCCCGGCGGCCAGCGCGAAGCTGACGAACGCACCTCCCGGCGTCAGAACGCCCAGACCCGCGCCGAGCAGGACGCCGGTCACGCCCGAGGTGTCGCCCAGATAGGTGCGCACCACTTCTTCCGGCAAAAGCTCCGCGAAGAGGCCCGCGCTGATGAGGGCCACGATCAGGCGGGGCGTGTTCATCAGGACCATCCGCCGCGTGCCTGCGAGCGCCGCCTCGCGATTGCCTGGCGTGGCCAGTCGCTGCCACACCCAAGCCGCCAGCGCCATCAGGACCACCGTGCCGATGATGATATTCATCGCGTCACCTGTCGCATGACCTGGGCCACGAACCAGCCCGCCAGAAGCGGCAACGGCAGGCAGATGAGCACCCGGAGTAGGACGAAGTCGATGTGGAGAAACGACATCTCCCAGATGACGGTGCGGTTGATGCCGTAGAGGCTCCATGCGGTGACGAAGGTGATGAGAACGGCGAGGCTCGCCCCCGCCGCGCGGAAGCCCGCAGCGAGCGGGAAGATCATGGAGGGCCCACCGGGGACAAGCGCGCCCGCGAGACAGGCGATGAGCAGCCCCCGCGCTCCGCTCCCTGCGCCGATCCAGCGGGTCAGCATTTCGCGGGGCACGAGGATAGAGACGGAGGCGGCGATGAAGAAGCCGCAGAGGATCTTAGGGCTGAGCAGCGCGAGGAAGCCAAGATAGGACGCCGCAATCTCCGCCACACGGCCCGGACCTTCGGTGAAGGCCACGCCCGCGCTTGCGCCCGTCGCGACGACGAGGAGGATGATGAAGGAGCTGTCGAAAGGCGACGTGCGACCCGTAGGAGGCTCGGAAGAAGAGGTCTCGTCGGCTTTCACATCGCTCATGAGTCGGAACCGAGCGACAGTGTGAACCGCATCTCTTCGCCTTCGCCGTGGGACGGATGGCGTGGCCCGCAGTCAAGGAAGACGCCCCCCGCCTTCGCAATGACACGTAGCGAAGCGACATTCCCTTGATCCGTGGAAAGAGCGAGACGACGAAGGCCCCGACGTTGCGCCAGAGGCTTAAGCCCCCGCAACGCCTCCGTTGCGTGGCCTTCGCCCCGCCGCCAGGGGACCACCGCATAGCCCACGTGCCCGGCGCAGGTGACTGGCAATGCATCCGTGCCTTTCTGCCAGCGCAGTTCTATGCTGCCACAGAAGCCGTCTTGCCACATCCAGCGCCGTAGGCTCGGTAAACGTGGGACGATGCTCCCATCGGCAGTCGTGATGGGTGGGCCAGCCCCATCCGGGTCATCAAGGGAGGCGAGGAAGCCTTCCGGGTCTGCTGCAATCATCGCGAGCTCTTCCTCTGCCGCCTCCGGGCGGGCGGGGCGCGGCGACCATCCAGTCTGCAGGGCGTCCACATAGGTTGGGAGGTGAGTGGCGGATGGCTGAAGAAGCTCCATCCCCGCCTCAGCGATACTTCTCGATGAAAGCGTCGATGTCGAGCGCGCGGATGTCGGGCAGCGCAGCACGGTAGGTCTCGCGCGGCCAGTCCCAGACGGCAAGCTGCTGTAGCGCTTCCGCTTGTGCCTCGGAAAAGCGGCGCTTGATCTCGCGGGCCGGGACGCCGCCGACAACCGTGTACGGTGCGACGTCGCGGGTAACGACCGCACCTGCGCCAATGACCGCGCCTGTGCCGATGGTCACGCCTGCTGTAACGGTCACGCCGTGGCCGATCCAGACATCGTGGCCGATGGTCACCCAGTGGTCCTTGCGCCAGGCGAAAAAGTCGTGGTCGTCCTCACCAAGCCCGTAGGCCTCCGCGCGGTAGACGGAATGATGCTGCACTGCGCGCCAAGTGGGGTGGTTGCCGGGATTGATGCGGGTGCTGTTGGCGATGGAGCAGAACTTGCCGATTGTCGTCCACACGACGTGGCAGTTCTGCGTGATATAGCTGTAATCGCCCATCTGTGAGGACTTCATGACGGTGCCGCGCCCGACCTCCGTCCAGACGCCAAGCTCGCAATCATCGACCTGCGCGCCGTCGTGGATCGTGGGAGCCTCAGAGAGGTGCTTCTTGGATCCTGCTCCGCTCATCGGCTTATCTCCAGACGCTTCAAGAAGGTATCGATCTCGTGCTGACGGCTCAGGCAGTGCCTCGAGCAGCTCGCGTCCTCGAAGACGGCGCGTTGTTTGCGGCGGGAGGCCACGCGCGTTCGCAGGATGAAGCCGATGAACTCTGGCAGCATGTTGAGCCGCTCCGGGCAGTTGTCTGCGAGGTCGGGGCGGGTTTTGCCGCGCTCGCGGATCGCGCGACGGATCACGCGCCACAGCCGTAAGCCTACTGGCAGATCAAGCCAGATGAGCATCTCAGCGCGGGCCAGCCTTTCTGCATAGGTCGCGGAGTTGCCGCCTTCGAAGACCCACGCGTCCTCCGAGATGATGCGCCTCACGATGGCGGACTTGTCCTCCCTAGGGCGCTCCTGCCAGCCGGGGAGCCAGTGTACCTCGCGGTCCATGTGAAAGACGGGGATGCCAAAACGCTCGCCCAAAGCGTGGGCGAGCGTGGATTTTCCGGAGCCGGGGCTCCCAATGATCATGATCCGCTGCATGGGCGCATCTTACCGCGCGCCTTCCCATTTGCCGATCACGCGGGTGCGGATGAGGCCAGACAGATAATCGATGATGTAGACCATCCCGATGATCAGGAAGATGATCGTCCAGACCTGGTCCCAGAAATAGCCTGCGATCCGGTCCGACAGCATGAAGCCGATGCCACCTGCGCCCACGATGCCGAGGATCGTGCCGGATCGGACGTTGGATTCGAAGTTGTAGAGCAAGACCGACAGGTGGACGGGCAGAACCTGCGGCATGATCGCGTAGCGGATGGATTGGAGCCGCGAACCACCAGAGGCAACGACGCCTTCGACTGGTTTTTTGGAGGTGTTTTCGAGGGCTTCCGAGAAGAGTTTGGCGAAGGTTCCGATTTCGGACACTGCTATGGCGAGGATCCCGGCCAGGGGGCCGAGGCCAAAGGCGCGGATGAAGATAAGGGCGAGGATCAGCGTCTCGAACGCGCGGATCACGTCATAAACGCGGCGCGTGCCCTGCCGGACCCAGAAGATGCGGTTGATGTTCTTGGCGCCGAGAAATGAGACCGGGAAGGCGATGATGGCACCCAGCAGCGTGCCCATGAAGGCCATAGCGATGGTTTCACCGAGGGCCGTGAAGATCTCGAGCCATTCTTCCCAGGTTTCCCAGAGGTGCGGCGGGAACATGAAGGACAGGACACGGCCCAGACGCTCCAACCCCGTCCAGATGCGCTCAGGCGAGAAGTTGAAATCGTAAAGGCACCAGCAGAAGAGGCCGATGAAGAAGACCCACAGGCCGATCTTTTGGGCGCGGACCAGCGTCGGGTCGCGGTAGGCGCGCGGAACGGCCTCCATGAAACGGGCGGTGTCTTGTTCGGTGACGTTCATCACAAGTCCTCGGGTAGCAAAGCGGAAGGACATCATGCAGGCCCTTTTTCCAGGCCGATGATGCGATGGCGCAGTTTCTCGGACCCGTAGTCGATCACGATCACGGTCACGAATATGATCACGAAGAGCGCCGAGAGGTCAGTGTATTCCTGCAGAGACAGCGCCTCGCGGAACTCTTGGCCTAGGCCGCCCGCGCCCACATAGCCAATGATCGAAGATGCACGAACGTTAATTTCGAAGCGCAGCAACGTGTAACTGATGATGTTGGGCAAGACCTGCGGGACGGCACCATAGCGGATCTGGTCAAACCACGTACCGCCCGCGGCCTTTACGCCCTCCAGCGGGCGCATATCGATGTTTTCGTTCACTTCGGAATAGAGTTTGCCCAAGGCGCCCGCAGCGTGAAGTCCGATGGCGAGGACGCCCGCCATAGGACCAACCGAGAAGCAGAAGACGAAAATCAGCGCGAAGACGAGTTCGGGGACGGTGCGCGCGATCTCAAGATAGCGACGGCAGATCCAGAGGACCCATTTGTTCGGAGCAAGGTTGCGCGAGGCGGGGAAAGAGAGAACGAAGCCACCGATCACGCCGAAGACCGTTGCCATGAAGGCGATCAGGATCGTCTCGAACAGCAGGTTCATCCAGATGCGCCAGCGCCAGAACCATTCGCCCATGTCGGCCCAAAAGGTCTCGAAGCGGATCGTCGGAAACGTCCGTTCGATGAAGTCGCCCAAGCGCGGAAGGCCCGCCGGGATGATCCAGCGCCATTCGCGCGATCCGTCGATATTGGTGACCTGCGTGACCTTGAAAAAGTCGCCAAGCCATGCCGAGAAGGTGAACGCGATGAGGAAAAGGACAGCCGCGATGGACCAGCCCAGCTTTTGGCGGCGCCGCAGGGCGACGTAGTCAAGTTCGAACTGCTGGACGGGTCGCAGCGGCGTGACGTCGGCGGTAGCGGTCATGGGAGTTCCTCGGAATGCGCCGGGCGGAAGCCCGGCCTACGAAAAGGCCGGGCTCTGTCGTGCAGTGTCGGGGTAGATTAGGAGGAGCGACGCTCGCGCTTGAGCCAGTCGCGCATGTCCACGATCCACTGGTAGCGGCTGTGGTCGACTTCGATCCAACCGATCTGCGGGTTGGGCGTGCCCTCGACTTCGCCGGTCATGGAGGCGAAGGCTTCCGGATCGTTTTCCGGGATGTTCATGACGAGGTCTTTCATGGCGACCTTGAGTTCGTCAGGAATGTTGGCGCGTGCAGTGAACGGGCCGGACGTGATCTCGGGGCTTTCCCAGATCGGGCAGATCTCGCCTTCGGCGATCATCTCTTTTTCAATCATGCGCTGCCAGCGGCCATCGGTGGCGTTGTTCTGCCAGGTCGCTGCGGCGTCAAAGGTGCCTTGCGACACGCCTGCCACGCCAGCTTCGTGGGAGCCGGAGAAGGGGATCGCCGAGAAAAAGGTCTTGGGATCAACTTCCTGGGCGATGTTGAAGTACGGCACAGCGTAGCCCGACGTGGAGTCGGGGTCAGCGAAGGCGAGAACCTTGCCCTCGAGATCGGACAGCTGCGTGTAGCCATCTTCGCAGCGTGTCACGACGACGGAATAATAGCCTGTGGAGCCGTCCTGGCGGAGGCGTGACACGAGGGGTTCGACCTTGCCGTCGGTGGCCGTGTAGGCGGCCGCATAAGAGGAGGAGCCGAAGAACGCGAACTCGATCTGGTCGGCGGCGATGGCCTGGATCACGCCGTCATAGGAGCCGGCGGTGAAGATTTCGACCTCAACGCCCAGCTCACGCTCCAGGTATTCTTCGAACGGGGTGTAGCGCGCGATGCGGTCTTTTTCGTTTTCGCCCGACAGGATGCCGAAGCGAATGACTTGGTAGTCTTCTTTCCAAGCAGCGTCATCCATGGCGACGGCTTGGGTGGCAAGCAGTGCAGCGACTGCGGCAGTAACGAAACGCATGGTGTAATCTCCCTGATTGCGGTTCGGTTGGTGGATTGAGTTCGCTTACGCAGAGACGCTTTCGCGTTTCGCGGTGGCCTGGGTGGATGTGACGGTCTCGTTAAATTCCCTCAGACCCTGAACCCCGTAGATGTCGCGCACGACGTCGTCGGTCAGCTGTGCAGCCGTCCCGTCGAACAGCACGCGGCCCAGCCGCATAGCGACGACGCGGTCGCAATAGGCGCGCGCGGTGTCCAGGGTGTGGAGGTTCACGAGAACGGTGATGCCGTCTTCTTCATTGATCTGTTTGAGCCCATCCATCACGCGTGTGGCGTTGGCAGGATCGAGAGAGGCGATGGGCTCATCAGCCAGCATGATTTTGGGCTGCTGCACCAGCGCCTTGGCGATCGCGACACGCTGTTGCTGGCCGCCCGAAAGGGTGCCCGCGCGCTGAAGCGCCTGGGGCACGAGGTCGAGCCGGTCGAGCGCCATCAGCGCCATGGTGCGTTCTTCGTCCGTAAAACGCATCGCCATCGAGCTGAGGAAGCCATGTTCGGCCAGACGCCCGATCAGGACGTTGGTCAGTACGTCGAGCCGGTCGACCAGATTGAACTGCTGGAAGATCATCGCGCAGTCGCGGCGCCACGCGCGAAGGTCACGGCCCTTAAGCGTCGTGATCTCTTGCCCGCCAAATGAAATCGACCCCTCGGTGGGGTCGATCAAGCGGTTGATGAGGCGCAACATGGTCGACTTTCCCGCGCCCGAGCGTCCGATCACACCAACGAATTGGCCGGGCTGGATGTCGAGAGAGACATTGTCGACGGCGCGCGTCTCACCGAAGTGTTTCGAGACGTTCGTGAGGGTAAGCGAAGCAGCCATAGATTCGTCCGAATGAATTTAACGCATTAAGTCATGATTGCGTTCCATGACATTCGGATGAATTTCAGACGACAGTTACGCGACAGCTGAGGCCCTTTCTTCCGTTGCAGCGAGCGGCAGATGAAATTCACCTGTGTTGTGAATGGCTTGCCCGGCCACAAGGGTTGCCACAACGCGGTCGGAGTTATCCACGATCGCCAGATCCGCCCGCTTGCCCGGCGAAATTTCGCCACGATCCATGAGACCGAGGGCCTTTGCCGGGTTCAAAGAGGCAAGCCGCACTGCCCCGGCCAGGCCACCCGCATCCTGCGGTGCAAGCTCCCGAATCGCCGGGAGAATCGCTGCGGGGTGATAATCGGCGGCGAGGATATGAAGTAGGCCCGCCCCATGGGCTTCCCGCGCGGAAAGGTTGCCGGAATAGCTCTGCCCGCGCATGGCATTCGGCGCGCCCATGGCGATCATGAGCCCACGGTCGGCGGCGGTCTGCGCGGCCTCGAGCGTCACGGGGAATTCGCTGATGACGGCCCCGATATCGGCCATGAGGCGGGTCTTTTCCACGGTGTCGTCGTCATGGCTCGCGACGGCTACACCACGCGCAGCGCAAAGCGTCGAGATGCGCTGAAGATTGGCCAGCACCTGCTCAGGCGCAAGCGCATCCTGGATACGGCGGTCAATATAGGCGCGCGCCTCCGCTTCGCTCAGACCCCCATTCATGCGATGCGCGATGAGCTTTTCGACGTTGCGATACTGTCCTTGGCCCGGTGTGTGATCCATGACGGAAACGAGATCGACCGCGCCATCGCTGAGTAGCCCCTCGAGCGCGTCGATGGCTGCGGTGTAGGTCATGTCAAAGCGGGCATGGATGCGGTGGTCGACGCGCAGGCCTTTGATACTTTCCTTGAGCGCGCGGATGATAGCGCTCGTATGCTCGAAGGAGCGGCGCTCGCCATCCTTGGCCGTCCGCGAGAAGGAAACACCTGCGTAGGCCGTCGTCACGCCGGATGCGGCGAGGCGGGCATCGAGGTGGTGCACGGCAACCTCCATCGGAAAGTCGACCTTGGGCCGCGGTTCGAGCTCGAGCTCGATCATGTCGCCATGCATGTCGATGAAGCCGGGAAAGAGCGTGAAGCCCGAGGGCTTGCCGTTGCTTTCGGTGACGTCTGTGATCACGCCGCTCTCAATACGGACGCTGCCATTTTCGATCACGCGGTCGGCGAGGATGATCTTGAGGTCAGAGAGCCACATCGGCGCGCTCCTCTTCCGTCGCTTCGGGCGTGAGATCGACGATCCGATCGATGAGGTGCAGCACGTCGTCGGGGTGGTGGAATACGCCGATCATCGCCGTGCCCTGCGCCTTGAGTTCCTTGAGCCGGGCTACCAGCGCCGCCCGCGCATTGGCATCGAGCGAGGCGGTGGGCTCATCAAGCATCAGCAGTTTCTGCGGCAGGATCAGCGCGCGCGCTAGGTTCACCTTCTGCTGCTCTCCGCCGGAGAAAGTGGTAGGGTAAGCCGCCCAGAGGTCGGGCTTCACGCCGAAGGTGGCAAGCGCGGCGCGGGCTTTCTCCAGAGCCTCGGACGCGTCCCATCCCGCGAGCCGCAGTGGCTCTGCGACGATGGCTTCCGCGCTCACCCGAGGACGGGCGGTGAGGAATTGCGTAACGAAGCCAATCTCTGTCCGGCGCAGATGCGCCACGTCCACATCGGCTGCGCGCGCAAGGTCGATCACGCCATGGGAGGAATGGAACCGGATCGCGCCCGCCCGCGGCAGGTAGGAGCGGTAGAGGGTGCGTAAGAGCGTCGACTTGCCCGCCCCGTTCGCGCCTTTCAGCAGCACGAACTCCCCGGCGACCACGTCGAAGGAGATGTCTTCGAACGCGCCGATCTCCGTGCCCAGGTGATGCAGGGAAAAGCCCTTCGCAAGGCCGTCGATCTCGAGAACTTGGGTCATAGTTTCGCGTGCACCAATTGCTGCGTGTAGGGATGTTGCGGGTCCTGGAAGATCTGATCGCTCAGGCCCGTCTCCACCACCTCGCCCCTGCGCATCACCATCACACGGTCGGCTAACGTGCGTATGACACCCAGATCGTGGGAGACGATGACCATGGTGATCTGCCGCTCCTGCTGGAGCCGTTTGAGCGTATCGAGCACCAGCGCCTGCACGCTGACATCAAGCCCTGTGGTCGGCTCATCGAGCAGCAGAAGCGCGGGCTCCAGCGCGATGGCCTTCGCCAGTTGCACGCGCTGCTGCATGCCGCCGCTCAGCTCTATCGGCGGCGCATCAAGGCGCTCCAAGGGAAACTCGGACGCCTGAAGCGCCTCTGTCGCTGCAGCGCGCAGGGTCGCGAAACTGCGCTCGCCCGCCACGAGCAGCCGCTCGGCGACGTTGCCGGAGGAGGAGTGCTTCATCAGGAGCCCCAGATGCGGGTTCTGGTAGACGATCCCGATCTTTGTGGCGCAGAGCATCCGGCGTGCGAAACGGTCTAGCTCGAAGAGGTTGCCCGCCACGTCCGGCAGATCGAGCGTGTAGCTCCCCTGATCCGGCGTCTCCTCGAGGTTCATCATCCTGAGAAGCGTCGACTTGCCGGAGCCGCTCTCGCCCACGATGCCCAGCACCTCGCCCGGATAGGCATGGGCGGAGACGTCGCGTACCGCCCGCACGTCGCCGTAGGATTTCGACACGCCGCGGATATCGAGGAGCGGACGCGTCTGAACGATCTTCGGAGCTTCTAGGGTCATCGTCATCGCACTACACGTCCCGGGCTTGACCCGGGACCTCCTGGTCGTGGGGCGGAAGAGGCCCCGGCTCAAGGCCGGGCCGGGTGTCGGTAAATTGCCCGTCCCGGTACCACGTGGCGCCGCGACTCTCGCCCTCGCCATCGCGGGCGCGGATCGTCTTCACGCCCCATTCGCTGTCGGACACCTCGAAGCTGGAGCTGCCGTCGTCTTGCGGTATCTCGTTCATGAAGAACCCCTTTGCCCCAGAACGCGTGCAGATGAGATCGCCATGATCCTCCACCCGGTAGGGCACGTCGGAGAAGACCAGCGGCTCAACTCGCGTGTAGGGCGGGACGGCGAAGATGCGCTTCTCGCGGCCTGCCGACAGGATCGTGAGGTGCTTGGACATATGGAGCTTCGGCACGTCCCAGCGCGGGATGGGCGAGGGTGTCATGACATGGCGTCCATGGACGAGGGAGGGGTAGGACGCGCCCTGCATCACCCGGCCGGAGCGCACGATCTGCTCGTAGAGCTGGAGCCACATCCGCCCGTAATCGGCGTCGGCATGCATCTGGCGGGCGATGGACATGTTGGGCTGCACGGGGCGCAGGGGCTCCGGGTTCGGCACTTGGAGCACGAGGATCTGATCTTCGCGCAGCACCTCCTCGGGGATGCGGTGGCGCGACTGGATGAGGTCGGCCTCCAAAGTGTCCATCGTCGTGGGCGTGCCTGCGACGCGCGCGATGAAGCGGCGGATGGAGGCGGCGTTGACGCTGTCATCGGCGCCCTGGTCGATGACCTTCACGCGCATGTCGGGCCGCACCAGCGTCAGCGACACTTGCAGCCCGCCCGTCCCCCAACCACGCGCCATGGGCACTTCGCGGCTGGCATAGGGCATCTGGCAACCGGGCACGGACACCGATTTCAGCACCTTACGGCGCAATTCGCGCTTGGCGGAGCCGTCGAGGAAGCCGTAGCTCATGGCCTCCCAGGGTTTTGTGAGATCGGAGAGGCTCATTCGGCTGGCTCCGATTTTTCATGCCCTACCGCTTCGCTACTTGAGGGCTCCATCTGAGGTTCTTTCGCCGCCTTCTTCGCCTTCGCATCGCGCATGGCGTCGAGCGAGCTTTGGAAGGTCACGTAATGGGGCAGCTTGAAGTGGATGCAGAAGCCAGAGCTTTCGACGCCCTCGGTGTGGTAGAGGAAGAACTCCTCCTCCGTGGCCGACCCCTTCTCCGCACCGGGCGCGTTGAGGTCGAGCGTGGCGGCCGCGATGCATTTCACCTCGTTCCAGCCGAACGTCGCCGCATAGCCCAAGCGCAGCTTATCGCCCTTCTTGTCGACCACTTCCGCCTGGCTCACCTTCACGCGGCCTGCCGAGAAACTGCGCCCATCGGGATGCGTCACAGCGATCTCCGCCTCCGCGAGCCGGAGTT